>CAZYTV010000438.1:0-1545 GCA_964650455.1 uncultured Chitinophaga sp. | reverse complement strand
AAAGTGTTCATTTTAAATTTTCCGTATGAATATCAAAGGCAGGTTAACGGTGCTTAGTTTCATGCAGTTTTTTGTATGGGGTGCCTGGTTACTGACGATCGGGACCTATTGTTTCAATGCAAAAGGGTGGACCGGTGCACAGGTCGGTGCCATCTTTTCAACCCTCGCATTGTCCTCTTTGTTTATGCCCGCCCTCACCGGAATCATCGCGGATAAATGGATGAATGCAGAAAAGCTCTATGGGATCCTGCAGATCCTCTACGGGGTGGTCCTCTTTTTTGTACCACAGGTCAATGATCCAGATACCCTTTATTATGTGATTTTCGCAGCCATGATTTGTTACATGCCGACGATCTCCCTCTCCAATTCCATTTCATATACCATCCTGAAGAATAACAATTATGATGTGATAAAGGTTTTCCCGCCCATACGGGTCTGGGGTACCATCGGTTTTATTGTGGCCCTGTGGACCACCAACCTGACAGGCAGCAAGGCCAATGCCAATCAGTTTATCATTGCAGCGGTGGCCGCCATTGCGCTGGGCATATATGCATTCACCCTGCCTAAATGCCCGCCTCAGCGTTCCATAGCAAAAGACGCCAGCCTGGTGGAACAACTGGGTCTGAATGCCTTTAAACTCTTTTCGAAATATAAGATGGCCCTGTTCTTTATTTTTTCCATGTTCCTGGGTGCCGCCCTGCAGCTCACCAATATGTACGGCGATTCTTTCCTGGATGATTTCCGGAAAGTACCGGAATACGGGCCTGAATCCTTTGTGGTGAAATATTCCACGATTATCATGTCCATTTCCCAGATTTCAGAAACCGTTTTTATTCTGACTATTCCATTCTTCCTGAAAAAATTCGGCATCAAGAAAGTAATGCTCTTCTCCATGATTGCCTGGGTACTTCGTTTCGGTCTTTTTGCCTATGGAAATCCGGCCGACGGATTATGGATGATCATTCTGTCCTGTATTGTGTACGGAATGGCTTTTGATTTTTTCAATATCTCCGGTTCCCTGTTTGTTGAAACCACCACCAGTCCTTCCATCCGTTCCAGTGCCCAGGGCCTGTTTATGATGATGACCAACGGTGTCGGTGCTTATATGGGTAGCAAAGTCAGCGGATATGTGATCGATCGCTATTTTACCGTTGGGGCCGGTGATAAAGACTGGCACAGTATCTGGTTTTATTTTGCCCTCTACGCCCTTGTGGTGGGAATCCTCTTTGCTGTTTTATTCAGGCATAAACATAACCCGGACGAATTACATCCACAGCATTAATCAATTTCGATGTTCCTGTAAAAAAAGCCCGGACTTCAACTGAAGTCCGGGCTTTTTTATGCGTTTTATGAGCCTTAAATATGCGATTCGATCTTTCTTACAAAATTCGCTTTCGGTTGTGCACCTACTAATTTGTCCACCACCTGGCCATTCTTGATAAAAAGAATCGCCGGGATAGAAGTGATTCCGTAATTCATGGATACTTCGGGGTTATTGTCCACATTCAGTTTGCCGATATTCGCCTTGCCATCATATTCTTTGGA
>CAZYTV010000437.1:0-1558 GCA_964650455.1 uncultured Chitinophaga sp. | reverse complement strand
GAACGGGGATGGGGTGCATGATCGCTGGGTAATTTCGTACCTTGAATCTTACCCGGGCTGCACCATTGACGTGGTGAACCGCTATGGTCAGCCGGTATTTCATTCTGTTGGTTATGCCACCCCCTGGGATGGCAAGGTCAATGGTAAGGATGTACCCGTGGGAACCTATTATTATGTGATTGATCCGAAAAACGGTCGCTCGAAGATGGCCGGTTATGTTGATATAATCAGGTAAGTCTATGAAACGAATTTTGTTTATCGCCATGCTAATACTGGGTGCAGGCCCACTGGCTATCAGTCAGCAGAAGCCGCATTATACCCAGTATTTAATCAACCCTTTTATTATTAACCCGGCTATTGCGGGAATCGACAATTACGGTGACCTGAAAATGTCGGTCAGGGATCAGTGGGTGGGTATTAACGGGGCTCCGAAAACAACCTATCTCAGTATACATGCCCCGCTGGGTAAGAATGATTACCGTACCTCGTCCACTTCTTTCCAGGTGCCGGGCCAAAACCCACGAGGGAAAGCGTATTGGGAAAATTATACCGCCGCCGAACCTCACCATGGTATTGGTTTTAATGTGATCAATGACCGCACCGGCAGTTTCAATTTTCTGTCCACCAGTGTTTCTTATGCCTACCACCTGGGATTAAGTCCCACCACGAATATCTCCGCCGGTCTTTCTGCCGGTATTACTAAAGTGGGGATTGATATCAGTAAACAGGATTTTTCCGGTAACGGCGATCCCAGTGATCCTGCTAATGGATCCCTGACCACCGGACAACTTACCCGGGTAAGGCCCCAGATGGCGGCCGGACTCTGGCTCTACTCCAGGGATTACTTTATCGGGCTGGCAGCACAGAATGTATTACCCAGCACGATCAACTTTGTGGATGATAATGCATCGATCCTGACCAAGGGACGGATGATCCCGCATTTATTCCTGACCGCCGGTTATCGTTTCCTTTTATCTGAGGATATCAATGCGGTGCCTTCCTTAATGGTAAAGTATATCAAAGGCAGTTCTTTCCGCGAATTTCAGCCGGAGGCCAACCTCAAACTGCAATACCGGGATCAGCTCTGGGTGGGCGGCAGTTACCGTTATCAGGATGGTTTTTCAGGGATGCTCGGCATGAATATCAGCAATACTTTCAACGTGAGTTACGCGTACGAAAAATCAAGTAATAACAACATTCTCCGGGATTTTAACAGTGGCACCCATGAGATCGTTTTCGGGTTCCTGATCGGGAATAAGTACAGCGAAGCCTGTCCGCGATGTTATTGATGATGATGATGTTCGTCAGGAAAATATAGGGACGGAACCGATACCTTCATTAAACCTCACCTCATTTTTTGATTCTTATCCTGGGGAAATCGTGCCTTCGGGTGCTTCATGCCCGCCGGCCAACGAGGGTTAGCTTATGAGAAAGCTTAAAAGGCTACTGATTATTATCTGCTTACTGTCAGCAAGTACCACACTTACTGCGCAGGACTATTCCAATAAAGGCAAGGATTTCTGGGTGATCTATACCGGGCATATCGACGGTACCACAT
>CAZYTV010000436.1:0-1574 GCA_964650455.1 uncultured Chitinophaga sp. | reverse complement strand
CACCCATACATCACCCAGGCGGGCCAGTTTACCGGCAAATGCTTCATCGCCTTTTTCTTCTTCTTTATAAAAGCGGAGATTTTCCAGGAGTAACACTTCACCGGGTCGCAGCATACCGGTAGTCAGCCAGGCCTGTTCGCCAATGCAGTCATCCGCGAAAAGAACAGGAGTCGTATCTCCGAGCAGTCCGGAAAGATGCTTAATCAGGTGTTTGAGTGAATATTTTTCAGTGGGTCCGTCTTTCGGGCGGCCGAGGTGACTCATCAGGATCACACTGCCTCCGTCGTTCAGAATTTTTTTGATCGTTGGAATGGCGGCCCGCATCCGGGTATCATCCGTGATCTCGTATTTATCGTTCAGGGGTACGTTAAAGTCAACACGAATCAGGGCTTTCTGATTCCTGAAATCATAAGCTGTAAATTTTGACATAGTTGTAATATTAAATTGAACGAATCAGGTTAATGCGGCTGCATTCTTTGCCGCTCTGCTTCCCTGAAAAGAATATGACCGGCAACGGTCGACATTACTTCATCAGTAACGTCTTTTCCCCCTTTCAGGTTGGTGCGGATGGCTTCAATCGTGTATTTCGGTCCGAAGGGCAATCCCCACCAGCCGAAGAAAAAACTCAGTGCGGTAAAAGGCCAGGACCGGTTGATGCGGTTCTCCCCTTTCCGGATCATATAAACACCGGAAGTGCGTTTAAAAGTCACCACTCCAAAAGAAACGGTGTAAGCGAAATAAATAAAACGGGCGCCATTATCACCTTCCTGTTGTAGTTCACGGGCGGACAGGCCGTCAATATTCTTAATCTTCATTATAACCAGAGCTGAAGGCTCAAAAGCGGACATAAAGCAACGCTGACGCGTATACTTTATGTCGCTCCGGAGACGCTTCTTATTACTTACTAATCAGTTTCGCAAAGAAGTTAACGGTACGAACGAGCTGGCTTACATAGCTCATTTCGTTATCGTACCAGCTAACGGTTTTCACCAGTTGTTTGTCACCCACGGTCATTACTTTAGTCTGGGTGGCATCAAACAGTGATCCGAAATGGGTTCCGATAATATCACTGCTTACGATTTCATCTTCGGTGTAACCGAAAGATTCGTTTGATGCAGCTTTCATCGCGGCGTTAATTTCGTCGGGGGTAACTGATTTATTTAAGATAGTGCTCAGTCCGGTCAGTGAACCCGTGATGGTCGGTACACGCTGGGCGGCACCATCCAGTTTACCTTTCAGTTCGGGAAGTACCAGTCCGATTGCTTTGGCAGCGCCAGTGGAGTTCGGAACGATGTTCGCGGCAGCGGCACGGGCACGGCGCAGGTCACCTTTGGCATGCGGGGCATCCAGGGTGTTCTGGTCGTTGGTATAGGCGTGGATCGTGGTCATGAAACCGGCAGCGATGCCATATTTTTCATGCAGCACTTTCGCCATCGGTGCCAGGCAGTTGGTGGTACAGGAAGCGCAGGAAATAATGGTTTCACTGCCATCCAGGATTTCGTGGTTCACATTGAATACAACGGTTTTCAGATCACCGGTAGCGGGAGCAGAAATAACCACGCGTTTAGCGCCGG
>CAZYTV010000435.1:0-1601 GCA_964650455.1 uncultured Chitinophaga sp. | reverse complement strand
CATCGATCATGATACAGGCATCATATTGTTCAGCCAGTTTCTTGATTTCATCCGCCCGCGCAATAGTGCCATCCATACTGAAGGAACCATCCGTAACAATGATGCGGCTGCGGCATCCGGCGGCTTCTTTCAGTTTAACTTCCAGGTCCGCCATATCATTATGTTCATAGCGGAAACGCTGGGCTTTGCAAAGCCGGACCCCATCGATAATGGAGGCATGGTTCAGTGCATCGGAGATGATCGCATCCTGTTCATTGAACAATGGTTCAAAGACCCCGCCGTTCGCATCAAAAGCGGCTGCATATAATATGGTATCCTCGGTGCCGAGGAACCGGGAGATTTTTTCTTCCAGTTCTTTATGGATATCCTGGGTACCGCAGATAAAACGGACACTGCTCATCCCATACCCTCTTTTATCAATGGCTTCATGGGCGGCCTGGATCACTTTGGGGTGACTGGAGAGGCCGAGGTAGTTATTGGCACAAAAATTCAGAACTGTTTTGCCATTTACAATGATCTCTGCCCCCTGCGGGCTTTCGATGATCCGTTCTGTTTTATAAAGTCCGGCTGTTTTAATGTCTTCCACTTCGGTGGCAATGCGTTGTACCAGTTTGTCGTTCATTTGGCTGATTTTGGCAACAAATATACGTAGTCCACTCATCCCCGGTTTACAACCAGTTTCTTCTGACATACAGGCCGGATTTCCTTTCACACCCATACTCCTGCTTTTCAGACAATCACTCATGTAGTTGGCCGGTAATAAATACCTGCGGTCTTTTATGCGTTTATATTGCAATCTGTATTTCAGAAATAGCGCTGGTTTTTTAAGTGATTATCCCTAAAGGCCAGGCAAACCAGTAAAAAGAATAGAAGATCAGCATGGAAGAATGCAGATTATCAACAGAATAAGAACGAAAGAATAAATGCATTGATAATTCTTAACTTTTTATAAGGAATCTGTAACATAAAGCTTTCTACTTTCGTCTAAACCATCAAACCAACCACATGCAACCGGGATTCAGAATCATTTTTACTTATATAACAATTGCAGTCCTGATAGTACTGCTGGTATTTACATTACCCGCTCGTACGGCGGAAAAGCCGGAGGCCAGTGAACCCTGTTGTTTAAAAACGGAGGGAACCTGTACTGAACCCGGGAAGGGTTCCTCGGATGACCTGATGCTGGAAAACCTTTCCCGCCAGTTTATTCTCGTTTCGCCTCTTAATTAATTGATTAATAATTACTTTTATACAAATCCGGGTCCCATACCCGGATTTTTTTATCCCTTTTTGTAACTTAATTATCCTGAAAACGTACTATTTGTACAGCGCCGTTGATTATTACCTTTACCCCACACCCGGCTGTTTATGACTGAAAGAGAATATAATGAATGTGTAACGACGTACGCAGACAATGTGTACCGCTTCATCCTGAAGAATCTAAGGCATGAAGAGGACGCAAGGGATGTGGTACAAACAGCCTTTGAAAAAATGTGGCGTAACCGGGAAGAGGTGGATGCAACAAAAAGTAAATCCTATCTCTTTACGGTCGCTTATCACCAGATGATCGATCATATCCGGAAAGTAAAACGGATCCAGTT
>CAZYTV010000434.1:0-1615 GCA_964650455.1 uncultured Chitinophaga sp. | reverse complement strand
GGGAACTGAGCTGAGAACAGATAAACGATTAATAAAACGGACGTGGTATTACAGGATGTATTATATAAAGTGCCGATCCGGACAGTAGCCGGAGCCACTTCCGTAAGCATCAATGACCTGCAGCTGGATTCAAGGAAAATTAAACCGGGGTCAGCATTTATAGCGGTAAAGGGTGCCGCGGCTGATGGTCATCTGTTCATTGGAAAAGCGATTGAAAACGGGGCAACGGTGGTGATCTGTGAAGAATGGCCGGCCATACTGAATGAAGCCGTGGTTTATGTGCAGGTGGAAAACAGTGCAGCCGCCGCGGGATATATGGCTTGTAATTTTTACGGCAGGCCTTCAGAAAAAGTGAAACTGGTGGGTGTAACCGGTACGAATGGAAAAACGACGATCGCAACTTTATTATACAAGCTCTTTACAAGATTGGGATATAAAACAGGATTGCTCAGCACCGTGGAAAACAGGATCGGGGATGAAATAGTGCCAGCCACCCATACCACACCGGATGCAATCAGCCTGAACTATCTGCTGAAGCGGATGGCAGATGAAGGATGCAGCTATGTGTTTATGGAAACCAGTTCGCATGCTATTCACCAGTACCGGGTAACCGGACTGACCTATGCCGGCGGACTGTTCAGCAATATCACGCATGATCACCTGGATTATCACAAAACATTTGATGAGTACATCCGGGTAAAGAAAGCCTTTTTCGATTCACTGCCGGCCGGCGCCTTCGCCATCAGCAATGCAGATGATAAACGGGGAACGGTGATGCTGCAGAATACGGTTGCAAAGAAGTGCTACTACAGTCTGAAAACACTGGCTGACTTTAAAGGCCGGATCCTGGACAACAGCCTGAGTGGCCTGCAGATGACGGTGAATGATATTGAAGTGCATTTCCGCCTGATCGGTGAGTTTAATGCCTACAACCTGCTGGCCGTTTATGGTGCTGCGGTTTGTTTGGGCGAAGACAAACAGGAAGTGCTGACCGCTTTAAGTGAACTGACCGGTGCGGAAGGAAGATTTGATTACCTGGTCTCTGTGAATGAAAGGGTGATCGCCATTGTGGATTATGCACACACCCCGGATGCTTTGCTCAACGTACTGGCCACGATCAAAAAACTGAGAAAGGGATTTGAACAGATCATTACGGTGGTGGGCTGCGGGGGTGACCGGGATAAAACAAAAAGACCGGTGATGGCGACCGTTGCCTGCGAACACAGTGACCGGGTGATTTTTACCAGTGATAATCCCCGGAGTGAAGCACCGGAGCAGATCATCCGGGATATGGAAGAAGGATTAGCGCCAGCGTACAGACGAAAATATATCTCAATCACCGACAGGAGAGAAGCGATTAAAACCGCCCTCAGCCTGGCCAACAAAGAAGATATCGTACTGGTAGCAGGGAAAGGACATGAGAAATACCAGGAAATAAAAGGAGTGCGGAGTCACTTCGATGATAAGGAAGAAGTGATGGAGTTTTTTAAACTGTTGAATAAGTAAACCAATAACCGGCAACGAACATGTTACATCATTTTTTTGAATGGCTGAATAACCAGGGGATCGAAATCCCCGGCAGCCGCTTGTTTGGGTTCATCACCTTCCGGGTTTT
>CAZYTV010000433.1:0-1631 GCA_964650455.1 uncultured Chitinophaga sp. | reverse complement strand
GGCGGAAACAACAAGAAAAAGGACCAGGGCCAGGGCGTGGGGGAGTAATTTCTTCAGCAGGGGATTCTACATGCTCCATCGGTATTTAGCTGACAAAATAATGCTATTTTAGGCGAAAATTGCTGATGCGCTGGCTTTTATTTTTATCCCGTCTGGCCTTTATCTGCGGCATTTCTTTTCTGATTTCATTGGGCATTGCCATGACAAAAACGGAGAACAGTGAACCCATATCTTCCACCATCATTATGATCGGGTATGGAATGGGGTTGGTGCTGGTGCCGTTCACGGTGCTTTGTTACCTGGTAGTGGCCTTTTCGAAGAAAAAGCTAAGACAGATTGTCCCTGTATGGCTCATCATCGCTAATATTATATTTCTGTTCGTTTTGTTATACTATATATTTTACCTGAATGATCCATACTATCATCAAGGATAAACCCACCCGGTTATTCATCATTCTGGCTGGCGTGTTTATTGCCAATGCCCTGATTGCTGAAATAATCGGTGTTAAGATTTTTTCCCTGGAGAAAACACTGGGGCTGGCGCCGGCCAGTATCCATCTCTTTGGTAATGACCTGTCGGTAAACCTGACCGCAGGGGTGCTTTTATGGCCCGTTATTTTTATTATGACCGATATCATCAATGAATATTATGGGATGAAAGGTGTCCGGTTCCTGTCCTATCTCACGGCCGCACTGATCGTTTTCGCGTTTCTTGTATTTTATGGGGCCATGCAACTCACCCCTGCAGATTTTTTCATCACCGGGAAAAAAGGAAGTGGGGTGCCGGATATGAGCAAGGCGTATAACAGTGTGCTGGGACAGGGTGGGTTCATTATCTTAGGTTCACTGACCGCTTTTATCCTGGGACAATTGATTGATGTGTTTGTATTTCATAAAATCAAAAAAGCCACGGGGGAGAAAAGTATCTGGCTCAGGGCCACCGGTTCCACCCTTGTATCCCAGTTTATCGACAGCTTTGTGGTACTGTTTATCGCTTTTTATATAGGAACACGGGTCAATCAGACGGGCAACGACTTTGTATGGCCATTCAGCCTGTTTATTGCGGTAGGTGTGGTGAACTATATTTATAAATTTATCGTAGCCCTGCTGCTGACTCCGGTTATTTATCTAGTACATGCCTGGATCGAAAAATACCTGGGACATGAAAAAGCGGCGGCCATGAAAAAAGCCGCGATGGAGAATTAATTAGTATTTTCCTTTTACCAGGTCCGCCACTATTTTATCAATGGGTAAGGTCAGGTGCGCTTCAGAAAAATCGTCCCATTCAATAAAGCGAAAGGTCTCGATCTCTTTTTTCTCCACATAAACAGCCATCTGGTCCGCATCAAAATCAAAAGGCTTATTTCGTAAAGGAGCAGTTATTGCTTCCTGTGCATGGGCAAAATAATAGATCGAAACGATCTGGTGCTCCGGGTTAAAAGCGGACATCTGGAAATAGTCAGTGGTATACAGATGATCGCCGATGGAAACCTTTAAATTCATTTCTTCCATGAATTCCCGTCGCAGGCAGTCACGGGTACCTTCGCCGAATTCGAGTCCGCCGCCGGGAAACTTGGTAATGTACATGCCCCGGATCAGTTCATCACTGACCAGTACCTGTTTCTGTTCAT
>CAZYTV010000432.1:0-1663 GCA_964650455.1 uncultured Chitinophaga sp. | reverse complement strand
AAAGTCCATACCCAATACGATGAATGTTATTACTATTGTTGCAGCAAGCACAATCATGGTTGATTGCTGAAGCTGGGGCCATGTTGGCCAGGTTACTTTTTCGGTAAGCTCCTTAAATGACTCTTTGAAATAAGATGCGATCTTGTTCATATTTTAAAATTTTCAGTTATCCAGCACGGGCGGAGAGATTCCCCGCCTGACCGGCGTTAGTCGGGCAGGGAACTCCCATCCCGAATTTATAAGAACTTTTCAGCACGGGCGGAGAGATTCGAACTCCCATCAACGGTTTTGGAGACCGCTATTCTGCCATTGAACTATGCCCGTTTTTTAATCTAAAAAGAACTTTCATCAATCCCGGAGGTCCGGGACTATTCTGCCATTGAACTATGCCCGTAAGAATCAAAAGTCACCGGTCGTTCGGAAAATCCGGCAGACCAATGACTTTTGAAGTATCAAATATAAAAGATTATTTAATAATCTCTGTAACCTGTCCGGCACCTACTGTACGTCCACCTTCGCGGATCGCGAATTTCAGACCTTTTTCCATCGCAATAGGCTGGATCAGTTTAACGTTCAGTGAAGTGTTATCACCAGGCATAACCATTTCAGTTCCAGGGTTCAGTTCAACTTCTCCGGTAACGTCAGTGGTACGGAAATAGAACTGGGGACGATATTTCTGGAAGAACGGAGTATGACGTCCACCTTCTTCTTTGCTCAGTACGTAAACCTCAGCTTTGAATTCAGTGTGGGGAGTGATAGAACCGGGTTTTACGATTACCATACCACGACGGATCTGGGTTTTCTCAATACCACGGAGCAGCAGACCTGCATTATCTCCGGCCTCACCTTCATCCAGCAGCTTGCGGAACATTTCCACACCTGTACAGGTTGAAGTCAGGGGCTCAGCGATAAGACCTACGATCTCAACAGGCTCACCAACTTTAATACGACCTCTTTCGATACGACCTGTGGCAACTGTACCACGACCTGTGATAGAGAAAACATCTTCCACAGACATCAGGAACGGTTGGTCAACCGGGCGGGGAGGCAGGGGAATATATTCATCAACTGCAGTCATCAGTTCTTCAACCTGCTTAACTGCTTCAGGATCTCCTTCCAGCGCTTTGATCGCAGAACCTTTAATGATGGGTGTGTTAGCACCATCGAAACCGTAGAAAGTCAGGAGGTCACGGATTTCCATTTCCACCAGTTCCAGCAGTTCGGGGTCATCAACCAGGTCAACTTTATTCATAAATACCACAATCTTAGGTACACCTACCTGACGGGCCAGCAGGATGTGCTCTTTTGTTTGCGGCATAGGACCGTCAGTAGCGGCAACCACCAGGATCGCACCATCCATCTGGGCAGCACCGGTGATCATGTTTTTAACATAGTCGGCGTGGCCGGGGCAGTCAACGTGTGCGTAGTGACGATTAACCGTCTGGTACTCAACGTGAGCTGTATTGATGGTGATACCCCTTTCCTTTTCTTCAGGAGCAGCATCAATTTCATCATATTTTTTTGCAGTTGCCATACCCTTAGATGCTAAGATGGTGGTGATGGCTGCTGTCAAAGTTGTCTTACCATGGTCAATGTGTCCGATGGTACCAACGTTAACGTTGGGTTTGTCCCTCTTAAAGTTCTCTTTTGACATTGTTATCGG
>CAZYTV010000431.1:0-1705 GCA_964650455.1 uncultured Chitinophaga sp. | reverse complement strand
GCAATGATGCCGGAGGTTGCCTCGTGTCCTTACTGGCCGTATTCCTGCATTATTATGAAAAACACAACGGTCATTATAATGTGATATTTGCAGCTACTGCGGAAGAAGAAATCAGCGGTACCGGCGGCATTGAATATACCCTGCCTTATTTACCCAAAATTGATTGTGCCATCGTGGGTGAGCCCACCCAGATGCAAATGGCCGTAGCCGAACGCGGGCTGATGGTACTGGATTGTGTCAGCCATGGTAAAGCTGGCCATGCAGCCCGCACTGAAGGTGAAAATGCGATCTACAAAGCGATGAAGGATATCAATTGGTTCAACACTCATCAACTGGATAAAGTATCACCCCTGCTGGGGCCCTCCAAAATGAGTGTGACTGTGATCGAAACAGAGAACAAAGCACACAATGTGGTACCGGCCGTCTGTAAATTCGTCGTTGACACGCGTGTAAATGAGCTTTATAGTTTTGAAGAAGTGATCGAACTCATCCGGTCAAATGTGGACTGCGAGGTAAAACCACGCAGCACCCGTTTACGTTCCACTTCCATTGCACTGGATCATCCGTTGGTAAAAGCCGGAACGGCACTGGGGAGAACGTACTATGGATCGCCCACCACTTCAGATAAAGCACTGATGCCCTTTCCCGCCTTAAAAATGGGACCCGGCGACTCCGCAAGAAGTCATACCGCTGATGAGTATATCTTTATCGAAGAAATCAAAGAAGGGATCGCCCTCTATATTAATCTCCTAAATCAGGTACTATGAAACTCTGGCAAAAGGATACCGCCTCGCTGAAAGAAGTCGAAGTGTTCACAGTTGGCCGCGACCGCGAATTCGACCTGATGCTGGCCCCCTTTGACATTTTGGGCAGTATTGCCCATGTGACCATGCTGGAATCCGTCGGATTACTTACCCCGGAAGAAAAAAACAGCATCGTTGATGCGTTAAGGGGAATATATGCGACAACATCACCCACTCACCACTCACCTTTCACCATTCACCCTGAGGTGGAAGATGTCCATTCCCAGGTAGAACTCCTGCTCACACAGAAACTGGGCGATGCCGGTAAAAAAATTCATTCAGCCCGCAGCCGGAATGACCAGGTGCTGGTGGATGTGAAATTATACCTGCATCACGAACTGGAAATGCTGGTCAATAACATTCAGCCATTGTTTGAATTACTCCAGGCACAGAGTGAAAAATACAAAAGTCACCTGTTCCCCGGCTAGACCCACCTGCAGCTCGCCATGCCTTCCTCCTTTGGATTATGGTTTGGTGCTTATGCCGAAAGCCTGGTGGATGACCTGGTAACTGTAAGAGCCGCGTATGAAGTAGTCAATAAAAATCCATTGGGTTCTGCAGCCGGTTATGGTTCTTCTTTTCCGATCAACCGGACCCTGACCACGGAGTTACTTGGCTTTGAAGTGATGAATTATAATGTGGTATATGCGCAGATGGGAAGAGGTAAGGCCGAACGCATTGTAGCGCAGGCGCTGGCCAATGTGGCGGAGACCCTGGCCAGATTGAGTATGGATGCCTGTCTGTACCTGATCCAGAATTTCGGATTCATTTCTTTCCCGGCCGAACTGACCACCGGCAGCAGTATCATGCCGCATAAGAAGAACCCGGATGTATTTGAACTGATCCGCTCCCATTGCAACCGGATCAAGGCCCTGCCCAATGAAATTTCGATGATGACCACC
>CAZYTV010000430.1:0-1708 GCA_964650455.1 uncultured Chitinophaga sp. | reverse complement strand
CCACGTGGCACGCCCGTGAGTAGATACGATACGGTTTGTTCAGCTAAACCGGCTTATTGGCCCCGCTTTCAAGGTAACGTGGTGACTTTATCTGAAGGCGGCTGAACAAATCACTAATAATTATATCTTCGCCACTTTGGGAATAGCTTCTTCTTACATGTGGGAAGAATGTGCGGGTTAACAGGGACTTAATGGTGCTGGTAAGGGAGAAACCCATAAGATATAAAGTATTATAGCCGCCAAAGATAGTAAAGCAGTCAGAAACGGATTACTGCCGGCTGATTTTAGTAAAATTGGATACGAATTATGAAAGCATTAATCAGAAATTTTTTACAACGCTACGGGTATGATATTGTAAAAACAGGGGTTCCATTTATCTCTGCCACAAAGAAAGATGTGCTGGTAACGGTGGGTAAATTCCAGGTGTGGATGCCCGGATACAATGTACAGGCGGTGAACTACAGACTCTATCCGGATCTGAATGCACAGTTTGGCCGCCTGGCCAAGACGATCGCTTCAAAATATCCGGGAATGACCCTGATTGATGTGGGGGCTAACGTTGGTGATACGATTGCCGTGGTGAAAACCGAAGTGGATGTGCCTGTTATCGGTGTTGAAGGCGATGAAATAACATATAGTTACCTGGAAAAAAATGCTAAGCAATTTAATAATGTATCCATCGTCAATACTTTTCTCGGCGAAAAATCAGAAGAACTGAATGTGAATTTTGAAAAAAGCGGATGGAATGCCACCATTATCCCGGATGATAAAGGAGGCAAACAGGTAAAATTCAAAACGCTGGATGCAGTGATTGCAGAAGGGGGATTCGACAACCGGACCATCAAACTATTAAAAGTGGATGTTGAGGGATTTGATACAATCGTTTTAAGGGGGGCTGGTGATATCATTAAAAAACATAAACCGGTAGTGTTTCTGGAATACAACCGTCAGAATATGATCGCCATTAAAGAAGCGGGACTTTCTACCTTGTTATCCTTTGCGCAGACCGGGTATAATAAAATTGCCTTCTTCGATCATAAAGGAACCCTGATACTGGCTTCCACTGTAAAGAATACAGAAGTGGTAACCTATTTGCACGACTATGCATCCTCTGCAAAAAACCTTATCGGTTATTATGATATCTGTCTCTTCCATGAAGAAGATGATCAGTTGGCAGAGCAATTTTTAACGCTGGAGAAAAAGTTTGTATAATTATTTCACTGACAGATTCAACTGCTGCACAATCTTCTCAAACTGCGGCTGGTACAGAAAATCATAGGCATCCGGCCCTTCGGGGATCACATTGGGGCACTCAAAGCAGAGCTCCAGGGCACGGGGTACTTTTAAGCCTTCGGCCACAGCAAAAGGAAAGGACTGGTTGCCGATAAAGAATTTACAACCGGCAATGATCTGTGCCAATTCAAGGAAATCGGTTACTGTACGGTATTGCAGTCCGGGAATAGCCTGCTTCATGTCTTCATATTCCTCTTTCAATCCGACAAACGTGATATTCGGGTAAGCCTGCAAAAAATCATAACGGATACCCGGTGCCCGGTAGCGGAAACTGCGGGCAATCACGATCTCATCTTTAAAGGAGGTATCCGGGGTTACCCGAAGCCAGGGTTTTCCCAGGTCGGTGGTAATGCCATACATATGAAAATACCAGCGGCAGATATGATTGGTATTATAATCAAACGGAAAATTCCTG
>CAZYTV010000429.1:0-1732 GCA_964650455.1 uncultured Chitinophaga sp. | reverse complement strand
TGATAAAAACTGATTATTGAGCCGAGCCATCCAATACCTTCCCAAAAGCAGTCATAAAATCTTTTTGAGCTTCGGGATTACTCAGAAACTGACGCAGCTTCTCTTTTTCTCCGGGATTCAGTGCGGTCATTACTTCCCACATAATACCGGTCAGTTTTTTATAGAATCCCCCCAGTTTACGGGCTGCACGACGATCCAGCCTTTTATGCAGCCCCGCTTTCGGATGGTCTGACAACATATTCAACATATAAAGCTTCAGTACCCCTTGAATTTTCTCCATTTGTGATTGAACACTGGCTTTCAGGCTATCCAACCTGGCATTGATCTGGCCCGCCCTTGCAGCAGGCGCTTTTCGAAACAAAGGCGCATTCCATTGCTGCACAGTATCGGTTAACTGCAAAGGCGACCCTGCTATAAAATGCCTGTTGCTGATATTACTATCATTGGCAGCCAGTTCCACCCGGTCCCAGTTGCCCCGGGTATACTTATACTCATATAATTTACCGGTATACACAGGTAATATGATGGCATATACACCCGGTTCCATTCTCTCCATTTTATACAGGCTATCCCCTGCATACCAATGATTAAAATTACCGGTCACATACACCGGTCTGTTCAACGTATCAGGTAAAGGCACCTGAAGATGAAGTGTTACAGCGGTTACCTGGCTAAATCCATTTAAGAATAAAGAAACAGCAACCAGCGAAATCATTGCCCGTAAAGCGACGGCTTTCATATATTCAGTTTTCCGGCAAAACTAGAGGCCGCACTGTTTTTTATTTATGATACTGATCAGTTGAAAAAGAGAGAAACAGAAAATACCCACGGTGGAAAATGAGCGGGAATCCTGTCTCATCATCTATATATTAATTTTTTTTAATGCCGAAAACAGACTAGCTTACTTTCAATCTCCTCCCTGAGACTGTTACATAATCTGCCCCCTTCCCGTACCTCATCATTTATTTTTTTAATTCAAAAACCAACAAATGAAAAAGTTGACCTTTTGGGCAGTCTTAATTACTGCCATCGGCCTTACCGGCATTTTTTCCTGCAATTCAGCCAGTGATGAAAAAAAGGAAGAATCTAAAACAGATTCCATAACGCCCACGGCTGTGGCTCCGGTTAATCCTTCCGGTCCGTTATCCGTGATGATCGTCCGGCATAAAGTTGCCGATTTTGCCAAGTGGAAAACCGGGTATGATTCGCATGATTCGGCCAGGATGGCGAATGGCTTACACAATTATGTGATCTGCCGGGGTACAGAAGATTCAAATATGGTCATGGTGGCCCTGCTGATGGATGATGTGTCAAAAGCCCGGACATTTGCAGGTTCACAAGACCTCAAAGACAGAATGAAATCTATCGGTGTCAGTGGTAAGCCGGTAATAGATTTCCTGGAGGCCGTATTGAATGATACCTCCAGTCTCCAGGCGAGTACCCGGACGATGATCCGGCATAAAGTGAAAGACTGGGATGCCTGGAAAAAAGAATTTGACTCACATAAACAAGCCCGGACGGATGCAGGTTTGAGTGACAGGGTCGTGGCTCATACAGCCGGCGACACCCATATGGTTACACTGGTCTTTGGGGTGACAGACAAAGCCAAAGCGGATGCCTTTATGAAATCAGAAGATTTAAAAAATAAAATGAAAGCAGCCGGCGTAGAGGGCCCGCCTGATATGTATAGTTATAAAGTAGTTCAGAAATATTAAATCCCTTATAAACTAAA
>CAZYTV010000428.1:0-1741 GCA_964650455.1 uncultured Chitinophaga sp. | reverse complement strand
TTGCGTAGAATAAAGGAAAAGCGGATTTTATTATCTGCGTGGACGAGGATATGACCAATACCTACTAGAACCATTCAATACCCGCGAAGCCCGCAATAATCTTATCTTTGCCCCGCTTAATAAAACACGCATGAATCCGAGTTTCAATCCAGATAAACAGCACACGATAAAATCTTCTGTCCAGATTTCCGGCACCGGGCTTCATACCGGTGTAATGGCCGACCTGACCCTGGTACCGGCCAACCCGGGTTTCGGGTACCAGTTTAAACGAATTGATCTGCCCAATCAGCCGGTGATCAAGGCCGATTGTGACCTGGTAACGGATGTGAGCCGTGGCACCACCCTGGAATCCAATGGTGCCAAAGTAAGTACGGTGGAACACGTACTGGCTGCCCTGGTGGGAATGGGTATTGACAATTGCCTGCTGGAAATCAACGGACCTGAAATGCCGATCATGGATGGCAGTTCCATGCCGTTTGTGGAACTGATCGAGGAAGCGGGTATCCTGGAACAGGATGCGGCCAAAGTATGGTATAGCATTGATGAAAATATATTCCATTACGACGAGGAGAAGAGAGTGGAAATGGTGGCTATGCCTGCGATGGAATACCAGGTAACCACACTGATTGACTTTAATTCACCCGTACTGGGTACCCAGCATGCAGGCCTGAAACACCTGCGTGATTTCAAAGATCATATCGCCCCCTGCCGTACTTTCTGCTTCCTGCACGAACTGGAAATGCTGATCGAACATAACCTGATCAAGGGCGGAGATGTCAACAATGCCATTGTAATCGTAGATAAGCCAGTGGACGAAACCGAAATGGACCGGTTGAAAAAGATCTTCAAGAAAGATAAGATCGAAGTAAAGAGCGAAGGGTACCTCAACAATCTTGAACTCCGTTTCCCCAATGAACCTGCCCGGCACAAATTACTGGATGTGGTGGGTGACCTGGCCCTAATCGGCTATCCCATTAAGGCGAGAATTATTGCCAACCGTCCCGGACATAGCAGTAATGTTGATTTTGCCCGCAAGATCAAACAGTATATAAAAAAAAACAAGCACACCCAGGGTATCCCGGTGTATGATCCCTCCCAGCCGCCGGTTTATGACCAGCAGTTTATTGAAAAAAAACTGCCACACCGTTTTCCGTTTGCCCTCGTGGACAAAGTAATTGAGCTCAGCGATACGCATATTGTCGGGGTGAAGAACGTAACGTTCAATGAATGGTTTTTCCAGGGACATTTTCCAGGCAACCCTATCATGCCCGGTGTGCTGCAGATCGAGGCCCTGGCCCAGTGCGGTGGCATCCTGGCCATTAATCTCAGCGGGGAAGGTCAGTATGACACTTATTTCCTGAAGATCGATAACTGTAAATTCAAGCAGATGGTGCGCCCGGGCGATACCCTGATCCTGAAAATGGAACTGGCCGCTCCTATCCGCCGTGGTATCTGCGAAATGAAAGGAACCACTTATGTGGGCAATAAAGTCTGCTGCGAGGCCGACCTGGTGGCGCAGATTGTGAAGCGGCCGGATTGATTTTCAACGCCCATTTTAACTCATTGAAATGCCCGTTTTACGGGCATTTTCTTTTATCCACAATCCACCCATTTTTTGGGCAAAATTCAACCAAATAATTCCCCGTACCCCACCCCGATTTCGTACATTTGTGAGTTATATTTTTTCGGTCCCTCAACCCAGATTTTATACTTAATTGTGCCACCGGACGCACAAGAAAAA
>CAZYTV010000427.1:0-1742 GCA_964650455.1 uncultured Chitinophaga sp. | reverse complement strand
TGCCGGATTTACCCTGGCGGCGACTGCACAACCCAATGGAGCTCCCCGTCCGGATACCACCCGCCGCCCTTCAAATGGCGGACCGGCCGGTATGACTACCGGGCCCAAAGCTTATAAAGAAGTGATCACCTCCAGGGCTGTCACCGATGCCGGTATGATCACTGTTCACAAAGTGGATGAAAAATACTTCTTTGAAATCCCTGATTCTATCCTCAACCGGGATATACTGGTGGTTAACCGCCTGAGTAAAGCCGGCGCAGGAATGCGTGTTGGGGGATTTGCGGGTTTTGCCGGGGATGATATCAGCCGGAATGTGATCCAGTTTCAAAAGGGTCCGAATAATAAGATATTTCTCCGTAATATCTCTTTTGCAGAATACAGTAAAGATTCAACATCCGCCATGTATAGTGCGGTAAAACGTTCGAATGTACAGGCCATCGCCGCTTCTTTCGATATTAAGGCACTGGGCAAAGATTCTGCCTCCGTGGTAATCGATGTGACTGATTATATCAGTGGAGATAATGATATTCTGTATTTCAGCAGTGGCACTAAATCCACGTACCGGATCGGCTCACTGCAGCCGGATAAATCGTATATCGATAACCTGTGTTCTTTCCCCATCAATGTGGAGATCAGAACAGTTAAAACATACAGCCGTATGCCGGCTCCTCAGACCGGTGGCTTTTCAGCTGCACCGCCGGCTTCCGGTGGTAACATTACGGTAGAGATCAACAGTTCACTGGTGATTTTGCCCAAAGTACCGATGCAACCCCGTTATTTTGATAAAAGGGTGGGCTATTTTACCACCGGTTATACGGATTATGATGCCAACCCTCAGGGGGTGGAGAATATCGTGATGGTCAAAAGATGGAGACTCGAGCCAAAGCCTGAAGACATCGAAAAATACAAGCGCAGAGAACTGGTGGAACCCATCAAGCCCATAATTTTCTATATAGACCCGGCAACGCCGAAAAAGTGGATTCCTTACCTGATCCAGGGCGTGAACGACTGGCAGGTTGCTTTTGAAAAGGCAGGTTTCAAAAATGCCATTTTTGGTAAAATTGCACCAACCAAAGCAGAGGACAGTACCTGGAGCCTGGACGACGCAAGAAATTCTGCGATCGTATATAAGCCTTCAGATATCCCCAATGCCAGCGGACCAAGTATTGCTGACCCGCGCAGCGGAGAAATCATGGAAAGCCATATCAACTGGTACCATAATGTAATGGAGTTGATCCGTGACTGGTACTTTATCCAGTGTGCCCCGAATGATCCGGCCGCCCGTAAAATGTTGTTTGATGATGAACTGATGGGGCAACTGATTCAGTTCGTTTCATCGCATGAAGTAGGACATACCCTGGGACTCCGTCACAATTTTGGCTCAAGCTCAACGGTACCCGTGGAAAAATTACGGGATAAAAACTGGGTGGCGGCCAATGGCCATACGCCGTCCATTATGGATTATGCCCGTTTCAATTATGTGGCCCAGCCGGAAGATAAACTGACCCGTAAAGAATTATTTGCCCGTATCGGTGATTACGATCATTGGGCCATTGAATGGGGCTATCGTTTATTCCCTGAATTTAAATCAGCGGATGCCGAAAAAGGAAAGCTCAATAGCTGGGTGATCGAAAAACTCAAGAACCGTCGCCTGTGGTGGGGTGATGGAGAGAGCAACCAGGATGATCCGCGTAACCAGACCGAAGACCTGGGAGATGATGCCATGAAGGCCGGCATGTATG
>CAZYTV010000426.1:0-1767 GCA_964650455.1 uncultured Chitinophaga sp. | reverse complement strand
CAGCTGCGGATCGCGAGGTTGCCCATGAGGATACTCTCGGTAAAGGGTCCTGCATATTCAAAGGGCGAACTGGTTTGTGCATTGCCATAGCCGGCACGGCAGGCATTCACCCACTGGATATAATGGCCTTCTGTTACGCGTTTAATCGTTTCCTTCGGCATGACTTTCTCTTTCATTAGCTTCGTGGGCAGCAGCCGCGGGTTGGCGCCATAGCAATCCATTAATAATTTTCCTTTCGTGCCCACCAGCAATACACCCCCATCCCAGTTACCAAAGGGTTCTTCCGGCAATAATTCTTCCGGTCTTGCAGGAAGAAGACCGCCATCATGCCACGATACTTTGATATTTCCCGGTCCATCCGTACGCGGATAATTGAGATGGATGATGGAAGAAGGCGGACAGGCATCCAGGTTCTGGGTATCATTCCATTTTTCTTTCCAGACAGTAGCCACACTGCATTCAGCAGAATCCGGATACAAGATGGGCAGGATGCGGTAGATCGGATCCATGATATGACAGGCCATATCACCTAGTGCACCCGTACCAAATGCCCACCAGCCCCGCCAGTCAAATGGCAGGTATGCCGGGTTATAATCCATTTGCCTGGCAGTACCCAGCCAGAGGTCCCAGTCCAGTCCGGCAGGCACTTCATGTTTGCCGGTGGGTGTGGGCACTCCCTGTGGCCATACAGGACGATTAGTCCAGGCATGCGCCTCAGTCACTTTACCAATCAAACCGGCAGCATAGATCTCTTTGGCCTTCCGTACGCCATCCCCTGAGCCACCCTGGTTACCCATCTGGGTCACTACTTTATATTTCTTAGCGGCTTCAGTCAGTACCCGTGCTTCATAAATATCATGCGTAAGCGGCTTCTGTGTGTACACGTGTTTGCCCAGTTGCATGGCAGCCAGTGTGGCGACGGCATGGGTATGGTCGGGTGTGGAAATGGAACAGGCGTCAATATTATGCTTCTCTTTTTCCAGCATCACGCGGAAATCCTTGTAATATGGGGCTTTCTCATATTTCTTGCGGGAGCCGGCTGCCTCACGGTCATCCACATCACAGAGGGCCACTATATTAACAAACGGACTCCTGGCAAACTCACCCAGGTCACTGGATCCTTTACCTCCCACACCGATACCGGCAATATTCAACTTATCACTGGGGGCGATAAACCCACGGCCAAGTACATGGCGGGGAACAATAAAAAATCCCGCACCGGCGATGGCCGCATTGCGGATAAACTTTCTCCTGGATGGTTCTCCGTTCTTATTGGCAGGCGTCATATCGTTCTTAAATTTCCAGTAAGATAAAGGGAAGCCACAGAAAGAGCAAAAAATATTCCCGGCATTACATTAAACGTAAATATGTAGCTTAGGTAAAAAAAGATGGCACTCAGCTGGGAAGATTTTGAAAAAGTGGATATGCGGACCGGGACCATTATCGAAGCAAGTGATTTCCCCAACGCCCGGAAGCCTGCTTACCGGTTAACCATTGATTTCGGACCGGAGATCGGGATCAGAAAATCCTCTGCACAGATCACGGTGCATTACCGTAAAGAAGATCTTTTGCAGCGGCAGGTGGTCGCGGTGGTTAATTTCCCACCCAAACAAATCGCCGGTTTTGTCAGCGAATGCCTGGTTTTAGGTGTGTATGATGAAAATAAGGATGTAATTTTATTGCAACCGCAAGGGGCTGTGCCAAGGGGCAGGAAGAACGGCTGATAGGAACGAACCACACAGTACAACCTACCTATCATCCTGTGGC
>CAZYTV010000425.1:0-1774 GCA_964650455.1 uncultured Chitinophaga sp. | reverse complement strand
ACAGTGGCTCCAAACTCCATTTCATGCACAGTTATTATGACAGCACCCTGCTGGAAGACGGTTTTGTGCTTTCCCTGCTGGATTCCACCAATGATAAAAAGTTCAATAAGATCAAAGACCCGTATGATACGGTTTATTACGGCGGACTGGACAGTACCAACCAGATCGAAATCTGGTACCCGCGTAAGATCAGTGTGATGTACACGAAGAAAAGTCCGGAGCCGGAATACCTCAAAAAAATGAACCTGCCGAAAAGTGTGCCTTATGCCACTTCTTATATAGATATAAAGGACACCATCGTCATTACGGAGAACGGGTATTATTATGAACAGAAAGACTGGATCAACCAGGGTTACTGGAGCTGGAAGAACCTGGCAGACCTGCTGCCCTATGATTATATGCCGGATTAGCAAACCGGTTCATCAGGCATTGTCCTTCTGACCCATCACTTTTTCCCAGAGCAGGGGGATGCGTTTCACCCAAACCAGTTCTCTTCGTTTAATACGGGCTTCTTCCATTGGGGTGCCCCAATAAGTCTTATCTCCTTCGATACTGGAAGCAACACCTGTTTGTCCCAATACAACTGCTCCTTTGCCGATAGTCAGAGTTTTATTGACACCCACCTGTCCCCACAGGATCACATTGTCTTCAATCGTAACTGCCCCGGCAATTCCCACGCCTGCGGCAAACAAACAATTCCTTCCAACCGTGGTATCGTGTCCGACATGCACCATATTGTCCAGCTTGGTGCCGGCCCCCAGAACGGTATCATGGGTAACGCCGCGGTCGATGGTGCAATTGGCCCCGATCTCCACTGCGTTTTCAATGATGACCCTTCCGCAACTGGCCATGCGCTTATAGTGGATATCGCGATTGGTTTTTTTATTGTAGTAGAATGCATCGCTGCCGATCACTGAACCCGCCTGAACGATGACATCGTCACCCAGGAGGCAATGATCCAGGATGGTGACATTGGGGTGAATGATACAGTTCTTCCCGATACGGACCTGGTTTCCGATAAAGGCACCGGGCATGATCACCGTTCCTTCACCAATTAGGGCTGTATCACTGATTGCTTTTGGTGAAGGCGTAAAGGGCCGGTAAAAATTCACAATCTTCAGGTAAGCCTCAAAAGGATCACTGACCACCAGCAGGGCTTTGCCTTCCGGAACATCTGTTTGTTTGTTGATAATAATAAAACTGGCGGCTGACGCTATACAGGTGGCATAATACTTGGGATGATCTACAAAGACCAGGTCTCCCTTTTCCACTTTGTGAATCTCATTAATTCCGGTGGCCATACCATCCTTATTGCCGGTAATTTCTGCACCGATCAGTGCTGCTATCGTTGTAAGAGGAACCGGTTGTTCAAAGCGCATATCATTCGTTTTGCCAAAGGTAATAAGGGATTCAGTGGCAGACAGCCCCTTTTTAAGACCAACCGGCAACTACATTGATTGTTGCCAATCACGTGTCTTTACTCATCATATGACATCGCGTAACCAGCCTGTCCGGATCATTTATTGTTGTTGCAAATATGATTCTTCCTGTTGCATTAAAAATAGCAGCAGCCTGAAACCCTTTGCTCATGCATGTTTCAGCAGTTCCGTTTTATATATACTGTTGCATATTTTAATTCATCGCATCGCAATACACTGTTCTTTTATCATGTAAAGAAGACTAAAAACCCTTCGGTTTATCCACAAGGGTTTTCAAAATGTTAATAAAATAGTTTGGAAATATTTTTTTGTTAAGTAAAATTATTTTTAATATT
>CAZYTV010000424.1:0-1778 GCA_964650455.1 uncultured Chitinophaga sp. | reverse complement strand
TGCCCAGCATTTTGTCGATGGAAAAAGTGGGCGCAACGAGCGGACTCGCATTGGTCATGGCGATCCCAATCATTTCATGTTCCAGGGCCATCATGGCATGGTAACCGGCAATGCCAAAATGATTACTGTGTTGTACACTCACCCAACCCGTACCCACGTTCTTTGCTTTTTCAATAGCAATCTTCATGGCAAATGGTGCAACTACCAGTCCCAGCCCGCTATCTCCATCCACCACGGCAGTAGAGGGCGTTTCATGAATGATTTTAATATCCGGTGTGGCATTCACCCGTTTGGCTTCCCAAAGCCGCACATAACCACTCAAGCGGGCAATTCCATGTGAATCGATACCCCGTACATCTGCAGACAATAAGGTTTTTGTAGCAGTCGCTGCATGTTCCGCACTGCAGCCGATGCTTTTGAATACATTTTCGGTAAAGGAATATAACTGGTTGTAGGAGTAATTGGTGATTAACATGTGACAAAGATAATGCAGGTGTATTTGTTGACAAGTTGAAAGGTTGGTAAGTTAACAGGTTGATATGACCTTTCTGTCTGACAGAAAATTTATTTACCTGTAAGGACTGTTACTTCTGATTGCTTGTCATCCTTCGGCAGGCTCAGTATGACAACTGCTTCCTGCCGACTGCTTACTGCTGCTCATCCTTCGGCAGGCTCAGGATGACAAAGGGCTGCTTCCTGCCCACTGTCGATTGCCGACTGCCGACTGCCTACTGCACACCCTTAATCAACATCTTCCGCTGCTTTTCAAAAAACAGTATACATTCTCTGAGATCCCTCATATTATCCTCCTCATGCACTTCATACTCCATCGTTACCACACCCTTGAAGCCCTGCATTTTCATTTCCTTCATCACCGCCGGTAAATCACAAACCCCCGTTCCGAAAATCGTATCAATGGCATTTACGTTATCAAACTCCCGGATATCCTTGAAATGCATTCCCCAGAGTTTGCCCTTCATTTTCTTTAATCCTTCCACTACATGTACGCCGTTACGGGCCCAGTGACCCAGGTCGGGCCAGGCACCGATATGGGGTCTGCCCTTCATTGCTTTTAATGTGGAATCGGGATGCCAGTAATGACTGGCTGGTTTGGGATGACAGTGCAGGGCCACTTTCACTTTGTACTTTATGGCAAGACGGTTGAATTCATCCAGATCCTGCCACTCCGGCTCTGCCGTGATAAACGGGATCTGCATATCACTTGCAAATGCAAAATATTTTTCCAGATTCTCCGATGTATAATAATCCTTGTCCACCACCCCAATGGCAATCACTTTTACTTTTTTATACCGGAGATATTGTTTGATTTTTTCCCGCTCATCTTTTTCCAGTTGATAACTGAATACACCGGGAATAGTTCCCCCAATCTTCTGACCCGGATATACTTCAAGATAACGGATACCTAAACTATCTGCCTTATCGACCGATTCAAGAAAAGAATATTTATGAAAGGTCCAGGTCTGAATAGAAAGTTTCCAGCTATCCGTTACATTCCTTTGGGAAAATAAAATCAGAAAGGCCAGATTAAAACAACTGACTAATATTACTTTTTTCATACCTGATTTTTACTTTATCCGCACTATACCTTTATAGTCCACGGGTTGTAAGAAGGGATTTTGTGCAAGATCATTTATTAATAAAGCCATCTCTCTGCGGGTAATAAACCGTTTTCCATTTGCAGGCGCATCTCCCTGGCCCGCCTTTAAAATATGTTTCCATTCATTTGAAACAACCGAAGGATATTTGTGTGGAATGTT
>CAZYTV010000423.1:0-1783 GCA_964650455.1 uncultured Chitinophaga sp. | reverse complement strand
TTTATTGACCGGCGGCAAACAGCGATTGATGTGGCCAGAACGCGCAAACCCTTATTGGGAGCGGGTTTCAGCTTGCCGGTTGCTGAAATACAGCAGGGATAAGGGTTTCCGGCCGGCTCAGGAGATCAAAGAGGGGCAGAAAAAAATATTTTTCTTTTGCACACTCAATTCACAAGATGCATCAGTGTGCGGAATGAAATAATCCTGTTGCCCCATTTATCCATGGCTTTCTGTCTCATCTCAGGGGCATATTTTTCCATATACCGGTTATACAAGGCCCTGCTTTCTGCGTGGTACTGTACCGCGTAAGTGATTCCTTCCTCATCATCCGATTCTACCAGGTGCAGGATAACAGCATGCGTAAAACAACCGGTATGGACAAGGTCAGGGATATGTTCGGCTTTCAGCCAGTTCAGCCAGTCTGCTGCAATGTCATTGCTGACCTTGGTGGTGACATTATATACGATCATACTGCAAATTAATTGGCCCGGTTATTATCCAGCAGGATTTTTTTCAACCGCTGGTACATAAACGATACGGCCAGCAACAGGATTCCCAGCAGGATAAAGGCCGCGATCTTACCTCCCGGAGGTATATTAACGATGTCGTAGAGAAATAGTTTCCCGATCGTGACCATGAATAAGGTCAGTGAAATAATCCGCAGTGTTTTGAAATCCTTCTTCATGCCCATCCACATCATGGCAAAGGAGCAGAGCCCCCAGAGTATGGAAAGACCGGCTTTAAAATAAAGATTCTCCCACCAGGCCCAGTCCGCTGCATCCCGGTAATTCGTCCAGAAGATCACCTGGTACATTTCCACACTCAGTAATAATACAATGCCGGAAGCGGTAAGCCAGGTAAAAACGGTCCGGTAATCATTCCATTTTTCATTTTCCTTTTTAAAGAAAAAGAGGATCAGTTGGTAAAGTAACCAGAAAAGCAGGATGACTGCTACCCAGTGTGCGGTGAAATATATACCACTGCTTTGTGTAATGAGGTACAGGGCATACGATTTAGTGGAGGGCATCCCAATGATGTACAGGCCAAAACTCAGTAAGGTCAGGCTTAATCGAAGAAGCGGTACCACTTGGTCTTTTTTGAAAAGCTGCAGCAATACGAGTACAAAAATAAAGGTATAACACTGCCAGTAAATAGTGCTGGCTGGCACACCCTGAAGGCGGGTGCTGAACTGGTAACCGATCTCATAAATACCGGCCAGGTAAGTGGTGATAATACCCGCACTTAAGGCAGCGGTCCGGATTGATTTAACCGGCAATCCTTTATAAAACCACTCACTGGTTTCTTTCTTCTGTAACCAGTAATAAAGGAAATAGGAAACCGCCACAACGATACTGGTGATATAACCTTCGTTTACAATAACAGGCTGCAGTTTTCTGCTGAATATGTAGGTCGCCGACCAATTACTGACAAGACTGGCGGTCATCAGGAAACAAATAAGCAGGGAGCCTGTTTTCAGCAATTGTATTTGTGAACGCTGGTAAAGCCAGAATAATACAACGGTTTCGGCTGCCCAGAAAAGAGTGATGTGGTTGCCGTTATATTGGACAGGCGCCACCAGGGAAAGGAAACTGACAGTAAGGCCTATCAGCAGGGAAACAAAATTCCGGTCCGTACTTTTATCCCGGTAGAAAATGGCCGCAAGAATTCCGTTAAAAACACCGAGTAAGGCAGTAAATAATCCTTTATAGTCACCGTTTTGCCAATGACCCAGGATCAGCATACCGGCCAGGTAATACAGGGCGGATGTACTCAGCAATAACAT
>CAZYTV010000422.1:0-1787 GCA_964650455.1 uncultured Chitinophaga sp. | reverse complement strand
CCTGGGGATATCCGGGACAAAAGGCAAGTCCCGCTGCCTCGGCTGCACAAAGCCTGGCGGAATTGCAAACCTCCGTATATAATCATACCTACAGTGTGCTGACCAGTCTGAAAAACAATGGCATTGTGCCGGAATGGGTACAAGTGGGTAATGAAACCAATAATGGTATGTTATGGCCCATCGGAAAAGCATCCACCAGTATGGCCAGCTTTGCTTCATTGGTCAAACAAGGTTATAATGCCGTAAAAGCCGTGGATCCTTCTATTAAAGTAATCCTTCATTTGTCCAACGGGTATGATAATAACCTGTACCGCTGGATATTTGACGGGATGATCAGTAACGGGGTAAGCTGGGATATTACCGGCATGTCCCTGTATCCGGAACCTTCAGACTGGACAACCCGGAATGATCAGTGCCTGACGAATATAAATGATATGATCAGCCGCTATGGCCGTGAGGTAATGATTACTGAAGTGGGGATGAGCTGGGATCAGCCCGCGGCCTGTAAATCATTCCTGACCGATCTGATCACAAAAGCCAAAGCCGTGTCCGGCAATAAAGTGCTGGGTGTTTTTTACTGGGAGCCCCAGAGCTATGGGAACTGGCAGGGCTATACCAAGGGCGCCTTCGATAATTCAGGTAAGCCAACGATTGCGTTAAATGCGTTTAACTAACAACTGTACATTCTATTGTTCACTAACTTGCTCTTATGAAAAAGCAGGAAATCCTGTTGCTGTTTATACTGATTACAGTACAGACCGTAACTGCCCAGCGGCAACAACTGAATCTGGATGCTGACTGGAAATTCGCTTTTGGACATGCGGCTGACCCTTCCCGTGATTTTAATTATGGCATCAGCACCATCTTCTCCAAATCCGGCGCTGCCCCGGGTACGGCCATTGATACAAGGTTTGATGACAAAAAATGGCGGAGCCTGAACCTCCCGCATGACTGGGCCGTGGAACTGCCCTTTGTGAAGAAAGATAATTTTGATGTGCAGTCACACGGATACAAACCGGTAGGCGGTCTTTTCCCGGAAACCAGTATTGGCTGGTATCGTAAACGTTTTTCGGTGGCCGCAGCCGATTCCGGCCGGCGTTTTCAGTTGCAGTTTGATGGAGTGTTCAGGGATGCACAGTTCTGGCTGAATGGGTTTTACCTGGGCAATAACAAGAGTGGTTATATGGGTGTATCGTACGATGTAACCGACTATATTAATTACAATAAAGAGAATGTACTGGTCGTACGGGCGGATGCCACTCAGTATGAAGGATGGTTTTATGAAGGTGCGGGGATCTACCGGCATGTATGGCTGAATACGTATGCCCCCGCACATATCGCGACCGATGGCCTTTTTGCCTGGTCGGTATCCAAAGGGGATATGGCCACTGTATATACAGAAACAACCCTGGAAAATCAATCGCCCGGTGCGGCAGCCTTATCAGTGGTCAGTTATGTTACGGACCGGTCGGGCAAGAAACTGGCACAGGGAAAAGAACAGGCAATTAATATACCCGTAAATGGCCGGTCAGTCCTGAAACATTCTATGGCTATTACCAATGCCAGGAAATGGTCGCTCGAAGATCCCTATCTCTACCGGGTGGTATCACTGATAAAGCAGAACGGGAAAGTAATTGATAGTGTTAAACAACGTTTCGGTATCCGTACCATTGAAATAAAACCCAATGGTGTTTTTCTCAATGGAGAGCATGTCAAACTCAAGGGTGTTAATAATCACCAGGATCATGCAGGTGTAGGAAGTGCATTGCCTGATTATCTGCAATACT
>CAZYTV010000421.1:0-1791 GCA_964650455.1 uncultured Chitinophaga sp. | reverse complement strand
GAACCTATAAGCCATTTCACCTGTTTAAAAAAATCGATAGCGAGTTAGCTGCAAGGTTGGGTATTGGCTGATTCCGGGCTCCGTTTTTGCATGCGTAAAAAACTTTTATCACTATTTGCCCTGCGGGTAGTATTTTTGCCGAAATTTTAATTACTCTCTCAAGTAATTTGCTTATGAAATGGTCTGAACTCTTTACATCTTCTGTAGGAAAAAAATGGGTAATGGCGCTGACTGGTATTTTCCTGATTCTCTTTTTAATCGTGCATGTGGGGCTGAATGCCTGTATCTGGGCCATGGATGGCGGTGAAATGTTCAATAAAGGTGCCCATTTTATGGGTTCCAATATTGTTCCCCGTATCCTGGAACTGGGTCTTTTTGCTGGTATTTTTTTACACATTATCCAGGGTCTGATGCTCGTGTTTCAGAACCGCAGTAAAAGAAAACAGGGCTATGCTGTCGCTATGGGCAATAAGGGCAGCAAATGGTATAGCCGCAGCATGGGTATTCTTGGTACCCTGATCCTGCTGTTTCTTGTAGTGCATATTTCTGATTTCTGGCTGCCTAACCGTTCCAACCAGGGATTTTTACTCGGTGAGGAAATCAATCTCTTTGAGAAAATGCAGATCGTATTCCAGCAGGAATGGGTGGTGATATTATACCTGTTGGGTTGTATTTCCCTGGCCTGGCACCTGCTGCACGGTTTTCAAAGTGCCTTCCGCACCTTAGGCGTAAGTAATAAAAAATACCTTGCCGTTATCAATGCCCTGGGTGTTGGATTCTCCATAATTGTACCACTCGCTTTTGCAATGATGCCGCTGAGTTTTTATTTCGGATGGGTATAGGTTGAGAGAATAGAGAATACAGAATAGAAAATAGGATTATTCTAAGAAATATTTCTAATCATTAAGCAATCACTGGATATGTTAGATTCAAAAATTCCTTCCGGGCCTTTAGAGCAGAAATGGGTAGATTATAAAAGTCACGTGAAACTGGTGAACCCGGCTAATAAACGCAAACTGGAAATTATTGTAGTTGGAACCGGACTGGCCGGAGCATCAGCGGCTGCTTCCTTAGGCGAACTGGGTTATCAGGTGAAAGCCTTTTGTTTCCAGGATTCTCCCCGCCGGGCACACTCGATTGCTGCCCAGGGAGGTATCAATGCTGCGAAGAACTATCAGAATGACGGGGACTCCATCTTCCGGTTGTTTTATGATACCGTGAAGGGAGGTGACTATCGTGCCCGTGAGGCCAATGTGCACCGCCTGGCGGAAGTAAGTGTGAATATTATTGACCAGTGTGTGGCACAAGGGGTTCCTTTTGCCCGCGACTATGGCGGATTGCTGAATAATCGTTCTTTTGGAGGTACACAGGTAAAACGTACTTTTTATGCCGCCGGACAAACCGGGCAGCAATTGCTGATCGGTGCCTACCAGGCCCTCGAAAGACAAGTTGCCCTGGGTAATGTAAAAATGTATTCGCGTCATGAAATGCTGGATGTGGTCATGGTGGATGATAAGGCAAGAGGCATTATCTGCCGTAACCTGGTGAATGGTGAACTGGAACGTCATTTCGGCCATGCGGTATTGCTTTGTACAGGCGGTTATGGTAATGTATTCTATCTTTCCACCAATGCGATGGGTAGTAATGTAACCGCGGCCTGGAAAGCTCATAAAAAAGGCGCTTTCTTTGGTAATCCCTGCTTTACACAGATACACCCCACCTGTATACCGGTAAGTGGTGACCACCAGAGCAAACTGACCCTGATGTCCGAATCATTACGGAATGACGGAC
>CAZYTV010000420.1:0-1793 GCA_964650455.1 uncultured Chitinophaga sp. | reverse complement strand
TCAGATACAAGAGTCACCGGGGGGTGGCATTGTCCTCAGCAAACTGGATGATATCATCAACTGGGCCCGGTCCAATTCACTTTGGCCGCTGACTTTTGCCACCAGTTGCTGTGGCATCGAGTACATGGCTGTCGCCGGTGCCAAATACGATTTTTCCCGTTTTGGATTTGAAGTGGCCCGCGCCACACCCCGCCAGGCAGATGTGATTATTATTGCCGGTACAATCGTGAATAAAATGGCTCCTGTATTAAAAAGATTATATGACCAGATGGCCGATCCTAAATATGTGATTGCCATGGGCGCCTGCGCGATCAGCGGCGGGCCATTCTTTTATAATACGTATTCCGTTGTAAAAGGAGCTGATCACGTGATCCCGGTGGATGTATATGTAGCTGGTTGTCCGCCACGGCCAGAAGCCTTGCTGCATGCACTGATCTCGCTGCAGAATAAAATTAAAGCGGGATTAACCCGTGAACAGATAAGAACAGGTAAAGATTAATTATGTCCAGAGAACTGCTGAAATTCCGGATCACCGAACTGCTGCCCACCGCCACCTTTGATGAAAGCGGCGAGTGGCTGAACGTGGAACTGTCCGCAGAAGAATGGCCAAAGCTGGCGGGTGCTCTCTGCACCGATAGTCACCTGGCCCTTGATTATATGTTCTGCCTTACCTGTATCGACTGGAAAACACATCTGACCATGGTCTATCACATGACGTCCACCAGCTTCCGGCACCATGTGGTGGTGAAAGTGAAACTGGACCGGGCCAGACCTGAAGTGGTCAGTGTTTCCAAATGCTGGCGCACAGCAGAGTTTCATGAGCGCGAGGTATATGAAATGTTTGGCGTGAATTTCCTGAATCATCCGGATTTACGTTTGCTCATTTTACCCGACGGATGGGAAGGAAAGAACCCGCTGAGAAAAGATTTTGAGGACCCGATTAATATGATACGTCTTTAAGACAAAACTGAAGGAACAGCATGTACAGGGAAACCCAAATACTGAAAGAAACCAGCCCCGGCATCATAGGGGAAACCGGGGAGTTTACCATCAATGTGGGCCCGCAGCACCCGGCCACACACGGGGTATTGCACCTCGTGATCACCCTGAGCGGCGAAACCATTATGAAAGTGGAGCCACACCTGGGGTATATCCACCGTTCGATTGAAAAAATGTGTGAGAGTCTTACCTACCGGCAGTTTATTTATGTAACCAGCCGGATGGATTATCTCTCTGCTCATATTAATAACCATGCCTGCGCCCTTTGCGTGGAAAAAGGCATGCAGATTGAAGTGCCGGCCCGGGCACAGGTGATCAGGGTGCTGATGGATGAACTGACCCGGATAGCATCGCATGAACTCTGGTGGGGAGCTATGGCCATGGACCTCGGCGCATTCACGCCGTTCTTTCATGCCTTCCGTGAAAGAGAAAGCATCAATGAAATAATGGAAGAAACCTGTGGGGCCAGGCTGACGATGAACTATAATGTGCCAGGCGGGGTGATGCAGGATCTTCATCCCGATTTCCAGCGGAAGGTCAAAGAATTCGTGAAACTCTATAAAAGAAAAATCCACGAATACGATGAACTGGTAACAGGGAATATCATTTTTCAGAACCGGATGAAAGGAATTGGTATGCTCAGTGCCGCAGGTGCCATCTCCTACGGATGCAGTGGTCCTACCGCACGGGGCAGTGCCGTTGTATCTGAGATACGTAAAGTGTACCCGTACGGTATCTATGATTAACTGGAATTGGAGGAAGTACTGGAACCCGGTTGTGATTAATTTGCCCGT
>CAZYTV010000419.1:0-1808 GCA_964650455.1 uncultured Chitinophaga sp. | reverse complement strand
TTCTTTGAACATTGGTGTTGTTAATAAATGCAGAAGCATAGATAAAGCTATTACGGCCCTGTTGCTGGACCTGAAACAAAGGGGCTTGCTGGAGGAAACATTGGTTGTATGGGGGGGTGAGTTTGGTCGTACGCCGATGATGGAAACCAGGAATGGTATAAAGAATCCATTCAAAGGAAGAGATCATCATACCGAAGCGTTTACTATCTGGATGGCAGGCGGTGGCATCAAAAAAGGATATACGCATGGCGAAACCGATGAAATTGGTTACAGTGCTATCAGTGGCAAAGTGGATGCACATGATATACAGGCAACCATATTAAATCAATTAGGATTTAACCACGAAGAGTTTACCTATCCATTTCAGGGACGACCTTTCAGGCTTACCGATGTGGCTGGCAAAGTGATTCATGAAGTAATTGCATAATAAATCAACAGAATTAAACCAACGACATCATATAGGTTTAACCCGGAAACAACTAAAAAAAATAGTGGGTGCATTTAACCAGCATTAAAAATAAATTCAATCATTCTTATGGAACATAACAGACGGGCGTTTATTCAAACGACCACTTCAGCAGCTACTGCGCTATTACTTTCTTCAATGGATGTTTTTGCTATAGCTAATCAACCTCTGAAAGTGAATAAAAATTTTGAACTAAAGATAATGGCCACCAGTTGGGGCTTTGCAGGAACACAGGACCAGTTTTGTGCCGCTGCAAAAAAGGAAGGTTATGATGGAATAGAAGCATGGTGGCCCGGCGACAAACAAGGGCAGGATGAATTGTTTACCGCTTTAAAAAAACATTGATTGGAGGTCGGTTTTATTTGGGGAACGTTTGAACCAGACTGGAAGGGACACCTGGAAACGTTTAAGAAAGTTACTACAGAAGCCGCGACGAACAGCAGTCAAAAACCCTTATATATCAACTGTCATTCCGGGAAGGATTATTTCAGTTTTGAGCAGAATAAAATGTTCATAGATCACACTACAAGGCTTTCTAAAGAAACAGGTATTTTGATCTGCCATGAAACCCATCGGTCCCGGATCATGTTTGCAGCACACACAACAAGGCAATTCATCGAAAAAGTACCCGATCTTAAACTGACGTTTGATGTATCGCATTGGTGCAATGTGCATGAAAGCATGTTAAGCGATCAGAAGGAAACGGTGGATATGGTACTGCAACGGGTAGAACATATTCATGCCCGTATCGGCCATCCTGAAGGACCGCAGGTAAACGATCCCCGTGCACCGGAATGGGAAGCCGTGGTGAAGCAGCATTTTGACTGGTGGGATGTAGTGGCGGAACGAAAGAAGAAAAATGGAGAACGGTTGACCTTTCTTACGGAATTTGGACCTCCGGATTATATGCCCACTTTGCCTTATACCAGGCAGCCCATGGCAGACCAATGGGCCATTAATGTACACATGATGAAATTGCTTAGAAAGCGTTATTCTTAAAAACCAGTACTAACTTATTCATGACTTTATTACTTATTTCCGATCTGCTCGGCCGTTTTCATCCTGTACTCGTTCATTTACCCATAGGTATTTTACTGATAGCCGCCTTTTTCCAGTTGCTTGCATGGAGGAAGCCTGCATTTGCTTTTTTGCAGCCTGCAATTCCCTTGATAGTTTTTTGGGGAATGATAGGAGCTGTGTTTTCCTGCATCACCGGGTACATGCTTTCTTTAAGCGGCGATTATGATGAACAGTTGGTAAGCCGTCATCAATGGATGGGTATCATTACGGCTGTTGTTTCTATAGTATTGTGTTTATTGTACCGGTTTTCCGTAAGTGAGAA
>CAZYTV010000418.1:0-1846 GCA_964650455.1 uncultured Chitinophaga sp. | reverse complement strand
TTAACCTGATTGGCAAACTACAGATCGTCAATGCTGGAGCGATCCGCACAGCTGATATACTGCTCAAAAATTGACGCATTGACCGGATCGGCGGACAGATCAATGCATCAAAAACCGCCGTTACAGAAATCAATGGAGAAGGAAAATATTTACTGCCTGGTTGTATCGATGACCAGGTGCATTTCCGGGAACCGGGCCTGACCCATAAAGCCACCATCGGCACAGAAGCAAAAGCGGCGGTTGCCGGTGGTGTGACCAGTTTTATGGAAATGCCCAATACCATTCCCAATGCGCTGACCCAGGAGCTGCTGGAAGAAAAATACCAGATCGCCTCCCGGAGTTCACTGGCCAACTATTCCTTTTTCATGGGGACCTCAAATAATAATGCAGAAGAAGTACTTAAAACCAATGAACGGAAAAAGGATGTCTGTGGTATTAAGATTTTTATGGGTGCCAGTACCGGGAATATGCTGGTGGATAATCCCAATACGCTGGACCGGGTGTTTGCTGAAGCAGAAGTGCTGATCGCCACCCATTGCGAGGATGAAACGATCATCAAACGTAATCTTGACCGGCTGAGGTCGGAAGGCCGTGAACTGGTACCCGCCGACCATCCTGTCATCCGGGACGAGGAAGCCTGTTACGAATCATCGCTCTATGCTATTCAGATCGCAAAAAAGTACGGCACCCGTTTACATATCCTGCATATCAGTACGGCCAGGGAACTGCAACTATTTACTAATATGTTCCCGCTAAAGGATAAACGCATCACCGCTGAGGTTTGTGTGCACCACCTGCATTTTACCAGTGATGATTATGCCCGGCTGGGTAACCAGATCAAGTGCAATCCGGCCATCAAGTCCCCGCATAACCGGGAAGGTTTGTGGGAGGCCCTGCTGGATGACCGGCTGGATATCATTGCCACGGACCATGCACCGCATACCTGGGCAGAGAAAGACGAGCCTTATGAAAAGGCCCATGCCGGACTCCCGCTGGTGCAACACTCTCTTTTACTGATGCTTCACTATTATAAACAGGGAAAAATATCCCTGGAACGGGTAGTCGAAAAAATGAGCCATGCCCCGGCCGATTGTTTCCAGGTAAAGGAAAGAGGCTATATCCGCGAAGGTTATCATGCCGACCTGGTGATGGCGGACCTCCATGACCGCTATACCGTCAGCAAAGAAAATATTCTGTATAAATGCGGCTGGAGCCCGCTGGAGGGATTTGAATTTCCCGCGAAGGTGACCCATACTTTTGTGAATGGACATTTGGTGTATGGAAATGGGGGGTTCGATGAATCTCAATGTGGAATGCGGCTTAAGTTTGAACGTTGAGTGGAAAGAACCAAGATGCCAAGATACCAAGATGCCAAATAAGAATCAGGAAACAAGATTCAAAAAAGCATCAAAAGGAAGCGTCTGAGTGAGGGAAAGACAAAATAAAATGGGGAAAAACCCGGAACAAATGTTGTTTTGGTCATAGTCAGGAATATGGTTGTCATTAGGTTTGATAAAAAATCAAATGACTGATAATAATAGAAAATTTGATCTGGAAGAGAGAACCAGCAAGTTTGCAGAAAGAGTAAGAGATTTTTGCCTGAAGTTGCCCAAAAACCAGGCAAACAATGAGTTTGTACCACAATTATTACGTTCAGGCAGTTCTCCGGGTGCAAACTATATTGAGGCTAATGAAGGCATTGGCGGGAAGGATTTTATTATGAAGATAAAAACCTGTCGGCGTGAAGCAAAGGAATCAGGATATTGGTTAAAGCTGGTTATTTCTTATGGCAGTAAAGTTGCAGAAGAAGAAAAGGCAACATTGAAACCGGAAACTAAAGAGTTGT
>CAZYTV010000417.1:0-1923 GCA_964650455.1 uncultured Chitinophaga sp. | reverse complement strand
CAAAACGGATATCGAATCGTGCATTTCCCGGACCAGAAGCTGTTCCGGTAATGGTAAACGATATATCTCCTGACCCACTGGCCAGTGTACCCGCCTGAAGAATGACACTTAACCCGGTTACTCCCGAAGAACTGGCAGCCGTGCCCGCGGTATAGGCTTTCCCATTGCCGCCGGAATATTGAACAGTAATTGTTCCGTTAAAAGGAATACCCGCTGTGGGGGTGGTACTGAAATGGACAGAAGAACAATCCAGGCCGGTAATAGCCGGATCTGTAACAACGGAACCTGATTTCTTGCAGGAAAGCAGGAGGGCCAGACTAAGTAAGGCAATGAGATATCTGCGCATAAAAAAAATTAAACCGTACAGCACTAAACGTTTCGAAACGGGTGCAAGGTATCATATTATTCAGAATGCCCTGTACTGGTTCATCTGTCGTTTTATTTATTCCTCCCCCTTTCGCCCGGGTATAACGCTGTCAGCCGGTCGCTCTGCCAACATTCCTTTGTCTCAATATCCATAATGGTCAGCATTCCTTTGAATGCCGCCCCGGTGTCAATATTCCAGACATTGGCACCGTTCATAGGCATATCGCTGTTAAAGTACTGGGTAGGTGTATGCCCGATATATATTTCCTTGAATAATTTAAGCCGCTTTGGATAATAAGGGGAGTCCTTTTCGATCCGTTTGTCCATAGTCAGAGCCGTTTCCCATAGCGTACGGTCCCAACTGAAATTAGAGGAATGGAATTCCGCCTGCGGCCCATGCATGGAAGTGAAGCCCGCATGAATAAAGAGCCGGTTTTGGGCATCGATCTCATAATAATTCATATCCCCGATAAATGCCAGGTGCTTATGTTTTGTATCCTCATCATACCTGTTATAACTGAGTATTGTTTCCATCCCACCGTGTGGTAACCAAGTGCTGTCTGCAAGGCCTGTACGCAACCACTCCTCGCACCACTCATCGTGATTGCCTTTTATAAAAATACATTCCTGCTGAACACTCAGTTCCATAGCATAATCCACCACCCCGGCAGATTCGCTCCAACCGTCGACCAGGTCACCAAGAAAAATGAGTGTGTCTTCCCTGTTAACAGCTGCTCTTTGCATCACTTGTTTCAGTGCTTTCAGCCCACCGTGTATATCACCAATCACTAATGTCCTTTTCATACTGTAATATAAATCAGCTGAACGGAATGTGTCAGCCAGACTTTATTGGCGGAAAAATAAAATGTCAGGCCATCCCGGTACATCGCCGCAGCGTCAATATTCAGGATTACCGGTTTACCATGGCGGGTGCCCACCTGCCAGTCTGTTTCAATGGTGGAACTAAGATGTACCTGCTGCCTGCTTTGCCCGTTCAGGCCAGACTCCAGGGTAGAGGCCAGGTTTTTTTCAGCGTACCAGGTTAAAGGATATCCGGGCCTTACCAGGAAGATGAATCTCCGTTTTTTTGCAGAAGAAAGTATTCAGATTAACCCCCCTGTTTTGCGGCTGCTGTAATTCCGGACCGACTGCTGGCGGCCGGTTATAACCCCAGAGGAAAGGCTATCAGGACCGGGGTGGATTTGGACACTGTTTAAATAAACTGAACAGCAGCCGCAAAAACAGGTGTTACGGGGATCAGGTGAATTAACATAGGAATTCAGGTCGCTAATCTTTATTCAACCAGTAAACTGCAGCTTCCGTAACACAAGTACTGCATTGTTTACAGGAGTAAAAGTAGAGTGAGGATGAATGAGGTCAAGGGGAAAAAGATCAGGAAAAAATGTTTTTTTCCCGACGGTATCAGTTGTTATATGTCAGATGCCGGATTTCAGGAAACAGCCCCTTCTAAATCAGTCGGGAGTTAGGAGTTAGTAGTCGGGAGTAAACAGCCCCTTCTAAATCAGTCGGGAGTTAGGAGTTAGTAGTCGGGAGTAA
>CAZYTV010000416.1:0-1947 GCA_964650455.1 uncultured Chitinophaga sp. | reverse complement strand
AAAAGAGAGGAGGTTATGACAGAAGCTTTACAAATCTTCAGTATTGTTCCTGTTCGTTGGGGAAATCCCCGGTTTTTATATCCTGAATATATTGTTGTACCGCTTTTGTAGCCTGTTCGGAAATATTCAGGTACTGACGCAGGAAACGGGGTTTGAATTCAGTATTGATACCCAGCATATCGTGCATCACGAGCACTTGTCCGTCACAACCATTCCCTGCACCGATGCCAATAGTGGGGATCGACAGGCTTCCGGAAACTGATTTGGCTAATCCGGCCGGAATTTTTTCCAGAACCAGCGCAAAACAACCTGCATCTTGTAATAATTGTGCATCCTGCCGGAGTTTGGCAGCTTCTTTATCATCTTTGGCCCTGACTTCATAGGTGCCGAATTTATAGATGGATTGCGGCATTAGTCCAAGATGTCCCATAACCGGGATACCGGCTGATACTATTTTTTTTATCGAATCAGTGACTTCTTCACCTCCTTCGAGTTTTACCGCATGCGCCCCGGTTTCTTTCATGATCCGAACAGCTGAAGCCAGTGCGATTTCAGTATTGGACTGGTAGGATCCAAAGGGAAGGTCAACCACTACAAAACAACGTTCAATGCCCCGGATGACCGAAGAGGCATGGTAAATCATCTGATCCAGGGTCACCGGCAAAGTGGTTTCATGTCCGGCCATTACATTCGAAGCTGAATCACCGACCAGGATGACATCAATTCCGGCTCCGTCAATAATACGGGCAAAGGAATAGTCATAGGCCGTCAGCATGGATATTTTTTCTCCGGATGCCTTCATCTTATGTAAAGTATGGGTGGTAATCCGCTTTACTTCTTTTTTCACAGACGACATAGCTGTAAATTAAAATGAATAATGTTTATACTTCTGTTTCCCCGAGCCGTATTTCTTCATAAAGGGTATGAATCAGGCCATCGGCAAGTCCGATCTTGGGAACATATATTTCCTCTGCATCGGCCCAGCGCATGATATTGATATAGATCAGGAGGGCTGGCACAATCACATCAGCCCGGTCTTCCCTGAGCTTATGCAGACTGATCCGCTGCGTTAGGGTCAGGTTGCTGAATTCTTTGTAATAGTCACGGAGCAGGTCCAGGCTAAGCGGTTTGCCGTCTTTCTTTTTAGATAATGAAAAAACCTTATTGATGTTGCCCCCGGTACCAATAGCTGTAACATGATGGTACCCTTTTGTTTTACTGCGGATATATTCCTTCAGCTCATCCCAGCTGGATTCCGTTACCTGGTTTTTCAGCATCCGTATCGTGCCGATATTGAATGACTTTTTGAAGATCAGTTTCCCGTCACTGAAAAAAGTGAGTTCCGTACTGCCGCCTCCCACATCTATATAAAGATATGACTCATCTTTTGCCATATTTTCCGCAATATGATTCTCATAAATCAGGGAAGCTTCCTGGTCGCCGCTGATAATCTCAATATCCAGCCCGGTTTCATCTTTTACTTTCTTAATGATGGCAGGCCCGTTGACAGCATCCCGCATGGCCGAAGTGGCACAGGCTTTCAGGTGTTTTACTTCATACACGTCGAGCAGCAGCCGGTACGATTTGATGGTTTTAATGATCTTATCTGCTTTACCTGCAGAAATTTCCCCCTTATCGAAGACGTCAAAACCGAGGCGGAGGGGAACCCGTACCAGCATTGTTTTAATAAATTCTGTCTTTCCCTGCGGGCCATCTGTCACTTCAGTGATCAAAAGCCTTGCTGCGTTACTCCCGATATCAATGGCTGCCAGTTTCAAGTTGGGTCAGTGTTTTTTTATGCAGGTAAATATAGGTTTCCACCTGCGACCGTATTTTCTTCTTGACGGTTCTTACATATTCATTATTCAGTTCATTGTCCAGCGACCTCGCCTTCACATTATCTTCCAGCTGGATATTCAGAATGTCAATGAGTTCCTGTTTCAGTTC
>CAZYTV010000415.1:0-1952 GCA_964650455.1 uncultured Chitinophaga sp. | reverse complement strand
CAAAGGTAGGGATTATATGTTCTCAACCAAGAAAACTTTGCTCACAATAACCCGGCCAAAAAACCGAAAAATCAGGAGGTTTTGCCCTTCTCAGGAACCCCGTATTAGGCTAAAATTGGGGCATGAAAAAGAAGGAACGGATCACCGAATACCTGACCCTGAGCCGGAAGGAAAGAAACGGGGTAATGCTCATCGGAATAGTCATTATTTCCCTTTTTTTTCTCCCCTCCATCCTGCCCACCCACGGCCGGAAAACGAATCCCCCGGCGGATACGGCCTGGATCGTAGCCATGAAAAAACTGGAGCAAAATGATGCAAGGGCCGAACCGGGGGACCGCCCGTTCAGGGAGAAAGCAGACGGGGGCCGAAAGGCAACGGGAAATTCAGGGGCGGGTGGACCTAAAGAAGCCGTTCTGTTTCCTTTTGATCCAAATACCCTTGATGCCAGCCGTTGGCAGCAGTTGGGATTGCGGGAAAAGACTATAAAGACGATTTTAAACTATGTTACCAAAGGAGGTAAGTTCCGTAAACCGGAGGACCTGCAACGGATTTATGGCCTGTTTCCGGACGAATACGAACGCCTCCGTCCCTTTATCCGTATCGAAGCAGAAAGGAAGGCTCAAACACCAGCCTGGACGAATGAAAGTACGTTCACTGAAAAACCGGCTGCTGCTCCAGGGCCTGCAAAGTATACAACGGTCGAGATCAATTCAGCAGATACTGTTGCGTTTATTGCACTTCCCGGCATTGGGTCAAAACTGGCACTGCGGATTATTCATTTCAGAGAAAAACTGGGCGGTTTTTATTCCATTAACCAGGTGGCCGAAACATTTGGATTGGCGGATTCGGTGTTCCGGAGAATACAACCCTATCTGCGGTTAGAAGTGATGACACTCCGGAAAATAAATATCAATACAGCAACTGCGGAAGAGTTAAAGGTTCACCCCTATCTGAAATGGAATGTGATCAACGCTTTGCTGGCCTACAGGAAGGAACATGGGGCATTCCGGAAAAAGGAAGATCTGAAACAGGTCATGGCCGTTACCGATGAAATATACCAGCGGATTGCTCCATACCTCGTTACGGAATAACAAAACCTGTATACCGTTTGAATAGTTTGTGTATATGTAAAGTTCAACCCCTTTGGGGTTGAGGGATGTTATTACAACTTTACCCCGTGTTTCACCCGGGGGTATTAAACATTTAAGCCCATCGGGCAATATCCTGTTCCCAATGTCTGCATTCCAAAAGGAAAAGCAGGGATAAACAAACCGGGAAACTGAAAACATGATTGGTTAAAGTTGGTTCTATAACCATAATACGTGTTACAATCCAAACCGTTGAAAGCACCTGGGATTCATGCTATTCAATGGCAAAAATCCATATTCAATTTCGGGTAAAAAAACGGTGGGGTGCTTATAACCCCGGAGGGGTTGAACCAGTAATAGCCCCGGGTGAAACCCGGGGTATGACAACACGATGTCTCCCCCAACCCCAACGGGGTTGAAGAAATATGGCTGGCCGTGAAACGGCTGGCCTCAACCAGCAAACTCCAGAGTGCATAAAATAAAAAGGGGTGCCGTAAACGACACCCCTTTTTTATAAGTCAGTTGAAATTAAGCCATCTCAACATCAGCACCTGCTTCTTTCAGTTTAGCCACGATTTCTTCAGCTTCTGCTTTAGAAATACCTTCTTTAATGTTCTTCGGTGCACCGTCAACCAGGTCTTTTGCTTCTTTCAGTCCGAGGCCGGTCAGATCTTTAACGATCTTCACAACGTTCAGTTTGGAAGCACCACCGCTTTTCAGTACTACGTTGAAAGCTGTTTTTTCTTCAGCAGCAGCAGCACCACCACCGTCGCCGCTGGCTACAACTACTGCAGCAGCCGCGGGTTCCGTACCGTACCCGTTTTTCCGGAAATCCACTCATTCCCTGACTTTTTTTACTGTTAT
>CAZYTV010000414.1:0-1963 GCA_964650455.1 uncultured Chitinophaga sp. | reverse complement strand
TCGTGGAAATCCGCCATCCCAACGGCATGAGCACCCTGTACGGGCACCTCAGCCTTTCTTCCTTACAAAACCTGCAGGAAGGAACACATATAAAAAAGGGAGATGTTTTTGCCGCACTGGGTATTCCGGCAGAAAATGGCCAATGGCCGCCTCATTTACATTTCCAGGTCATGGAAACCATGGACGGATGGAAAGGGGATTACCCGGGGGTATGCCCTTTTTCAGAGAAAGATAACTGGCTGGCCAATTCGCCCGATCCGGACCTGATCCTGCAACTCAATCAATACCTGTAAAGATCACGGCTGGCAGACCGGAACCGGTATTACCTGTTTTCATACGGGTCAGTTTTGTTGATTAATAATTAGCTTTACAGCTATTATAAAGAAATGCTGATGGCGAATTCAAATCTCAATTCAGAAAAAGAAGGGTTAAGTGCTGCGGATGCTGTCTTTGAGAATACCATCCGCCCTTCACAGATCAGTGATTTCTCCGGACAAGACCAGATCATCGAGAACCTGCGCATCTTTATTAAAGCAGCCAAGATCCGGGGTGAAGCATTGGATCATGTGTTGTTTCACGGCCCTCCCGGATTGGGTAAAACAACCTTATCGAGGATTGTGGCCAATGAATTAGGGGTGAATATCAAGGAAACTTCCGGGCCGGTCATTGAAAAGCCGGGAGACCTGGCCGGATTACTTACGAGTCTCGAAGCCAATGATGTGTTGTTTATTGATGAAATCCATCGCCTCAGCACCGTAGTGGAAGAATACCTCTATGCCGCGATGGAGGATTACCGGATCGATATCATGATCGACAGTGGCCCCAATGCCCGCAGCATTCAGATCAACCTCAATCCTTTTACCCTGATCGGAGCCACCACCCGAAGCGGACTGCTGACCGCTCCTTTATTGTCCCGTTTTGCCATTAAATCAAGACTGGAGTATTACAAGTCGGGCGTTTTGAATAAAATCATTCAACGTTCAGCCGGTATTCTCCAGGTAAAGATATCTGCTCCCGCCGTCGAGGAAATTGGCCGCCGCAGCCGGGGTACACCCCGGATAGCCAACGGATTGTTGCGTCGGGTACGCGATTTTGCCCAGGTTTTGAATGACGGGGATATTGACCTGGGGATCACCCAGCATGCATTGAAAGCCCTGAATGTGGATGAGCACGGACTGGATGATATGGATAACCGGATACTTGGCACAATTATCGATAAGTTCAAGGGAGGGCCAGTGGGTATTACCACTATAGCTACTGCCGTAGGAGAGGAAGCGGGCACTCTCGAAGAAGTATATGAACCATTCCTGATCCAGGAAGGTTTTCTGCAACGTACACCCCGAGGCCGTGAGGTAACCGCTAAAGCCTATGAACACCTGGGTAAAAAGCCAGGTAACCAGGCCGGCCAGGCACAGATATGGTAGGCAACGCCCAGGTCCGTTCTCTTGTCATTTTAATAAATTACACCATGATGAAAACAGTGATGTTTGGTTTGATGCTTATTTCTCTATTGGCAATATCCTGTGCTAAAAATAATAATTCGGGCAATTCCACTTACTTCAAAGCAGAAGTGGTGAGTACAGAAGATATCAGTTGCTACAAACCCCTGATCCGGGTTGACCCCTCTGATACGGCTGCGGTCAGCCTGATTTCAGATAACCATACCGATATGTATATAGCCAGCCAGCTTCCGGCTTCATTAAATACGGTTGGCCAGCAACTATTGATCCGTATTGACCGGTTCAGAGACGGAGAAGATTTTATCTGCAACAGGATTGGATTTTCATACGCACACCTGAATGTGGTAGAGGCACTCAGCCGCTAATAAAAAAAGGATCACAGGTTACCCTGCAATCCTTCAATAAACAAAACATATCGTCTTACTGAACCACGAGGCGGAAACCGTTGCCGTGAATATTCACGATCTCGATCCTGGGGTCGTCTTTCAGGTACTTGCGCAATT
>CAZYTV010000413.1:0-1972 GCA_964650455.1 uncultured Chitinophaga sp. | reverse complement strand
CGGCTGCATGATTTCTTTGAACAGCGTGTTATCAGGACTGATATAAAGATCTTTGATGGATACCACTCCTTTGATATTGTCAATCTCGCTGTCGCAGATCGGGTAGGCGGAGTGGGGCTCCTGGAGGATCTTTTCCTTGATCTTATCCTCGTTATCATCCAGGTTGAACCAGACAATATCACTGCGGTGTGTCATTAAGGAAGTGATATTCCGGTCGCCCAGGTGAAAGACCCGCTCAATGATCTCCTGTTCCGCTTCATCAATGGTACCGGCCTCGGTACCTTCCGTTATCAGGGTTTTGATCTCTTCTTCCGTGACGGCTTCGTCTTTTGATCGTTTGATATTGAAAATCCTGAAAAAGATATTGCTGGTTTTGTTGAGCAACCAGACAAAGGGATGGGTAATACGGGAAAAGGTCTTCATGGGACCTGCCACCATCATGGCGATCTTCTCCGAACGGAGCAGCCCGATCCGTTTGGGGATCAGTTCACCAAATACAATGGAGAGGTAGGTGACCAGGATAACGATAACCGTGGTGGATACGGTTTCTGCATACGGTTTCAGCAAGGCCACCTGTTCCACGTAAGGCTGCAGATCTTTACCAAAACGTTCCCCCGAATACACACCCGTAATGATGGATATTAATGTGATACCGATCTGTACTGCCGATAAAAATAATTCGGGATGGTTGGAAAGGGCCAGGGCCAGGATCGCTTTTTTATCCCCTTTTTCAGCGAGGTGCTCCAGCCGGGCTTTCCGGGCTGAAACCAGGGAAATTTCCGACATGGAAAAGACGCCATTAAGCAGGATCAGAAAGCCAAGTATGAATATATCCATTAAACGGAAACCGTTGGTTAATGGGCGAAGATAACAAATCCGTAGCGCTTATTAAAAAGGGTGCCAATACTGATGCCAAACAGTGTGCCAAGCCCTGCACCGGCTATAACATCCAGTGGATAATGAACGCCCACATAAACCTGTGCATAAGCGACTGAAAAGGCCCAGATAATACCCAGCCAGGCCCATTTGCCAATGACATGCCGGAGCGTGATAAAACTGAAAACACCCATACCGAAGTGGTTGGCGGCATGGTTGGAGATAAAACTGAAACCGGAGCCACAATGGTCCAGTAACAACCGTACCTGCATATAGAAACCGGGGTCATTACAAGGACGGGTTCTTTCAAATACTTTTTTGAAGGCATGGGTACCCGTGAGGTCGCAGGCTACAAATGTGCACAGAAAAAATAAAGCCCACCAGGCTCCTTTTGATTTATAATTGATCACCGTAAACAACAACAGAAAAAGATACAACGGGGCCCAGAATTCTGCTGTCCTCCAGAGAGGAAACAGGGTATCGGGCAGTGGGTGGGTCCACTGACTGTTTATTTTCAGAAACAGCCATTTATCCCATTGTACCAGTTTTTCCAGCAGGTTGATTGCGGGGAGTATCATCCCTGCAAATGTAGGATTTGCGGGTATATGCAGTGATTCTCCGTCCAAATAAGTGATAATGGGTATGGTGATCAGGTGATTTAGTATTTTCTTTGCAGGACTCTTTTACAAATAACTAAACCGAAATGCTGGTCAGATACCGGATACCAAAAACCATATTATGGGTGGCCAACCTTTTTGGTATATTCCTGCTGATATTTACAGGATTCCGGCTGGCAACCTTTCTTGCTTTTCGTCCCGATGGATTCGGTTTTACAGAGGCGCTTCCATCTTTTGGTATGGGTATCCGGTATGATCTACGCTGGATAGCTGTGATCCTGTTACCGGTAGTCCTGCTTAGCAGCTGGCCCCGGTTCTCCCCATTTTTCTCTTCTAAAAATAAAAAGTGGTGGACCTGGTACCTGGCCATTATCACCCTTATCGTCTTTTTGTTCTTTGCTGCTGGTTTTGACCGATATGCTGAGAACCTTACGCCCCTGGACTTAGCTGCGATGAAGATCGCTGACAACTTCAGTATT
>CAZYTV010000412.1:0-2063 GCA_964650455.1 uncultured Chitinophaga sp. | reverse complement strand
ATCTTTTTCGGACAGTCCGGAAGAAAGGGAACGCATGGATCGACGTTCCCTCGTAATAGGGATTGATTGTGAAAGATGCCACGGACCATCAGCCCGGCATGTCAGTTTTCATGAGCAAAACCCCGGACAGCAACAGGGCCGGTTGATCACCCGTATTTTGGGAATGAGCCGGCAACAACAACTGGATGCCTGTGCCGTCTGCCATTCAGGGAATGACCGGGTTAAACTGAAATCACGATTTGCCTTTCGTCCCGGAGATACACTGGGTCATTTCTTTGGTTCATTAAAAGATAGTATTATACAAACCGAACCGGATGTGCATGGCAACCAGTTTGGCCTGCTCGCACAAAGCCGTTGTTTTACCCAAAGCCTGCAACTTACCTGCAACAGTTGTCATGATCCGCACCGGGATGCACCTGTCAATATGGCCCTGTATTCGGCCAAATGCCTGGGATGTCACCAGGAAGGCAGCCCTGCTTTTTGTACTGTTACCCCGCCTGCGGGTACCATTCTGACCCAAAACTGTATTGACTGTCACATGCCCAATCAGCCTTCAGCCGCTATTAGTTTCCAGTTATCCGGTTCCACACAGCGGTATTCTTACTTCTTGCGTACGCATAAAATTGCTGTGTATCAGCAGGGGGTAAAAAACCCCTGATACGATAATTATTCGCTGACCCATACCATTGATCGGGCCTTCTTAAGTTGTAATTTTAATGCAAATTCCAGCCATGATCTTCCGTTATTCCCTTTTATTACTTTCCCTCATTATTTTCCTGTTCCCTAAAAAAAATTATTCACAGGAAGAAGCAAAAGCAGATACGGTACGAACGGGTATTTATATCACGAGTATACATGATATCGATTTCAAACAAAAGGAGTATACCATTTCATTCTGGCTCTGGCTAAAATACACCAATAAAGAGTTTGATTTCATCAATAACCTGGAAGTACCACAGGCCAAAACAGTGGAGAAATCGTTTTCAACAATTGATACCAGCAACGGACAGGTGTTCCTGCAAATGAAGCTGCAATGTGTCATGAAAGATTCCTGGCGGATCAGTAATTTCCCTTTTGATGAACAAAAACTCCGGCTCAGTATCGAAAACTCACAGTTTGATTCCAGGGCCCTTATTTTTATACCGGATTCGATCGGGAAAAATTTTGATTCCCGGTTTACACTCAGGGGCTGGAATATTGACAGTTGTATTATTAATACCAGCACTAAAGTATATGAAACCGCCTTTGGTGATGAAGATGCGGTTCAGCCACGTTCAGAATACAGTGCTTTCAGGGTCCGTTTATCTATCACCAGGGACGCCGGCGGATTGTTCTGGAAAATGTTCCTGGGCATGTATATTGCGTTCCTGATCTCATTTATCTGTTTTTATATACACGCCGATGGAATGGATTCAAGGTTTGGTCTCAGTGTGGGGTCGCTTTTTGCGGTGATTGGTAATAAGTATATCATTGATTCATCGTTGCCTGAATCAGCCACTTTTACCCTGGTGGATCTGCTCCATGGAATCACCCTCTTCTTTATAATGGCCATCATTGCCGCAAATGCTTATTCATTGCGGCTGATTAAGAATAATCAATCTGAAAAAGCCAGGAAATTTGATAACCGGGTTGCAATTATCTTTTTGCTGGTGTATATTATATCGAATAGCTGGTTTATCTGGAATGCCCGGCAGGGTAATGGATAAGTGGAATAAGAAGACCCCGCCTGTTCACACAGGCAGGGTCTTAACAATGCGATAACCAATGATCAGTTGTGGTGATTTTTCCTGCCAAATGTCCGTACGTAGTTTACCATGTCTCCCGGTATCCTTGTTTTACCAAAACTGCCTTCCATAGCATCCTGGTTTCCAGGAATTCTTTTTTTGAATCCTGGCATATCGCTGTGCCCGGAATAGATCTTGTATAATAACGCTCCGTCTGTTTGCTTCTGAAAAACGTCCAGCGTAAAATCAGTGGGTGTATTATTCAGTTTGTATGCTCTTTTGCCTGAACCCTTGCCATCTGTTCCGTGGCAGGATAAACAGAAGTAGTCATAAAGTTCT
>CAZYTV010000411.1:0-2111 GCA_964650455.1 uncultured Chitinophaga sp. | reverse complement strand
TGACTCAAACGGAAAAGGAGCTACCAGTGCAACGGGTCCCCCTTTCTATATCCCGACAGGAGCCGGCGATTCATCAGGTGTGGCCCCTAACCTGACTTTTGAAATTGATGGTATCGACTATTATACGTCTGGCAATCTGCGCTATAACAGGCAATGGGTGAAAAAAGGATTTACCTTCCTCACCGGCGTCGCACAAACCAGTTTTACACTGAAATTTTTTAATAACGCTCCCGGTGGCGGTGGTAATGACTGGGCACTGGATGATATTTCCGTATCCACCTGTTCGCCGAATATGAGTTATTCGCCTTCACTCACCCCCATTGTATGCGACAGTAATACGCTGACGATCTATGATACGGTACGATCCTTCTTTAACAACTATACCTATTACAAATGGCAGCGCAGTACCGATGGCGGAAGCACCTGGTCGGATGTAACTGCGCCTTCAGGTCCTGCAGTGCCGGTATGGAATGGTACAGCCTGGGAATATGTAACGTCCTACACGGTTCCGCCTTCAGAAACTTTATTAAGTAATAATGGCGACCTGTACCGGCTGGTAGTAGCGACCACAGCGGCCAACCTCTCTAATCCGCTATGTAATTTCACAGATGTCGCGAATATCATTACCATGAATGTAATTGACTGCGGGGTTCCGCTCGCCGCAGAACTGCTTTCTTTCAGCGGACAAAAAACAAACGGGCTGGCCCAATTGCGATGGACCACCACGGGCGAAGAAGAACCTTTGCAGTTTGATATTGAGAAGAGTACAGACGGCATTCATTTTTCAGTCATCGCCAGTATCAGCAGTTACCAGGACTATACGTCTGAACAACAGTTATATACTTTTACCGACCCGGTACCACTGGCAGGTAAAAATTATTACCGGGTCAATATGCGGAATGCCAGGGGACAATCCTCCTGGTCCAGAACCATACAACTCTCCACACAGCAGGAGGCTCTTAGTTTTGTGTCTGTGATCAATCCGTTCTCTGCCGAATTGCAGGTGGATATAGCCGCTGAAAAAAACAGTAAAGCAGAAGCAGACCTGATCGATGCTTCCGGCAAAATCGTCAGGCATAAAACAGCAGAGCTCTTATCCGGTGTAACCCGTATTAAATTTGAAAATACATCGGGCCTCGCGCCGGGTATGTATTTCCTGCGCATCCGGAACCAGGATAGCTTTATCCAGAAAACGGTACTGAAAACAAATCAATAAAAAATTAAGAAACCTGCATTTTATCACTGATCTCACTGCTGGTCTCCACGGTAGGATTGGTTTCTTCCGTTTCTGGTTTTTTAAAAAACCGTTTCTGGAAAATCAGCAGGGTGATTACCCCAACCGAGATAGAGGCATCCGCAATATTAAAGATGGGACTGAAAAATTCAAACTCTTCTCCGCCCACACCCGGTACCCAGGAGGGGAAATGGGATTTTACCATCGGGAAATAAAGCATATCCACCACACTTCCATGCAGGAAGGACGAATATCCATTGGAAGAAAAATGGGCAACGCCTGAGTAACTGATATAATCATTCAGTGAAGCATCGTAATGCAGCCCTTTATCAAAGATCATCCCGTAAAACATACTGTCGATCAGGTTGCCGAGTGCACCGGCATAGATCAGTCCGGCACAAATAATAAATCCTTTGCTGTATTTCTGTTTTACAATTTGCCCGAGATACCAGGTACCAAAGATCACCGCAGCCAGGCGGAAGAGCGTCAGTATCATCTTACCTGTCTCATTACCAAATTTCCAGCCCCAGGCCATTCCCGGATTTTCAATAAAATGCAGCCGCATCCAGTCAGCCCCGAATACACGCAGCACTTCTCCCGTAGGATGTTCGGTCTTAATCCAGATTTTCAGGGCCTGGTCAGCAATGATTATGGCCAGGATAATAAGTACTACGGTTCTGCTCTTCACGATAGGAAAATTTTTTGAGCGTAAAAGATAATGATAGATGCTATTACTCCTGAAAATACACCCTTTTCACACGTTGAGAAACACCGGTAAGTATTTCATAAGGGATAGTACCGGCCCACCTTGCCACATCCTGCACCGGCAGCTCCTTACCAAATACTTCCACAGCATCACCTTCCTGCACATTCTCCA
>CAZYTV010000410.1:0-2152 GCA_964650455.1 uncultured Chitinophaga sp. | reverse complement strand
ACCACTAACTTCAACCAGGTGATGAACCAGGGTAATTCGCTGGTGATTGGAAACGGATTTGAAACAAAACTTAAACTGGATAGTGTAGGTTCTGAATGGACCAGCCAGCTCTTTTATTATAATACCAATCATAAAACTGACCAGGCTTATACCACGCAGTACATCAGCCCGGTCAGTTTTATCAACGCGGGAGATGGTACTGTCGATAATCACAGGGATTTAATTTCCGGCCGCACCGATCTTAAACTGAAAATGAAAAAGCGGTTTACTTTTGAGTCAGGTTTAAAATCGACTATTCACATATTTAATAATAATACGCTCTTCTACAGTGAAGTCAACGGTACCCGGGTGCCGGATGCAGGGCGGACCAACCGTTTCCGGTATAAAGAAAATATTAACTCTGCCTATGTCCAGGGGTCAAAGACCATGGGAAAGGATATTGTACTGAAATTCGGTACCCGCCTGGAAAATACCAATATGCGGGGTGACCAGGAAGTACCTGCTGACACCAGTTTTGCGATCCATCGTACGGATCTCTTCCCTTATGTATTTCTCAGTAAAAGCCTGATGAAAATTGCGGGTTATGACCTACGGGCTTATCTCGTGTATCGCCGTACGATCACCAGGCCGGTGTATGAGCAACTGAATCCATTCTCCCGGTATGTGGATGCCTATTTATCCGAAGTCGGTAATCCCTCATTACGACCCCAGTTTATCCGGAATTACGAAGCCAATATCAGTGTGGATGAACGGCCGATCCTGGCCATTGGTATCAACGACACCAAAGATATTTTCACCAATGTGGTCTATCAGTCGGATACCAGTCAGCGACTGGCATACCGTACGTTTGACAATCTTGGAAAAAACAAGGAATGGTATTTCAGGGCATTGGGCGCCTTACCACCGGGTGGTAAATATTTCTTTGTATTGGGTACCCAGTACAATCATAATTTTTATGAAGGACTGTATGAAAACAAACCGCTTTCCTTTAAAAGAGGTACCTGGACATTTTTCACCTATCATACCCTGAAGCTGGATAAATTATCAGTGATCACCCTGAATGGGTTCTGGCGTTTGAAAGGCCAGCAGCAATTCTATGAATTAGGTTCATTCGGGGGCTTAAATGCCAGTATCAACCGGAAATTGATGAAGGAGAAACTGATCATAACACTCAGTGTAAGTGATATGTTCCTGACAAATAAAAACGACTTTAGCCTGAAACAGGGCTCTGTAGATGCCCGGGGTTTCCGCCAGGCCGACACCCGTCGTGCGGGAATCAATATCCGCTACAATTTCGGTTTGAAAAAGAAGGATGAAAGTATGAATATGTTTAATGCGGAACCACCGGATAAGTAGCCGGCAGTTGGCAGCCACTTGTAAGAATACAGTACAATACCCTCAACCCTGCAGCCTTTATAAACTTCATAAACCCTCCTTTCAACCACTTTCTCCTTTAAACTTCAATAAACCCTTAACTCTCCTTAAGATGTTAAATCTCCTGTTCCTTTAAAATAAATCTATTTGGTAATACATTTAATCCTATCTTTGCCCTGTTAATTTGAGTTCGACGACAGTTTGTAAGTGATTTTTCTGCTAAGCATTTCTGCTAATAGTTAGTCTTTTTACCCTTGCGTTTTCTCAAGTATTTTTAAAAGTCAATTTTTTTTACATGAACATTTATGTTTCAAATTTAAGCTTCGCCGTTGTGGATGAAGACTTAAGAAGTTATTTTGCTGAGTACGGTGACGTTTCATCTGCAAAAGTTATTATGGACAAATTCACTAACCGTAGCAAAGGTTTCGGTTTTGTGGAAATGAGTGATGATGCTGCTGCTCAAAAAGCAATCGCTGAACTGGATGGTGCTACCGTTGACGGTCGTTCTATCAAAGTAAGTGTTGCAAAACCCCGTGAAGAAAGACCCGCCCGTTCTAACAACAGGCCCTCTTTTTCTGGCAACAACAACAACCGCTGGTAATTATATACCGTAAGATTGTGAAAAGCTGTCTCTCCAAAAGAGGCAGTTTTTTTTTGCCTTCGGCAAAAGGGGTGGCCACGAAAACACACGAAAGAACACGAATTATACAGCCGGGAACCTGCCTGTCGGCAGATTTTAGCCACTGATCACACTGATCAACACAGATTTTTATTCGTT
>CAZYTV010000409.1:0-2152 GCA_964650455.1 uncultured Chitinophaga sp. | reverse complement strand
TTGAAGAACTGGAAAAACTGGCCAAGGAAACCGAACAGGCTGCCGGTTACAAAAGAGTGGTCACACCGCATATTGCTAAAGAAAACCTGTATATCACCAGTGGTCACCTGCCGTATTATGCTGATAGTATGTTCCCGGCCATGGATATGGATGGCGAAAAGTATTACCTGAAAGCCATGAACTGTCCGCATCACCATAAAATATTTGATGCGTAGCCGAAGAGTTATAAAGACATGCCACTGCGTCTGGCAGAATACGGCACCTGTTACCGCTATGAGCAAAGCGGGGAGTTATTCGGACTGATGCGGGTACGTTGCCTGCACATGAATGATGCGCATATTTATTGCACCAAGGAGCAGTTTGCCCAGGAATTCAGGTCGGTCAATGAAATGTACCTGAAATATTTTAAGATCTTCGGTATTGATAAATATGTCATGCGGTTATCCCTGCATGACCCGGCCAAACTGGGACAGAAATATATAGATGAGCCCGAGCTGTGGCTGGAGACAGAAGAACTGGTCCGGAAAGTACTGATCGATACCAATGTGCCGTTTGTGGAAGTAAAAGGAGAGGGGGCTTTCTATGGTCCTAAAATTGATGTTCAGATATGGAGTACCATCGGCCGTGAATTTACCCTGGCCACCAACCAGGTGGATTTTGCCCAGGGACGCCGGTTTAAACTGAGTTTTACAAATCAGCAAAACCAGCCCGAAGTACCCCTGATCATTCACCGTGCACCACTGGGAACACACGAACGTTTTATCGGCTTCCTGCTCGAACATTATGCCGGTAAATTCCCGCTATGGCTGGCCCCGGTACAGGTGAAAGTGCTGCCGATCAGCGACAAATTCCTGGACTATGCAAAAGCTGTTTCTGAACAGTTGAAAAAAGCAGATATTCGCAGTGAAGTTGATGACCGGAATGAAAAGATTGGTAAGAAGATCCGGGATACCGAGCTCATGCGGGTTCCCTATATGTTGGTGGTGGGAGAAAAAGAGATGACTGAAGGCAAGGTAGCGATCCGTCGGCAGGGTAAAGGCGACTTAGGCGTGAAAGCCGTGGAGGAATTCCTGGCCGATGCAGTTCAAGAAATTAAAGAACGTAAAAGCGAATAAACCGTATTTTAGCAATCCCGGATCCTGACCGGGATAACAGTTAACCAGAAAAACATGCTCATCTACAGGGGAGGGAGCTTCACTTAAAGTATCTAAATGGCAGTACCACAAAAACCCGGAGGCGGGTTCAACAGACCACCCGGAGGCGGATTTTCAAAGCCCGGTGGCGGCGGATTTAACAAAGGCGGATTCAGGGGCAGATTTGTACCCCGTAAAGAGGCCGAACATCGTATCAATCATTTTATTCGTGTTCCCCAGGTTCGTCTGGTAGGTGAGAATGTGGAAGTAGGTATCTACAGTACACAGGAAGCGCTGAAGATGGCGCAGGATCAGCAACTGGATCTCGTGGAAATTTCTCCAACCGTAGATCCTCCGGTTTGCAAAATTATCGACTATAATAAATTCCTGTACGACAAGAAGAAGAAGGAAAAAGAGATGAAAGCCAAAAGCAAAGTCTCTGAGGTAAAGGAAATCCGTTTTACTCCCAATACCGATGATCATGATTTTGACTTCAAAGCAAAACATGCCATCGAATTCCTCAAAGAAGGCAACAAGGTGAAAGCCTATGTGCAGTTTAAAGGAAGGGCGATTCAGTTCCAGGACCGCGGTCAGTTGTTATTGCTCAAATTTGCGGAGCGCCTGGCTGAGATTGGTGTACTTGAAAATATGCCGAAAATGGAAGGCCGCCGCATGCTGGCCATGTTTGCCCCTAAAGGAAAAAAGAAAGCCTGATCACATCTGCAATAATCTGACCCGTCTTGTAAACAAGACGGGTTTTTTATTTGTAATTGAAAAGAAAACGGCAGAAACAGCGTCATATAAAACGCTGCGGAAATTCCGGACAAAACTGGTCTTTCCTTATATTGAGCCACTTAAAAATGATCCTTATGCAATTTTTGAACAAACGATGTTTTCTTCTTTTGGTATTTGCCGGATTTACCCTGGCGGCGACTGCACAACCCAATGGAGCTCCCCGTCCGGACACCACCCGCCGCCCTTCAAATGGCGGACCGGCCGGTATCACTACCGGCCCCAAA
>CAZYTV010000408.1:0-2221 GCA_964650455.1 uncultured Chitinophaga sp. | reverse complement strand
TGCTACGGGAACATATCAGTGGCAGCTGAGTACCAATGGTGGTGCAGCCTGGTCAAATATTTCCGGTGCAACAGCAGCTTCTTATACAGTTACCGGCGTTACTACGGCTCAGAACAATTACCAGTATCGTGTTATAGTAACGGGTCAGTGCGGAAGCACCACATCCAGTGCTGCCACACTTACTGTTAACGTTGCTCCGGCTGTTACCAGCAACCCGGTTAGCCTGACCCTCTGCTCCGGCAGTGCGGCTTCTTTCAGTGTAACCGCTACCGGTTCTGCTCCAACTTACCAGTGGCAGTTAAGTACCGATGGTGGTACAACCTGGAATAATATCAGTGGAGCTATTTCAGCTACCTATAATATCGCAGCGGTGGCTGTAACTGATAATAATAACCGTTATCGTTGCGTGGTATCCGGTACTTGTACACCGGCCGCCACTTCCACTGCAGCCACCTTGCTGGTGTCTGCTTCTATCACTATTTCCACTAACCCGACCAGCCAGACTGTTTGTGAAGGAACCAATCTTACATTCAATGTAGCTGCCGGCGGATCTGGGCTTAGTTATCAGTGGCAGGTTAGTGCCGATGGTGGTACAACCTGGACCAACCTGGCGAATACAGGTAACTATACAGGTGCTACCACAACAGCACTGACGATTACCGGTGTACTGCCAGCTCAGAACAACTTACGATACAGGGCTATTGCATCGAATGCCGCTTGTAACCCCGGTACTTCCACAGCAGCAACCCTGACCGTAAATACCTTCCCGGTTATTACTACTCAGCCCGCATCTGCAACAATATGTGCCGGTGCCGGCCAAACCTTCAGTGTTACTGCCACTACTGGTGTGGGTACATTGACCTATCAGTGGCAATTTAGTATTGACGGCGGCACTTCATGGTCTAATATCGCCGGAGCAACATCTTCATCATTTGCTCAGGCTTTTGTTATTGGACAAAATGGCTACCGCTTCAGGGTGGTAGTGACTGCAGGTTGCGGATCCGTGACTTCAAATGCAGCAGTACTGACAGTAAACAGTTTCCCTGTAATTGACTTCATGGTACAGCCAACAACCTGTGTTTCTGATCCTGCTTTCAGTTTGAATGCCACACCTGCTGGTGGAGCATTCGCCGGAACAGGTGTATCCGGAACCACATTCACTCCGTCTGTTGCAGGTATTGGCGCTAAGACAGTTACTTATACAGTTTCCAATGGTTCCTGCCAGTCTGTGGCTTCCAGGGTGATCCTGGTGAATGAATGTGCTGAACGTCATGTTACTCTTGACAAGTATTCTTCAGTAACCGTATTCCCCAACCCGAATACCGGCCAGTTCAGGATCCGTCTGAATTCAGACCTGTATAACAACCTGAACGTACGTATATACAATGCTATGGGCCAGCTGGTTAAAACCCAGGTGAACACCGGTCTGACTTATGGTTCAGTAGTAAACATTGACCTTGGTACATTGCCAGGTGGTGCTTATCACCTGTTCCTGTCCAACGAACAGAACGGCTTTGTAAAGAGAAGTTCTTCTTTCGTGGTCTACAAGTAAGCTAATTTTTAAATCACTTATACAGATCCCGTTTGCCAAGGCAGACGGGATCTTTTTTTGGGGGAGGTTGATAAGTTGAAAAGTTGACAGGTTGATAAGGAACATCAATTCCGGGGCTTATGGTCAGGCCCTCAGAAATTCCCATGGCAAATTGCTAATCTGTCAACTGATCAACCCGTCAACTATTCTCCGATATACCGTACCTTTGCCGCCGTTTATACAGGGCAGTTGCCCTGACCAGCAAAAAAAGTGTATTCATTATGATCAGCGTAAAAGACCTGAAGCTCGCCTACGGTAAAAGGGTATTATTTGAAGAAGTCAACCTCAATTTCATCAAAGGGAATTGTTATGGGGTGATCGGTGCTAACGGGGCCGGTAAATCCACCTTCCTGAAGATCCTCAGCGGGGAAATTGAACCCAATAAAGGAACTGTGACCATCACTCCTGGAGAGCGGATGGCCGTACTAAAACAAAACCAATTTCAATTTGACGAAGAAACCGTGCTCAATACGGTCATGATGGGCCATACCAAACTCTGGGATATTGGGAAAGAAAGGGAACTTATTTATGCCAAAGCGGACTTCACCGAAGAAGATGGTATGCGTGCCGGTGAACTGGAACATGATTATGGCGAACTGGGTGGTTATACCGCCGAAAGTGATGCGGCCA
>CAZYTV010000407.1:0-2228 GCA_964650455.1 uncultured Chitinophaga sp. | reverse complement strand
TTTTGTCTGTTTTTTTAAGTGGATAAGAGGCGGTTTCCGGCTCAATGTTTTTGCGGCGGTATTTTCCGTCCATTACGTTTTATGACTTGTAAAATTTGCTTCCCGCCAGGCCGGTCCGGTGGGTTGTTTCGGTGGTTTTGAACTTGTCTTTGGAGGCATTGCTAAAAAAAAAAATCACCGCCACAACCGACAGCGCGATAATGAGCGGAGTAACATAACTTTTCATGATGTTTGGTTAATGGTAAAAATAAACTGACACTAAGGTAGAACGCCTTTCCTATATTTTTCGTTAATTCCTGGTTACCTGACAAAAATCATCCTTCGATACGCCGGCTTCGATATGCCGCAATAATACTTGCTTCTGCCCTGAAGTGCCTCATTTGCGGCTACTCAGCCTGACAACGTCATTTCGATTCTTAAGATATTGAGTTTAATAAGTTTTCAATACTTCACATACGCTCACCGCTTTTCACCCTAAGGAGCGAAAAGCCCTTGTCATGCTGAGTAACCGTCTTGTAGTTCTACAGGAAAGTTCGAAATGTACCTCGGCGTATCGAAGCACGACTCCCGACTATTCTTCTCCTTCCACCACAAACGTGATCAACTGTCTCCTGTACGCTTTCACCATTCGTCCATCAAAAACAGCCGGTTCCCATTTGGCAGATTTTCGGATTACCCGGACCGCTTCCTCTTCCATCCCAAAACCATGTCTGGTCAGGGCTATAATATCACTGACATGCCCTTCCACATCCACAACGAATTTTACATCCACAGAATAGCGACCGGCAGGAGCCCCGTTATTGACCGGAATATCCGGAACCAGGTTTCGTTCGAGGTACTGTCTCCAGTTACCATTGAATTTTGCATCAAGATCAACCGTTACACGGGGACCTTCTTCTTCCGTATGCTTTACTTCCAATATACCCTTTTTGTCAACAAGAGGTTTAACGTCTGTGATTCCGGGATCAGGTATTCCATCCCTTTTTACCAGGTCGATCTTTGCACTGTCCAGATCTTCCATAGCCGGAGGCGGATTGATCACTTTATCATCGTCCAGGATTTTAGGAGCCGTAAAGATTTCAGATTTAACCTGTGGTTCCTCCACTTTTATTTTTTCCGGCTCAGGCAGTGGCGGCTCAACTTTCTTTTCGGTAATCTCCGTAAGTATCACGCCATCATTGGAATACCGGGTAACCATATGTCCCCTGGAAGAATTGGCCAGTACCGAACCGCCAATTAATCCTATGACTATAACCCCGGTGACCAGCATCGCATTCCGGATGCGTTTGGAATAATTGTTTCGTAACTCGTAAGCGCCGTAATCCTTGTTACGTCCGTCAAAGATGATGTCGATCAGCTCTGACTGCAGAATGTTGTTTGATTTCATGGTTTACACTTTTCCAAATAGATGTGAGCGAACACGGTTTCCATAAAGAAAAAGTTTTGTGGAAATGTCAGGGAAATGCATCGGTGGTGACTGATGACTGATGACTGATGACTGATGACTGATGACTGATGACTGATGACTGGTGACTGGTGACTGGTAAGCACCTTGTCCTGCATGCCAATATGTTGGTGTTTTCACCAACATATTGGTGTTCTCAATAACAGCCACTACTTTTACCAAAATAAACTTCTTGAAACGCCACACTCACCTCTACCTTGCTTTGGGCAGCGGATTATTATTATGGGCTTCCTGGCCAGTATCACCCTTAACTTTTCTCCTATTCATTGCTTTTGTTCCCCTGCTCTGGCTGGAATCAGTTGTACAAAGCCGGAAAAAGTTTTTCGGGTATACATATATCACCATGTTTACCTGGAATGTCACCACCACCTGGTGGATATGGAATGCTTCTGCACCCGGTGCGGTGGCCGCTTTCCTGGCCAACAGCCTGCTGATGTGTTTGCCCTGGCTGGGATTTAAAATCGCCAAAAAATGGCTGGGTGTAAAAGCCGGCTATATTAGTCTGATTGCTTTCTGGATGTGTTTTGAATTTATTCACCTGCAGGATTGGGGACTGAGCTGGCCATGGCTGACCCTGGGCAATGCCTTTGCCACACACCCGGAATGGGTGCAATGGTACAGCTTTACAGGCACCAGTGGCGGCAGTTTCTGGGTACTGCTGGTCAACCTGCTTTTATTTCATTATATCAAAGATTTTTATTCGTGCACTTATACAATCAAAGTAATACTTCATTTCTGCTTCATAATCACCAGCAACATCGCC
>CAZYTV010000406.1:0-2246 GCA_964650455.1 uncultured Chitinophaga sp. | reverse complement strand
CAGTGGAAAGAATCAGATTGCGTTTCATGATCTGTTTGTTTTGTTGAATTAAATGAGGTTATACCTCTAAAGTTAAGAAAGATATTTATGTCTTTTATGAAGCAAATGTATTTTCGGAAAAAGGGGCCGGGTCTGATATATATCAATATCAATTGTGATAATTGTCACCTTTGGGGGGTTCAAATATATTCCGGACCAGGTGGGGGGTATTGGTGACCGGCATCATTTCGTATATTGATACTTGTCAGTTGCAACAGTCAGTAAACCCGGTACTTTTGCCAATTATTCAGAAATCTATGTTTCTCTCAAAATCATTCGGATATGCCCTTCGCGGGGTGCTTTACGTAGCCTTGATCCACCAGGAGGGAAGGAAAGTACAATTGGACGAGATGGCGGAAAAACTGAAAGTTCCCCGTCATTTTCTCGCCAAAATCATGAAAACAATGGTTAAAGAAGGTATTCTGAACTCCACCAAGGGGCCATATGGTGGTTTTTCGCTGAACGACCACTCATTAAAAGCAAAAATAATACAACTGGTTAAAATCACCGATGGGGTGGAACAATTCAATACCTGTGTGCTGAGTCTGCGCAAATGCAATAGCGAAAATCCCTGTCCGCTGCATTACCAGATGTTGAAACTGCGGGATGATATGCTGGCTGAATTTTCGGCTAAAACGCTTGGGGACCTGTTGGATGAAAAAAATCCGGACTTTATCCGGAGTATTTCCACCCTGGCCTAATCTTCCAGGAAATCATCTAATTCCCTTCTTTCCTTTTTGGTCGGCCTTCCGATCTTACTTCTTCTTTTGCCGGTATGGAAAGTGGCTGCCTGGTACCGGATACGCTGCAGCTCTTCTTCCGGGGTAATATCTATGTAATATTTGACCGCCTCTGCATAAGCCATGCGGTTTTGCAGTAATCCGGTTACTTTGATCCGCCAGCGCTTGGCTTCTGTTTTAATCTCGTATTCATCACCAATACTGACATTCTTCGCCGGTTTAGCGGCATTGCCATCATACTTCACTTTACCACTTTCGCAAGCAGTAGAAGCAGCACTCCTTGTTTTAAAGAGACGGATGGACCATAAGTACTTATCGAGGCGGAGTTTTTCTGCAGAAGTCAAAAGTCAAAATTAAAAAGTAAAAAAATACAGCAGACTTTACTGTGGAAGAGTTATCCCGTTTCACCCTTCATTCCAATGCAAATATACTTTGCATGTACATACCAATTTTAATTACGGGATTAAGTTGTGTTATAACTTTTCCGTGAAAAACTCTCTTTATTATATCTCCCCAAATAAAAAAAAGTCAAAACAGGAAGACTGTCCCCATTTTGACTTTTGACTTTTTAATTTTGACTTTTCTTACTCCGCGAAGTATTTATGGAAATAAGGAATTGTTTCAATCCCTTTATAATAATTCTCAACATTATACTTCTCATTCGGACTATGCAGGTTGTCGTTATCCAGCCCCATGCCCATAAACACAATCTTCACACCCAGTTCTTTTTCAAGAATGGTACAGATCGGAATACTGCCTCCCCCTCGAACAGGAATCGGGGCTTTGCCAAACGTGGTTTCCACCGCTTTGGAAGCCGCCTGGTAACCCTTGCTGTCGATCGGGGTCAGGTAGGGCTCGCCACCATGATGCAGTTCGGCTTTCACCGTGACTGATTTCGGCGCAATGGACTTCAGGTAATTGATCAATATATCCGTGATTTTATGTGTGGACTGGTTCGGCACCAGGCGGGCAGAAATCTTTGCAAAAGCCTTTGAGGGCAGAACGGTCTTGGCCCCTTCACCGGTATAACCACCCCAGATCCCATTCAGTTCAAGCGTTGGACGGATACCGGTTCTTTCATACGTGGAATACCCCTTTTCTCCCCAGAGTTCTTTAACACCCAGTTCATCCATGTATTCTTTTTCATCATATGGGGCCTTATTCAGCAAGGCTCTTTCGTCCGGTGTAGCTACCAGCACATCATCATAAAAACCGGGAATGGTGATATGGTTGTTCTCATCATGGCAACTGGCAATCATTTTGGCCAGGATGGTGATGGGATTGGCCACTGCACCTCCATAAGTGCCGCTGTGCAGGTCACGGTTGGCGCCGGTTACTTCCACTTCAATATAACTGAGTCCGCGCATCCCCACATCCAGGGAAGGATTGTCCATGCTTAACAGGGCACTGTCACTGATCAGGATCACATCGCATTTCAGCAGGTCTTTATGATCAGCCACGAATTTT
>CAZYTV010000405.1:0-2251 GCA_964650455.1 uncultured Chitinophaga sp. | reverse complement strand
ATCACGATCGTCCGTATACGGTCTACGGTGATGCTGTTTTTGTACCATAGGAATTTAAGTTTGCCCAGCCAGTTAAGTTTTCCATTCAGGTACCTGAGATACTGATTGACATCCGGCATACAAACCAGGAAAGCAATCGGCTCCTCATGATGAAAGGCAAACCAGATGATTTTTTCGTCCATCACCGGTTTCATCAGTCGGAAATTATCACTGACAGTCTGCAGGTCCATGGGGGAGAAGGCCGGAAATTCACTCCAGGCATCATTGTATATTTCACAGAAAGAAGCGGCATAACGGTCAAACTCATTTTTGGAGAAATGACGGAACGAATACTCCGGTTTCTTCAGCACCCAGTTCGCAATTTTTAAAAACCGTTCCGGAAAGGGTACAGATAAATCCAGTAAGTTGGTGAACTGGTCATACTTTTTAGTAAATCCGTAGGCTTCAAAGAAAGACTGGTAATAGGGCGGGTTATAGTTCATTCCCATTCCGGGTGGTTTAAACCCTTCTACCAGGAGTCCCCAGTATTTATCATTTTCCCCGAAATTAACCGGCCCTTCCATCGCTTTCATACCTTTTGCCTGGAGCCATTCGCGGGCAGTATCAAAAAGCAGGAAGGCCGCGGCCTGATCATGGATACATTCAAAGAAACCCATTCCGCCGGTAGGCACGTCACCTGAATATGCTTTCCGTTCATTGATAAAAGCGGCTACCCGGCCAATTGTTTCCCCCTCGTCATTTTTTAATAGCCAGCGGCACAGGCTGCCATGTGTGAAAAATGTATTTTTTTCAGGATTGAAAACGGCGTTGACATCATTGTCCATCGGACAAATCCAGTTTTTGTCGTCACGGTACAGTTTACGGGGGAGTTGAATAAACTCCCGGGCAGCAGCACTGTCTTTTACTTCCGAAACGAACATGCAGCAAAGCTACAATGTTTATGGTAACTGTACTTTAAAGAGGATGGCAAAACGGGTGTCCAGTTTTTTTAAAACCGCATCGGGAATAGTAAGTATAGTATTACCGTTTAATACTTTCCATTTCAGCGGACTGTTTATTGCCGGCAGACTGATCTTACTGCCTTTCGGAACTGCAATATCTTTTAATATGATTTCGCTGGGTAATTGTTGCAGTGCGGAGTCTGTCAGGTAATAGGCAAACCAATTTTTGCCATCTTTGTGCTGTGTATAATAAATATTGCCGGCAGAATAAGGAGCCATGGGCCGGCTGGCATAAATACCCTGATCATTTCCTTTCATCCATCCGCCGATCTCTGCCAGTCGTTTATAGGCTTCGGGGTCCCATTCGCCATCCGGACCGGGACCAATATTCAGTAAAAAATTACCTCCTCTCGAAACGATTTTGATCAGCAGGTGGATCAGTGCTTCCGTTGATTTATACTGATCACCGGGCACATAACTCCAGGAACCACCCATGGTCATACAGGTTTCCCAGGGAAATGCCAGTGGTTTATCAGGCACCTGTTGTTCAGGGGTGGTATAATTTTCATATTCACCAGTCACCGTTCTGTCAACGATCAGTAAACCCGGTTGATAAGAACGGGCCATGGCCGCGATTTTTGGCATTTCAATATCCTGATCCTGTTTGATGCCGCGTTGCCATTCCACGGTTGTATCCACGGTGGAGAGCGGACGTACCCAGCCTCCATCCAGCCAGAGGATATCCATACTGCCGTATTCACTCATCAGTTCTTTGAGCTGGTTATAAGTAAACTGTTTATAAGCCTTCCATTTTTCGGGGTACTTCGTAGGCTCATAGTTTACATTGCGGTCTTTCGGCGGAAAATAAGGCCACCAGTAATTTTCATGGTGCCAGTCGGGTTTGGAAAAATAAGCCCCGGTCCAGAAACCTTTATTCCGGAACGAATTGAAAATTTCCCTGGCCACATTGCTTTTCGGATTGGCGGCAAAGGGAGATTTGCTGCCACTGATCTTATAATCCGTTTCCTTAGTATCAAACATGCAAAAACCATCATGGTGTTTGGTGGTAAAGACCACATATTTCATGCCGGCCAGTTTTGCGGCAACCGCCCATTTCTCCGGATCAAATTTCACCGGGTTAAACGTGGTCTGCAGGTTTTCATAAGCGTTTACATACTCACTATAACTTTTTGAATGCGGACCCCGCCTCACCGTCCAGCCCTCATCCTCCGGACAAAGGGTCCAGCTCCCCACGATCCCCCACTGACTGTACGTACCCGAGTTCATCAATAGGCCGAACTTCAGATCCC
>CAZYTV010000404.1:0-2269 GCA_964650455.1 uncultured Chitinophaga sp. | reverse complement strand
AATCACGGAACGGAAAAAGGAGAGTAAACCGGATGTCGGGGTGCAGGATGCGGGGGGTAACCCGACCAATAGTGCCAATATCTGGAATAAGGGTGGTGCCCTGCTTCCATTGGGTGGGGACCGTGAACATGGTTCCCATAAAGGCTATGCGCTGGGTGCGGTAGTGGATATTTTTTCCGCCTTACTGAGCGGGGCCAACTATGCTCCCTGGGTACCGCCGTTTCCGGCCTATGTGCCTATGCCTGCACAGCAACCTGGAAAGGGCATCGGTCATTTTCTCGGTGCCATGCGGGTGGATGCCTTCCGTCCGGCAGATGAATTCAAAGCCGCGATGGATCATTGGATCCAGGGATTCCGTTCGGCACGTACAGTGCCGGGCGAACAGAAAGTATTGGTGCCGGGTGATCCCGAACGTGAGTTCGAAGCCGAACGGATGGCCAATGGCATTCCCTTACTGGAGCCCGTGGAAAAAGACTTACAACAGTTAGCACAACGTTTTGGAATCTCCTTCTGATTCCGGAAACGTTGCCGTAAAATGACAACGGCACCTGTTCTACTAATAATTATAACAGGTATCTTTGCCGCCGCTTACTAATTATCATCCTGAAATTTATGGGAGGGGGGAAGGCCTTTATACAGCCTGATCCGGTATGCAGGTAAGTGAATGAACGGGGTGTCGGATGCCCCATAACTATTAAAACCAGTAAGATGAAAGTAATGAAGTTTGGCGGCACCAGCGTGGGCAAACCCGAGCGTATGCACCATATCGCGGGACTGGTGTCCAATGAAAAAGAACCGGTGATCGTGGTATTATCTGCCTTATCCGGCACCACCAATGCATTGGTGGAGATTGGCGATGCCATTGCCCGGGGTGACCGAAATGGAGCCAAACAATCTATTGATAAACTGGAAGCTCATTACCAGGCATTCGTGAAGGACCTGGTGAAGAAAGAAGAATCCCTGGCTAAAGCGAAAGCCATTATTGCCGAACATTTTGAATTTCTTAATATCATCCTGAAGATATCTTTTAGCGAAGCCCTGAGTAAAGATATTCTTGCGCAGGGAGAATTATTGTCCACCAAGCTTTTCTGTACTTACCTGGAAGAACAAGGGAAGGATCACCTGTTATTGCCCGCCCTGGAGTTTATGACCATTGATCATTATGATGAACCGCAGATCGGAAGCATCAAAGTGAAACTCACACAGATCCTGCAACAGCATAAAGACACGAAGATTTTTGTCACACAGGGATATATCTGCCGCAATGCCCGTGGTGAAGTAGACAATTTGAAACGTGGGGGCAGTGATTATTCCGCTTCCCTGATCGCCGCGGCAATCAATGCTTCGGTTTGTGAGATATGGACAGATATTGACGGTATGCACAACAATGATCCCCGCGTGGTAAAGAAAACCGTGCCCATTGAACAAATGAGTTTTGATGAAGCGGCCGAACTGGCTTATTTCGGTGCCAAGATACTGCACCCGGCCTCTATCTGGCCAGCGCAGACCTATAAGATTCCCGTACGACTGCTGAATACCATGCAACCGGAAGCCAAGGGCACCCTGATCACTGAGGAAGCCGGCAGTGTGGGTGTGAAAGCGGTTGCGGCCAAGGATAATATCATTGCCATCCGCATCAAAAGCAGCCGGATGTTACTGGCCTATGGTTTCCTGCGCAAGATCTTCGAAGTGTTTGAGAAATACCGTACACCGATCGATATGATCACCACGTCGGAAGTGGCCGTAACCCTAACCATCGATAGTGATGTGCACCTGAATGATATCCTGAAAGAACTGGAACCATTCGGAACAACGGAAGTGGACAAGAACCAGGTGATTATTTCTGTGGTCGGGAATGAGATCTCGCAGACTGAAGACATCATCAAAAAACTCTTCGGCTCAATCGTTCATATCCCGGTGCGCATGGTCAGTTATGGCGGAAGCCCGCATAATATTTCCCTGCTCACGGATGCCGGACATAAAGTGCAGATATTACAGCAACTGAATAAAGGCATGTTCGGGCTGGAATAACCTCACCCCCTTAGAAACATATTTCAAATTGAAGACTCTGCCCCCCCTCTCCTTAAGGAGAGGGGGACGCGGAGTCTCTGATTTTCGGAAAGTTACAAAGGGGGTGAGGTAAAAAAACCGCCCTTTCAGGCGGTTCTTGAAAAAACAGTTGGTATTTGCTTAAATGATCAGCAGCGCATCTCCATAACTGAAGAAACGGTACTTGTCTTTAATTGCTTTTTTATAAGCCTCCATGGCG
>CAZYTV010000403.1:0-2270 GCA_964650455.1 uncultured Chitinophaga sp. | reverse complement strand
AATTCAGATTTCAGTTCCTTTTCACGGGATTTAATGATGATTTTTCGTTCTTTTTTAGCGGTGATACCCGTCAGCTTTGAATTGATATCGTTTATCGTGGCACCGGCAATCCGGGCATAAGGATAAGTAACATATACAGCATTGCGGAGACGGGTCCATTCCTGTATATACTTCTGTAATTTTTCTGGAGAGAGATTGGAAACCCAGGCCATTTCCATTTCCTTATAATTGACGATCTCCGACTGGTACCAGATAGCGGGAAGTATGATCGTGTCATTCGGGCCCCATTTCTTGCGCTGCTCTTTCATGTACTGAAGCGCCCAGTCCGTGGAATCAACGGCCGGTTCCGGTAAAATCACCTGGGCGGATACAGATGTCGTTGTTGCCAGCAAAAAGGCAAGCAAAAAAGGGAAGGTGATTTTATGGTTGAAAAGGGCACGCATGCGCCAATAAAGTTAAAAAACAGAAACGGTATTTCCGAACAGACACTAAAACCAGGCCCGGTGCTGTTTTAGAAACCCTAAATTTCTTCCCCTGCCTTCTTTTTCCGGTTGAGCTGGATCCTGCGGACCATACTGATCAGGATACCGATGGCGGTGATATACACACCGGCCCAGAGCAACAAAATGAATGGGAAACGGTACGCTTTGAGTGTCACGTATTTGAGTAAAGAATCTGATTCCTTTATCCCGATTTCGACCGTTTGATCCGCATTTACATTTTGCAACTGGATGATCAGGCCTTCAGCATGTAGCGTATCAGGAAGTGCAAAAACTCCGCTTTTGGCATTGGCCAGCCGGCTGGTGAGCGTATAATTGGAACCTGTTTTGGCATGTACCACCAGTGGCAGTTCATACAGGTAGCCCCCTTTGCCAAAGAGTTCTTCCGGTACACTATCCTGTCGGTTCAGCTTATTCAGGGTAATAAAACCTTTGCTGTAAAAAACGGTATCTCCGGCTTTCCGGACATAAGGTTTGAAAGAGGCTGTATCTTTTTTCGCATCCGGATTAGGAATCGAAGTGATATAGGTAAATACATCATGATCCCAGTAATGACGTGAATCGGGATTGGCCATCAGTCCTTCATTGCCTTTATAGTTGACAAAAGCATTCGGACTCAGGATAAAATCTTCTTTGCCATCAATGCTTTTCAACCGGATCTTATAAAACCAGAGTTGCTTTTTAGGGTGTGCTGAATCGCCCAGGTAGGTCAGCGAATAACGACCCATGTTAGCCGTCATGTCTTTTACCAGGGTCAGATTTTCTCTTGGGTTTTCACCGGGAGCCAGTGGCGCCGGAATGCCCCCGATGTTGTTGGAAATAACTTCTTTATTGGAAGAGGAGACCAGGATACCCAGGAGTACCATACCAAAACCTACGTGGGCAATGGAACCTCCGGAAAGTTTCAGGCTTCCTTTGATACCTAACCAAATATAACTGGCATTGGCCACGATTGTATAAATACTGCTGATCACCGCCAGCCAGAGTGCTCCCTGGAATACGGGGCCTTTTTTGTCATAATTGATTTCTCCGAAAATGACAAAGAGTCCACCGAGGAATAAGGTGATCAATACCGGGATCAGCATTTTTTTCCAGAAGTAGGAACGGGTGGTGTCTTTGTATTTCAGGTACTGGGAAACAGCGGTTAACAAGGCTATAATGATGGCTACATACACCTGGATACTGTTATAGGCGAATTCCGCGTCATCCGGTGGTGCAATATTTGTACCCAGCACTTTGTTGAGAACGGGGGTGGATGTTTTCGCAATGATCACGATAGCGGATAAGAAAAACACGAGGGAGCCGATAAACATCCAGAACTCACGGGAGGAAATATTCTCTTCCTGTTTTACCGAAGGAATCTCCTTGAAGCGGTAAAAAAAGAAAGCCAGCGAAGGCACGATAAAACCAAAGAGAAAGGCCAGTAACTGCCAGTTCATGCCCAGGTCGGTAAAGGCGTGCACGGAGGCTTCACCCAGAATACCACTCCGGGTAAGAAAAGTGGAATAGAGTACAAAGGAAAAGGACAGGATGAAAAACAGGTAAGTGGCCCGCAGTGAATGACCGGTATGACGGTAAATTAAAAGAGTATGAATACCGGAGATCAGGATCATCCAGGGAACCAGGGAGGCATTTTCCACAGGGTCCCAGGCCCAGTAGCCACCAAAGGTAAGTGACTCATAAGCCCATTGACCGCCCATCATGATTCCAACACCTAATACAGCTGCTGAAAACAAGGCCCAGGGTAAAGCGGGTTTGGTCCATTCACCA
>CAZYTV010000402.1:0-2272 GCA_964650455.1 uncultured Chitinophaga sp. | reverse complement strand
GAACAGATACTGAATGGCGTAACGCTAGAGGATGGTCCGGCCAATGTGGATGTGCTTGCCTATGCGGACTCGAAAGATAAAACACAGGTGGGTGTGGAGATTCACAGCGGACGTAACCGGATTGTGCGGCGGATTTTTGAAAAGATGGGGTATGATGTACGGAACCTGGACCGGGTGGTATTTGCCGGCCTCACCAAAAAAAATGTGGACCGCGGTAAATGGCGCTTTCTGACTGAAAAAGAAGTTCGCGACCTCAAACATTTTGGCAAAGGGAAATAGCCCGCAACCCCTGTACAGCTTCCAATAAACTGACATGAATTTAAAGGACTCCATTATAGCAGAAACGGAGAACTGGGTGGCGATTAACAAGCCTTCCGGCCTCCTGTCCATCCCTGACCGTTTAGGAAAGGATATATCATTGAAAGTTCTCCTGAAAGAAAAATACGGGGAGATCTTTACTGTTCACCGGATTGACCGGGATACCAGCGGACTGATCATTTTCGCGAAGAATGAAACCGCACATAAATACCTTTCCAAACAATTTGAAGACCGCCATACCAAAAAAATTTACCAGGGACTGGTGACCGGATCACCGGCCATAGCCAGCGGAAGTATGGATACACCCATCATGGAACATCCCGCATTGAACGGAACCATGATTGTACACCGTAAAGGGAAAGAAGCATTAACGGATTATGAAGTACTGGCCGATTTTGGAATTTTTTCCTTGCTGCAGTTCCGTATTCATACCGGCCGCACCCACCAGATCCGGGTTCATATGAAGGACCTGGGGCATCCGGTTGTCTGCGACCCCATGTATGGTGACGGCAAGCCACTGCTGCTCTCCGCGATAAAATCCAAATTCAAATTGTCGAAGAACGAGCTGGAAGAAAGACCTATTCTTGGCCGGCTGGCCCTCCATGCATACCAGCTCAGTTTTACTGATCTGGACGGAACGGTTGTTGAACTCGAAGCCCCTTTGCATAAAGATATGCGGGCTACCCTGCAACAACTGGAAAAAAGAAAGAAAAAATAATCAGGCTTTATCCAATGCCTGGAGCAGATCATCCAGGATATCTTCTGCATCTTCAAGACCGACCGATACACGGATCAGGCCGGGTGTGATCCCTACCGACTGACGTTCTGCTTCTGACAGTTTGGAATGTGTGGTAGAAGCCGGGTGAGAGGCGATCGTACGGCTGTCGCCCAGGTTATTGGTCATGGAGATTATCTCCAGTGCATTCAGGAATTTCCGGCCACTTTCTATCCCCCCTTTCAGTTCAAAGGTCACGATCCCTCCCCCGTTACTCATTTGCTTTCTGGCAACCGCATATTGCGGATGTGATTCCAGGAAAGGATACCTGACCGAACTGATTTTCGCATGACCCTGCAGTTTAGTAGCCAGCAGGTGTGCAGAAGCGGCATGACGGTCCATCCGGATAAATAAGGTCTCGAGGCTTTTGCTCAGTACCCAGGCATTAAAAGGACTCATGGAAGGTCCGGTATTCCGGATAAAAAGATAAAGCTGCTGAACCAGTTCCTTTTTCCCCACAATCACCCCGCCGAGTACCCGTCCCTGTCCATCAATAAACTTGGTGGCCGAATGCACCACCAGGTCGGCCCCGTATTGAATAGGCTGCTGTACAGCCGGGGTGGCAAAACAATTGTCCACCACCAGCAGGATATTATGCTTCTTACAAATAGCAGCAACAAACTCAATGTCAATAATATCCAGTCCGGGGTTACTCGGTGTTTCGAGATAAAGCATTTTGGTGCTGGGTTTCACCAGTGCTTCAATGCTTTCCGGTTTATTCATATCAAAATAAGAAGATTCAATCCCCCACTTTGGCAGGTATTTAGTAAGAATAGTATGTGTAGAACCAAAAACGGCGGAAGCAGAAATGATATGATCCCCTTTGCTGAGAAAGGTCATAAAAGTGGCGAATATCGCTGCCATTCCGGTACCGGTAGCCACCCCATGTTCGGCTCCTTCGAGGGAAGCTATCTTGCTGACAAACTCATCCACACTGGGATTGGAAAAGCGGGAATAGATATTGACTTCCGGTGATTCAGTGGCAAAAGCAGCCGCCATATCCTCCGCGGAATCATAGGTAAAGCTGCTGGTGAGGAATCAGGGCGTGGAATGCTCTTGTTGTGCGGTCTTTTTTCATTGGGAAAAAGGGAAGGGCTTAAAAATAAAATGGGGGGTTATGTTGTTGAATGTAGACTCTCATGTTTATAATGCTGTGCGACCTTGTGCTGTTGCCCCTAG
>CAZYTV010000401.1:0-2280 GCA_964650455.1 uncultured Chitinophaga sp. | reverse complement strand
GATCTTGGTGGCTTCGATCCCGTCTTTACCGGGCATACGGAGATCCATCAGGATCACATCCGGGGCGGACTCGGGAAGACCGGCAAGCAATTCATCCCCGTTCTCCGCTTCCTGGACAAACTTGATGTTGCTGAAGGGACGGAGGGACAGGATGACTCCTTTCCGGAAGATCTTGTGATCGTCTGCAATAGCTACCTTAATGATTCCCATAGTCTCAAATGAGGGGCAAATTTAGCAAATTATGTTTATCCGGTTTACTGGTAGGGTTCATCTTTGGGCAGTTCGATCGTGACCTTATAATAGGTCTGTGAAATGTCCTTTTCAAAATTGATGTTTCCCTGTACAACACGTAACCGGCTACTGATGTTCTTCAGTCCCAGGCCAACCGTGCTTTTGTTCAGTTTGTCGAAATCGGCCTGTACGATACCGCGGCCATCGTGGTGGATACGCAGGTAAAACTTTCCGGCATGTACATTCTGTGTAAGGTGGATAAAACTGGAATTACTATGTTTCAGAATATTATTGATCAGCTCCTGTACCACGCGGAAGATGATCAGCTCTTTTTCTTCTTTCAGGCGGTCTTTGTACTCATGGAACCGGCTGCTGGCATTGATTGTACCGGAACCGCTGATCTTCTGGAACAGGTCGTTGATAGCCGATTCCAGACCAAAGTTTTTCAGGGTGGGGGGCATCAGGCTATGACTGATATTACGTACAAGCTGAATGGTATCGTCGATGATCTGGCGGGCCTGGAAGATGGACTGGAGCTGGGTGGCTTTGTCCTGGTTGACCAGGTTTTCATTCAGGTAAAGACGGGCCGTAGCCAGCAGGGGACCGGCATCATCGTGCAGGTCGGCGGCCAGTCGCTGTCGTTCTTCTTCCTGCAGTTTAATGGAGGCATTCAGCAATAAACGCTGCTGTGCTTTCTCCATATCCTGGATCTTCTCATTAAAGCGTTTGACCCTTTTCTGGTGAAGAATGATGAATATGATCAGGCCCACCGTAAGCACCAGCATCCCCAGAGTGCCCAGTAAGAGCACAAAGGAGTATCCGGAACTGGAGGTGGTTTGCAATAAGAACATAGTGGTGGGTTAGTGGTGGTGGGGTTAAATCATGTCTAGATTAGGTATGTCATGTGATTTGTAAGGAACACTATTGTTTTCATTACTGTAGGAAGGATAGCCTAAAATTACTAATGAAAAAAGTACATTTTTAACTATTTCGGGTATATATGTATAATGCCAGAAGTTTTCAATCTGTTCTGACGAAACGTGATTAAAAAGTAGGTTGAAAAAGAAATTACAACCCAGGTATACCAATAATCCTACTACAAGCCAAAAACTTGGATACTCATAAACGTTTTTAGCGATGTTTGATCTTAAAAATTGCTGGAAGAAATAAAATGAGTATAAAAGAATTAATATGGTCTCAACGCCAATTGGAATTGAATCCATTCTCTGTGGTTTTGAGAAAATGTTATAGAAAATTAGGAAAATAAGAAAAACGATGGAAGAGATTGTTATTAATCTTCTTATGTTAGTGCTCTTTATATGATACCAAATAACCCATGTTAAAAAAGCGTACTCTAAATATGTATATGTTGGTTGTTTTAACCTTCTAAAAACCTTTGGAATATCATAAAAGAATTCTAAAAAGAAAAAGAAAATTATACCGTAAGCTGTTAATGTGATAAACAGTTTACTGTTTTTTCTTTTACAAAAAATAAAAGAAAGAGGGAGTAATAGGTAAGAATAATTAAGTATATATGAAAAAAGCTTTTCTATGTTTTGGATTTTTCCAAAAATAGAAAAACTTTTTTTAAGAATTACAATAAATACGCTAAATCATTACTCTTCCCAGAGAATGTTTACGTCTTGTTCCCAGTACCTTTTCATAACAGTAACATTTTAAGCCTTTCCTCTAATAAATTGACAGTCAAATATTGCACTACCATAGTTCCAATACAATCCTGTTACAACTGGGTGGTAACCCCTACAATCTGCTGAAAGCCTTTACAGTTAAGCCTTTCAGCCATTATTTATAGTATGTTTACCAGTAAAAATATGGTAGTTATACCAAGTAAAATTAGTAATTTTACGGTTATGAAAATCGTAAGTTTACCGGGGGATTCTCCGGTTATCAACAGATGTGGATAAGCTAGGGGTGTATTTGGGGAGGAGTTTCTGCCAGCCGGGCCGGGATGAACTGGAATCCGGTCAGGTCCAAAAAAAGGAGTTGATTGACATTGGACTTCGCATGGGCTTCAAAGGATTTGGAAAT
>CAZYTV010000400.1:0-2324 GCA_964650455.1 uncultured Chitinophaga sp. | reverse complement strand
GTAAAGCTTCTGTCATACCCTCCTCTCTTTTGCCGGTCAGATAACCGGTACTCTTAATTTTGCGCAAAACCAACGCATGAAAAGTTTACGGCTCCTGGTGTTAAGCGGTTTATTGATCTCTCCCTTCTTTATCCGGGCACAGGATTCCACCCTCCTGCTCAGTAATGTCATTGTAACCGCCACCCAGGCCGCCCAGCAGCAAAAAGAAAGCGGACGGAATATCATTGCCATTAAAGGAGCCGCATTTTCGGCATTACCCGTGCATTCGGTGGATGACCTGCTTCGCTATATACCCGGTATTGAAGTGCAGCAACGGGGACCACAGGGGGCACAGGCTGATATCACGATCCGAGGAGGTACATTTCAGCAGGTACTTGTAATTATCGATGGAGTTAAATTGAATGACCCTCTTACCGGCCATTTTAATATGTATGTGCCTTTGCATCCTGCAGAGATTGAACGGGTGGAAGTGTTAAAGGGGGCTGCTTCCGCAGTCTGGGGATCTGAAGCAGTGGGAGGTGTGGTAAATATCATAACCAGGACATTTTCAGGAAAAACTTACAGCAATGAATTCCACGGCCGGATTCAGGCCGGTCAATACGGGCTCTTTCATGCAGATGCATATGGCCGCTGGTCAAACAGTAAAAGCAGTATCAGCGGGGGCTTTTTCACCAATAACACCGAAGGTCAGCCCCTGCGCGGAACAAAAGGATTTTTAAACCTTCATACAGCCAACCTCTCTTATACAAAACAACTCGAAGGGAACTGGAGGCTCAGTTTGCGAACTGCAGCTGATTTCAGGAAATTCAATGCACAAAATTTCTATACCGGTTTTACCAGCGACACCGCCCATGAAAAAGTAAACAGTGCCTGGGTACAGGCCGGACTACAAAAAAAATACCGTAACGGCCAATTACAACTTGATGCAGTATTCAAAAAACTGCACGATCAGTACTGGTTTCGCCCTACGGCAGTTCCGAATGATAACCACGCCGGATACTATTATACACAAGGATATTATACCGGGGGAATAAACAGTAAAAACGGGTTTACCATTGGTGTACAACAGTCCCTGAAATTTATAAAGTCCAATGACCGTGGGAATCATTCATTATGGCATGGTGCGGTATATGCCATTTTGCGCCATCATCCCGGGAAACAGTTTAATATCAATGAAAGTCTGCGGCTTGACTGGGACGAAAGCTATGGATGGGTGTTGGTGCCACAGGTAAATATTGCCTGGAGTCCTTCTAAATTTACCTTTCGTGCAGCCGCCGGAAAATCATTCCGGGATGCTGATTTCACGGAGCGATATAATAACTATAATAAGTCCCTGGTGACCAGTGGCCGTATCGGAAATCCGGCGCTTGAAGCCGAACGGTCATGGAATGCGGAGATCGGGGCCGATTATAATTTCACCCCGCGGTTCCGGATCAGCAGCAGTTTTTTTTACAGGGATCACCAGGATCTGATCGACTGGGCCAATACTGCTTATGCGGATATGCCCAGAAAGGATAACCTGTCACCCGTCGGTATGTATGCCCTGGCCAGGAATGTGGAAAATATCCGCACCAGCGGACTTGAGTTTGACCTGGTTTACAATGAAAAAACGGGCCCGAACAGCCAGTTACTTGCTCTGGCCGGTTTCACCTGGCTGCAATCGGAGAATGATGACACCATCCCTTCATTATATATTTCTTCGCATGCACGGTTCCTGTTTAATTACTCAGTTGCCTGGACAGTAAAACGCTATAGTTTGGCTATTTCCGGTTTATATAAAGAAAGATCCGTTCAGATTTCAACTCCATTAAATACAAAACTGACCTCCTCCTATTTCCTGATGAATTTCAGACTTGGCTGGCAATTTATCCAGCAGCGTGGACGCCTGTTCCTGCAAGCCGATAACCTTTTCAATAAGTCATACAGCGATTTACTGGGTTCCCTGATGCCCGGGCGATGGATATCAGGCGGAATTGAGATAGCTTTGTGAACCTTAATTTAAACATATGGAATTTCTGAAGACCTTACAGATCGGGGCGTCCAATCCCGGTGTAAGTACCGGTACTCAATGGATCGATTCCACCGGTGAAACGATTGACTCTTATTCTCCCGTTGATGGTAAAAAAATTGCTTCGGTGATCACCGCGGATAAAGCGGGTTATGAGCAGGTAATGCAAAAAGCGGAGGAAGCTTTTAAAACATGGCGCCTGGTTCCCGCACCGAAAAGGGGTGAAATAGTTCGTCAGATCGGCGATGCGCTTCGCCAGTATAAAGAACCCCTGGGAAAACTGGAATTGGTTTGGGGTTTTCTTTCGAGGAATTGG
>CAZYTV010000399.1:0-2346 GCA_964650455.1 uncultured Chitinophaga sp. | reverse complement strand
GCCACCTCTATAGCGTCTTTGATACTTTCGCTGATGGTCGGGTGAGGATGGATCGCATTCAGTACCTCGTGATAAGTTGTTTCGAGTTTACGGGCGGTTACCGTTTCTGCAATCAGTTCGGTTACATTGTAACCAATCATGTGCGTTCCCAGCCATTCGCCGTATTTGGCATCGAAGATTACTTTGATAAATCCTTCTGTATGACCGGCGGCAGAGGCTTTACCACTGGCGCTGAGCGGAAACTTACCTACTTTAATATCATAGCCGGCATCTTTAGCTTGTTTCTCTGGATAGCCAACTGAAGCGATTTCCGGTACACAGTAAGTACATCCGGGAACATTATTATAATCGATGGCTTCCGGCAGGTGGTTGTATTTTTTCTCGTTGTAGGCAATGGCTTCAACACAAACAATCCCTTCTTTGCTGGCCACGTGTGCCAGGGCCTGGCCGGGTGAACAATCTCCGATAGCATAAATGCCGGGGATATTGGTCTGGCTGTATTTATCCACAAGGATCCTTCCTTTTTCTGTTTTTATACCCAGGGCTTCCAGTCCGATACCTTCAATATTGGCCGACACACCCACGGCGCTCAGCAGTACATCCGCCTCCAGGGTCACTTCACCAGTCGCTGTTTTTACTTTGGCTTTTACACCTGCACCGGTGGTATCGACAGCCGTTACCTCGCTGTTGGTCATGATATCAATACCTTTCTTTTTGTATTGTTTTTCGAGTTCTTTGGAGATGTCTTCATCTTCCACCGGTACAATACGGGGGAGGAATTCCACGATGGTTACTTTCGTGCCCATGCTGTTGTAGAAATAAGCAAATTCAACGCCGATAGCACCACTACCCACCACAATCATGGATTTAGGCATTTCCGGCAGTACCATGGCTTCGCGGTAGCCAATGATCTTTTTACCATCGATCGGCATGGTGGGGAGCTGACGGCTTCTGCCGCCGGTAGCGAGAATAATATGTTTGGCTTCCACCACCTGGGTTTTGCCGTCTTTATCGGCCACTTCCAGTTTTCCCTTGGCGATCAGCTTTCCAAACCCCATGATCACATCAATCTTGTTTTTTTTCATCAGGAACTGAACTCCCTTGCTCATTTTGTCGGCCACGCCACGGCTTCTTTTCACCACAGCCCCGAAATCGGGGGTCCCGGATGCCTCGATACCGAAATCTTTGGCATGTTTAATATATTCATTTACCTGGGCACTTTTCAGGAGTGCCTTCGTGGGGATACAACCCCAGTTCAGGCAGATTCCGCCCAGGCTTTCTTTTTCAATGACTGCTGTTTTGAAACCTAATTGGGAAGCCCGGATTGCTGCCACATATCCGCCGGGACCGCTACCGAGAACGACTACATCGTATGCCATGTTTTGGGTAATTAGTTGATAAGTAAATGGGTTACTCAATAATGAGAGGCGAAGTTATCCGAAAAGCCCCAATTAGCAAAGGGTGGGAAGGGAGTGGGCTGTTAGGGGCAGGTCAGGATCCGGGAGCAGGGACTGAAAACCCCTAAATTTGCCCCTGGAAATCAATCGGGGCGGGATTTTCACAGGCTGTGAAGAAATTTGCCAAAAAAAGAAGATGGTCAGCATAGTAATTACCTGATTTTCCCTACCTTTGCCGTCCCAAAAATTGTATCAATCATGGCAAGAGTATGTCAGGTTACAGGTAAAACACCCATCGGAGGCAACAAGGTTTCGCACTCCAATATCAAGACGAAACGTCGTTTTCTGCCCAACCTGCAGAAAAAGAAGTTCTACCTGGCTGAAGAGGATAAATGGATCACGCTGAAGCTGTCTACCGAAGCTATCCGCACCATTAATAAAAATGGTCTGTACAGTGTGATTAAACAACTGAGAGCGAAAGGAGAAAAAATCTAACTTTTTAAAGTTTAATAATCATGGCAAAAAAAGGCAACCGTGTACAGGTAATTCTGGAATGCACTGAGCACAAAACAAGTGGTAAGCCAGGCACCAGCCGTTATATCACGGTAAAAAACAAAAAGAACAACCCCGAGCGTCTGGAGTTGAAAAAGTTCAACCCCATCCTGAAAAAGGTAACTGTTCACAAAGAAATCAAGTAATTGGTTGAAAAGTTAACAGGTTAACTGGTCGACAGGGCCTTGTAAACTTATCAACTTATAAACATATCAACTCAATAACATGGCAAAAGCAGCAAAAACCGCGATCAAGAAAGACCCTAAACAGGCCGCCGAAGCAAAGAACTACACAAAAGTGATCAAAGCTGTCCGCAGCCCCAAGTCTGGTGCTTATACGTTCAAAGAGCAGATGGTACACAAGGACAAGGTGAAGGATTTCCTGGCCCAAAAATAAT
>CAZYTV010000398.1:0-2395 GCA_964650455.1 uncultured Chitinophaga sp. | reverse complement strand
TGATCAATACCGGCTGGACCGGCGGCCCCTATGGTACAGGGAGCAGGATGAAACTGAAATATACCAGGGCCATGATCACCGCCGCTCTTGAAGGAACACTGAACAATGCCCGTTTTGAAAACGATCCCGTTTTTGGCATGGCCGTACCCACCAGTTGCCCGGATGTACCTGCTGAACTTTTGCAACCCCGCCAGACCTGGATTGATAAAAATGCTTATGATGAAAAAGCAAAATACCTGGCCGGTTTGTTTGTGAAGAATTTTGAAAAATATAAGGATGGTGTGAATGAAGAGATCCTGGCGGCAGCGCCGAAGGGATAAATGCCGGAGTGAAAAGTCAAAATTCAAAAGTAAAAAGTAAAAATAGCATTCATTATAGCTGAAAAGGCCTCTGGATCGGGGGCCTTTTTGGGTTACTAGTGGATAGTTGCTGGTTATTCGCAGTTCATGACCTGCAATAGACTCTGGATAATAAATCGGCTATATTTGAAATTCTGATGCAGAAAGACTGTCCAGCCATAGGATTTTATACTTTTTACTTTTGAATTTTGACTTTTAACTCCCGGTTTTTCATTTTTTTAACTCCCACCCCTGCAGCGTATAAAATTTTTCATCCCTCTTTTCGTTCAATGTACATCATGAAACGAATTTTCAGCTTACTCCTGTTCACCATGTCCCTTGCCTCTTTACGGGCACAGGAAGCCGGCGAAGATGCCCTTACCTGGAGTTCAGGACGGAAACTGAACTGGAGTGATTATAAAGCCAGTCCGAACCCGAAAAGTGATGCGGCCGCCACGACCAGCACTTCCCTGAGTATCGACTACCATATTTCGGCGGAACATTTCAGTTATACGATCAAATCCTGGTTTTCCCGCAGTCGCTCCTGGGGCCGTGATAAAACGGATTATATCCTGAGTCATGAACAGGGACATTTTGATATTGCCGAGGTTTATGCCCGCAAACTGCATCAGCGGATGAGCGCCTATCAGTTTAATAAACGTACTTACCAGAAAGAACTCAATAGCATCTACAATGAAGTAGCGGACGAAAAAGCTGCTGTACAACAACAATACGACCGAGAGACCCGTCATAGTATTGATAAGGAAAAACAGGCCGAATGGCTGAAGAAGATCAGTAAGATGCTTGAAGAGCTGAAAGATTTTGCGGACTATTAGTGTTCACGTAACAGGTCGTTTCCAAGACTGGACTGGTAACGAACCAGCAATTGCAGCAAAGGTTCAATATCCATCTCTTTTATTAAGACATACGATCCGGGGACACTCGTTTGAAAATGTTTGTACCGGCGGTAAATACTTACATTCCATTTTTTTTGACCATTCGGACGATTCGCCCCGACAATTTCAGTCAGCCCGTTGCTGACATACCTGAATTCCTGCAGGCCGGAAAGGTTATTCGCAAAATTGATCTTGTTCACCGTATCCAGGATACGGATCAACGGGTTGAGTTCATCCACATCCAATTGGGTGCTATTCACCGAAAAAACATTATTGTTGAATATGGACCCAGGTAAAAAACAAATGGCTCTTTTCTTTTCACCGGTATAGAGATCGGTGGCGGTCAGGCTGCCCACTTCTACAGAACCCAGTGAGGCGATCCTTTCAGACGCTATATGCGCCATTCGTCCGGGTTCCATCAGGAACTGCTGAAAACGTGAATGGCCGTAGCTGCTGTCTGTCTGTGCCAGGGAAGCAAAAGGCAGGAGCAAAAAAATAACCCGCAGTGTTTTCATAATAGAATTTACTGCAAGTTATTTTTCAAAAACTTTATGTGCTGTTAAAACAAGCCGTAGAGTTCGGCATCCACTTTCCGGATGATTTCCCCGAAATCCTCATCCCGTTCAGCAAACTTGTTCTTGTCCACATCGATCACGAGCAGTTTGCCTTCCTTATAATCGCCGATCCACTTATTATAAAATTCATTGAGTTTCTTCAGGTAATCGAGACGGATATTCTCCTCGTATTCCCGTCCTCTTTTCTGAATTTGTCCTACCAGGGTGGGCACTGATGCATTCAGGTAAATCAGCAGATCCGGGGGTTGTACCAGGGTCTTAAGTGTTTGGAAAAAATTATAGTAGTTATCAAAATCCCGTTTACTCATCAGGCCCATTTCATGCAGGTTGGGGGCAAAGATGTTGGCATCCTCGTAGATAGTCCGGTCCTGGATAACAGTTTCGGTTCCTTTCTGAATTTCCACCAACTGACGCAGCCGGCTATTGAGAAAGAAAATCTGCAGGTTAAAACTCCAGCGCGGCATATCCTCATAAAAATCCATGAGGTAGGGATTGTGGTCCACATCCTCAAAATTGGGAATCCATTTGTAATGCTTGCTGAGCATCTCGGTGATCTCCTCGTTGGGAGTGCCCATGGATCCGTCGA
>CAZYTV010000397.1:0-2406 GCA_964650455.1 uncultured Chitinophaga sp. | reverse complement strand
CGCGGATCGGGTGTACTGGTCAAATTGAACAATGAATGGAAACTGAAACAATATGTTCTGTCCACTACCGTGCCTAACAGTATTGTTGATTCAGTTACTGTCATGAAATCAGCGGAAGAAGATTCACTCATCCGGGTGAATACAAAAAAATAAACAGTGAGCCGGAGAAGCCGAAGTATGTAAATCTGTTTGAATAAGAGTTGAGAGTTGAGATTCGTTTTCTTAGGAGGGGCTGTTGACTGCCTACTGCCGGCCGCCGACTGCCTACTACCTACTTCCCCTTATCATCTCCGGATACCCCCACCCTTTCGCCAGTGCATTCACGGCCATAGCAATCCGCTTTGTTTTCGTGGGTTCGGTTTTAGCACTGTCGATCCACTTACTGAAATAACGTTGGTGAGAACCGGTCAGAGATTGAAAGAAAGTCCGGGCAGCAGGTTCATCGGCCAGGCATTCCATAAAATCGGGGTTAAAGACAAAATCAGATTTGTCTTCTGCCAGCTGTACATGTAGCATGGCACCTTCTTTTTTCCCAATGCCTCTGCGCATATCCGCATTCAGTGCCATAATAAAAAAACCCCCACCCATCGGGATCAGCGATATCCTTTTGATACTGAATTTATCCAGTTTGCCTTTTACCTTAAACTCTTTCTTGTTTGAAGGCTTGAGTTCCTGTGCAATGTCAGGCGGTACTTCAATATAGGTCCAGCCGGTCTTCTCCCCCTTCGACCCAAATTTCTTTATGGTAACATTAAACCGGATCATCGTTGAAATTATGGTCTAATTTTAATAGTGCCAGTTCATCAAAAATAATAAAACTTCTAAAATATCCAGTTATGAAATCATCTACACTACCCTTCTTCGAACGGTTTGCCTCGAAAGTAACGAAGGCCACCGGCAAACCAGCCGCCTTTATACTGGCCTGCTTTATTATCCTGTTATGGATATTCACCGGCCCGGTATTTCATTTTTCAGATACCTGGCAACTGGTAATCAATACGGGTACCACTATCATCACTTTCCTGATGGTATTTGTGATCCAGCATGCGCAGAATAAAGACAGTGTGGCCTTACAACTGAAACTGAATGAACTGATCGCCGCCTCCAACCGGGCCAGTAACCGGCTGGTGGATGTGGAAGACCTGTCGGCTGAAGAACTGGAAACATTAAAGAAATTCTATATTAAATTATCCGAGCTGGCAAAACTGGAAAAAAATATTCATCGCACCCATTCTATTGATGAAGCAAAGAACACGCACCAGGATAAGATCAGGGCCCAGGACCAGGCAAAGCGTTAAAAAAATGGGAAAAGGCAGACTGGAATGATTAACGGCTTTCACAGGAAAATGAAAGAACTACTTTTGCCTTTTCCCGTTAAGCACACACATGAAACAATTACGCCTTATCCATTCATTCACCTTTCTTTTTCTCTTCATTCAGCTGGCAGCACAGGATGTACCCGTCAGTATTCACTTAACCAATTCCAAAAAAGAGCCCATTGGTTATGCCTCAGTTTCGGCGACCAACCGGCTGGACAGCAATCAGGTTTTCCGTCAGGTGGCAGATAGTAACGGCATTGCCCGCTTCCAGCTGTCAAAGGGACAACAATACAGGATTGTAGTACGTGCACTGAACTATACTTTATTTGAAAAGAATATTACAATTGGGGCGGCAGGTTCCAGCTTCCGATATACACTTGAGGCCAGTGGCAAAATGATGGAGGGCGTCGTGCTCCGTTCCTCCAAACCACTGATGAGGCAGGAAGATGACAAAACCATTGTCGATCCGGAGAACCTGGTAGCTGCTTCTTCCAGCGGGTATGAAGTCATTGAAAAGACACCTGGTCTTTTTGTTGACCAGGACGGCAGTATCTATATCAGCAGCCTTAGTCCGGCTTCCGTGCAGATCAATGGGCGTGATATGAAAATGAGTGCGGCGGATGTAGCCAGTATACTTAAAAGCCTGCCCCCTGCTGCCATTTCAAAAATTGAAATCGTACGCACTCCCTCTGCCAAATATGATGCGAACAGCAGCGGTGGTGTGGTGAATGTAGTATTAAAAAAGGGGATAAAGATTGGTTTAACCGGCAGTGTCAATGCGGGGTTACAACAGGGCATTTATGGCAATCAGTTGGTTGGATTTAACCTGAATAATAATGATGGGGAAAGAAGTTTATCCATCAACCTGAATTACAGTCACCGTAACAGTTATGAGAAAATTGTGACTGACCGGATTTTTGCTCCGGACTCTGTGCTGAGCCAGGAAGCGTATACGGCTTATCCGGGAAATACTTTTTTTGGAAGTTATGTCTACAGCTGGACTAGAAAAAAATGGGAGTTTGAATTATCCGGTACGGCCAACCTGAATCTGTCGGACAATAAAACCAATAACCAGAACCGGATTGAA
>CAZYTV010000396.1:0-2439 GCA_964650455.1 uncultured Chitinophaga sp. | reverse complement strand
GATCATCGGCGGCGACAATCCCTTGGACGCCACCTGGATCCATCCCGAAAGCTACTCGATCGCGAGCCGGGTGATGGAGCAACTGGGCATCGGCCCGTCCGACCTGCTGACCACGCAAAGCACTAAACTCGGTGGCGTGATGGGCGATTATATCAGCCAGGAATTTGAACCTGCACTGTATGGCCTGATGAAACAAAAAGGATTTGACCTGGTGCCTTATGTAAATGTCTGGGGCGATAAACCGGAGAATGGCTGGCCCGAATACTGGGATAGTCCGCGCTATGCCAGCGGTTATGCTGCACTCTGGAATACCTTCAGTTTTGTGCCGGAAACGCATATGTTGAAACCGTATGATCAGCGGGTAAAATCCACTTATGCCCTGATGCAGTCCTTTATTGAATTCACGTCAGCTAACAGTGATCAGATCCGTAAGCTGCGGGCGCAAACAAAAGAAGCTGTAAAAGCAATGGAGCAGTTTCCGGTAGCCTGGTCACTTGATCGTTCAAAATATAAAGAAGTTTTTTTTAAAGGATATCAATCCGGTCAGAAACCCAGTGAAGTCTCAGGCCTCCCGCGTTTATATTATGACCGAAGTAAACCTTTTGAACAGTCCGTTAAAATCTATAACTATTTCCCGCCAAAGACATTCATCAAAAAACCCAAAGCCTATATTATTCCCCAGGGCTGGTGGAAAGTAACGGAACTGCTGCAGTTGAATAAAGTGCAGATGTCCGCATTGAAAAAAGACACGGTGATCGAAGTGGAAGTGTATAAAATCAGTGATTATAAATCATCGGCCCGTCCCTATGAAATGCATCACCTGAATACGGATGTGAAAACCACGAGTACCATGCAAAAGATTGCTTTCCGAAAGGGTGACTGGTATATTCCGATGAACCAGTCCGGCAATCGTTTTTTAATGGAAACACTGGAACCAGTAGCCGAGGATTCTTATTTTGCCTGGAATTTTTTTGATGCCATACTGGGCCAGAAAGAAGGATATTCCGGTTATGCCTTTGAAGATATCGCGGCAGATTACCTACGGAAAAATAAAGAGCTGCAGGTAAAAACAGATCAGCGGAAAGCGATGGATACCATCTTTGCCAAAGATGGCCGTGCACAACTAAATTTTGTTTACCAGCATTCTCCCTGGTTTGAACCCGCGTTTTTGCAATACCCGGTGTACCGGGTTTTATAAGACCCTTTTTATTTTTTATCAGTATTCCTGAACAAGTAATAACCCAGGAATAGTCCTGCTGATAAAACAGTCACAGAGAGATAGCCCACCCATTCATAGTGCAGTAACTGACCACGGTCATTTGTTTTTACAATAAAGCCTGAAACCAGGGCAGCCACACCTGTTCCCAGGTGCTGGATACTGCTGTTCAGACTCATAAAACTCCCGCGGCCTGCTGAACCAGTAACACTGCTCACCATGGTTTGGGATGTAACCGCTCTTCCGGTAGCCAGGGCAAACCATATCCCAAAAAAGCCCAGTACAATCGAAAATGGCAGTGAGGGCATATTGGTGATCAGGATGACCATGATAAAAGAAAGCGGTACGCAGTACATAAACACTTTTAGCTTTCCCACTTTGTCGGATAGCCGCCCCAGGAAAATGGCGGCCACCAGGGAAGCGATTCCTCCTACCAGGTAGATCAGGGGAGTCACCGCCCTGGGATAGCCCTTGTTGAATTCCATATAGGGATTGATAAAGGGGATGATCAGGAAATGGCCCATCATCATCAACCCTGAAAATAATAAAGCCATTCCCGTGAATTTATTGGTCAGGGTCGCCAGCAATTGCTTGCCTTTGCTGAGCACCCTTTCCTTTGCTCCCAGGTGGCCTTTCAGCACCGGCAGGTGGAGAAAGCAGAGTGGCCAGATCACCAGCGCTACGAGAGCCACAAACAGGAAGGGCACGTGCCAGTCATCTTTAAATATATCCACCAGGTACAGGGAGAAGGTGACTCCCGCGGAGGAAGCCACTGCAAAGGCGCTCATAACGGCTCCCATGGCAGTTCCCCGGCGTTCGTAGGCGAACAGATCACCGATCATCGAAAGCACCTGTCCGCCGATTATTCCTCCGAAAATGCCTGCTACAATACGGGATAACAGGAGGAGTTCGTAGGACTGAGCCAGTCCGCAGGCGGCCGTACCGATTATAAATCCTGCGTAGGTGAAGAGCAGGAGTTTTTTGCGTTCAAAGTTATCTGCCAGGAAGGCCATCCAGAGTCCGGAAACAAAGGAGCTGATCGGGTAAGAAGCCAGGAGAATGCTGAATTGTGCCGGGTTGATATTGAAGTGCGGCATCAGGTAATTCCCCAGCGGCATCATGATCATGAAGTCGAGGATATGGGTGAAATTAACTGCGGCAAGGAGGAAGAGGATGATGCGTTCTTTGGAAGTCATGGAGGGCAAAGATTGGGAATCGGAGGG
>CAZYTV010000395.1:0-2470 GCA_964650455.1 uncultured Chitinophaga sp. | reverse complement strand
TTTTCCCCGGCCGAAAATCTTGTAGAATTACTGTTAATGATCGATGCCGCCCGCAGGGCCTCGGCTAATAAGGTTGTAGCCGTAATACCCTATTACGGATATGCCAGGCAGGACAGGAAAGACAAACCACGCGTAGCCATTGGTTCAAAGCTGATGGCCAATATGTTAGTGGCGGCCGGGGCCGACAGGGTTATAACCATGGACCTGCACGCCCCCCAGATCCAAGGCTATTTCGACATCCCCGTGGATCACCTCGACAGTCATGCAGTTTTTATCCCTTATATTGAGAGTTTGAAGCTGGAAAATCTTACCTTTGCCGCCCCCGACGTGGGAGCTACCAACCGCATCCGGGAGATTGCCAGTTATTTCAATGCGGAAATGGTCATCTGTGACAAGCACCGGAAAAGAGCGAATGAAATTGCGAGTATGGTGGTAATCGGAGATGTGACGGACAGAGATGTGGTAATTATTGATGATATCTGTGATACCGGCGGTACACTGGCAAAAAGTGCAGGTCTTTGTAAAGAAAAGGGAGCCCGGACGGTAAGGGCACTGATCACTCACCCGGTATTGAGCGGGAAAGCATACGAGAATATCGAAAACAGTGTGCTTTCAGAACTTGTGGTTTGTGACACGATACCGGTGAAAAAGGAAACCCTGACTGGCAAGATCAAGGTACTCAGCGTGGCTGAACTCTTCGCAGTAGCTATCCGCAATGCTTACGAGAACAAGAGTATCACCAGCCTGTTTATCCATTCACAACGCAGAGACAAGTAAACTATAAAACAATAATAAAAATGAAAACAATTACAATCGAAGGACAACTGAGGACCGGATTCGGCAAAAGCGCCACCCGACAACTCCGCTCTCAGGACATGGTGCCGGGTGTAATTTATGGCGGCTCAGAGGAGATCAATTTCTATGCTCCCACTGCAGCTTTCAAAAATTTCGTGTACACGCCGAGTTTCCAGATCGCTGAAGTAAAACTGGAAGGTAAGACTTACCGCACTATCCTGAAAGACCTTCAGTTTGACAAAGTGGATGACAAACTGATCCATATCGACCTGCTGGAACTGGTAGAAGATAAAAAAGTGATCGCTGACATTCCTGTGAAATTTGTAGGTGTTTCTATCGGAGTTAAGGATGGAGGTAAACTGGTGACTAAAATGAAGTCACTGAAGATTAAAACCTACCCCAAATACCTGAAAGAACAGATTGAAGTGGCTATTGATAACCTGGAACTGAACGGTAATATCCGTGTGGAAGATGTGAAGGAACCGAACTACGAAATCCTGAACTCCCCCCGTATTCCGGTTGCATCTGTGGTATTGACCCGTCAGTTGAAACAGGAAGAAGCTACTGCACCAACCGGCGCTGCTGCTGCCAAACCTGCCGCTGCTGCTGCTGCTGCTCCCGCTGCCAAACCTGCTGCCAAAAAATAAGGTTTTACACTTATAATACAAACCCGTATCATCTGATGCGGGTTTTTTATTGTCTATCACCGATATTTGAGAAACGACCATGAAATTTTTAATAGCCGGATTGGGAAACAGTGGCGCTGAATACGCCCATACCCGCCATAATATTGGATTTGATGTAGTGAATGCCTTTGTACAAAAGCATGGGGGCCAGTTCCGTACCGACCGGCTGGCCTATGTGGCAGATGTAAAATGGAAGGGCAAGACCTTTGTCTGTATCTGTCCGACAACCTATATGAACCTGAGTGGAAAAGCTGTGAAGTACTGGTTAGATAAAGAAAAAATACCCCTGGAACAGGTACTGGTGGTGGTGGATGATCTGGCCCTGCCACTCAGTAAACTCCGGTTAAAGCCCTCCGGAAGTGATGCCGGGCATAATGGATTGAAGAGCCTGCAGGAAATATTGGGTACCAAGGACTACCCAAAACTCCGGTTTGGAATCGGGAATGATTATCCTAAAGGGTTGCAGGCGGATTTTGTGCTGGGAAAATGGAAAAAGGAGGAGGAGCCCCTGGTAAAACTTAAGATTGATAAATCCGTGGAACTGATTGAAATGTTTGCCGCACAAGGCATTACTGCGGCTATGAACCAGGTAAATAATAAAGAGTTTTCATTATGAGAAATCAGATGGAATCCTTACTTTAGCAATCCTGACCTATCCCCGGAAGGCGCCTGATTAGCAATTTTTTACCCGGGGAAATCCAATATACATATTGATTACCACTGAATATATGGGATCATGTCACCCCCCGCAGGGTATCCGGTATATTTAATTAAAATGTGACTTCCTGTTATGAAAATTTTCTGTGTTGGCCGAAACTATGTTGCACATGCAAAAGAACTCGGAAACGAAGTGCCCGATGAGCCTGTGATATTCATGAAGCCCAAAAGTGCTTTATTGCAACCCCATACGCCGTTTTATTATCCCGAGTTTACCAATGAGCTCCATTACGTATGTGAACTCGTGCTCCGGATCAGTAAAAACGGGAAAT
>CAZYTV010000394.1:0-2482 GCA_964650455.1 uncultured Chitinophaga sp. | reverse complement strand
ATCATCGCCGCCCCTTTTTCGTCTGCCAGGGATACCAACCGGCTGAACATATCATCCTGTTCAATTTCGATATCATTATTGAGAATAAGCACATGGTCGCAATGCTCTTCCAGGGAAAGCCGGATGCCCGCATTATTACCTGCGGCCACCCCGATATTGCCTCCGGTATTTATATGCTTATACGCAGTAACGGGATATTGTTCCAGGCACCGGGCGATCATCTGATCCGTGGCCTCGCCGGCCGAATTATCGATGAGGTAGAGGATATAATCCTTATGGGTCTGTATAGAAATACTTTTGAAGAAGTCGGGCAGTACTTCATCACATTTATATAAGACAGTTACCAGTCCGATCCGGGCCATATTTATTTATTTCATCAAACCTTTTGCTTTCATTTCCGCAATGGATTCATCGTAGCGGCTGGTCTGTACTTCCTGTGCATTTACCCACTCCGTAAACAGGCGGAGGCCTTCACTGAAAGAAACAACCGGGCGGAACCCCAGTAACTCTTCAATTTTTTTCATATCCGCATAATTATGACGGATATCTCCCAGGCGATAATTACCGGTTATGGTAACAGGCACTTCTTTTTGATACAGGTTGATCAGTTCGTTGGCTACTTCAAGTACCGTGGTGGGGATACCCGTACCGACATTGAATACCTGCCCGTTGGCTTCATCCTTTTCAATGCCCAGGAAAGTGGCCCTGATCACATCACTGATAAAGACAAAATCACGGCTTTCATTCCCGTCTTCAAAAATATTGATTGGTTTATGATTCAGCACCAGGGTGGAAAAAATAGAAAGGATACCGGTGTAGGGATTGGTCAGCGACTGGCCCGGTCCGTACACATTCTGGTAACGGAAAGCCACCGGGGCAATGCCCAGGGTGGGACAAACCGTCATCACCATCTGCTCCTGGTTTTGTTTAGTGATACCATAAACAGAAGAAGGATGAATCTTTGAATCCTCGTCAGTGGCTACAAGTTGCAGGGGACTGGTGGCACCGGGAAAAGTTACTTCAAAATGGCCCTGGTCCATATCCGCGGCAATCCGGTGTTTCGGATATACGGGACCGAGTTCCGGTGAAATATATTTCCCCTCTCCGTAGATGGCCCGGGAAGAAGCAATGATTACTTTTTTAACGGTTGTTTTACGGTTAGCCAGTATGTCCAGCATCAGGGCGGTTCCCCCGATATTCACTTCGGAGTAATGGTGGATCTGGTACATGGATTGGCCAGTTCCTGTTTCGGCAGCCAGGTGTACGATCACTTCATTATCGCCGATCGCATTTTCCCAATCAGTCCGGGAGGTGACGGTTCCCTTTATAAAACGGACTTTGTCCTTTATCGAAAGATAGAGTGGTGAACTTTTTTCCGGGTGGGTTCCATGAATCTGTTCAGATAAATTATCCAGCACGGTCACGCTATACCCGTTTTCAATGAGGTAAAGAGTCAGTGAGGATCCAATAAACCCGGCGCCGCCGGTAATCAATATATTCTTGTAGCTCATGATTTCCTTTTTCAGATAAAATTGCCTTCCTTATCCGTACGCCGCCATTCTTTTTTCTCCGGATCAAATCGTTTTATAATAATGGCCGGAGCACCGGCAGCCACACAGTAATCAGGAATATCCCGGGTCACCACACTGTTGGCACCCACCACACTGTTCTTACCGACGGAAGCTCCCACCACACATACGTTTTCACCCAGCCAGGCCCCGTCTTTAATAATCACCGGAGAAAGCTGTTCCACCGGCTGATCAATAACGGGTATATGGATATCCTTATAGCCATGCAGGTTATCACTGAGATACACTTTATCGGCGATCAGTACTTTTTTCCCGATCTCAATCCGGGAAGTAGCATAGAAATGACAGAAGCGGCCTACATAGGTCCCCTCCCCGATACTGAGCCGGCAGTTGGTATCACCGGTCAGTGGCAGGCAGGCCAGCCAGCCTCGGCTATTGATATAGACCCGGGGGCCAATATGAATATATTTTGCACCCTCCAGTTTTGTCTGCAGCAGTCTGGCCCTTGAACCGAGGCTGCCCAGTTGTCCCTTTAACAATGGGTACCGGAACAAATAATACAGGATCAGTTGAAGCTTTCGGAGCATGGGTTCGTTTAAATAAAACCGGTAGTACCGGTAAAAGGAAATGCAGCAGCCAAGGTAATACATTTTAGCTAATCGGCTGAGCCGGCAGAAGGCGATGATAGCGGTAAAATAGCTACATTTGAACCCGTTGGAAACCTCGCTCCCACATGACTATTTTTGAACGCATTTATATTGCTGTTTTTAAAGAGAAGGCCAAACGGGCCCTTTTCAGCAAAGGGCTGTCCAGGATTACCCAGCCCAACCTGAATCCCCCCATGCATCCGGATGCGGTTCACTTCAAACATTTCGGGCTGATCGGCGATATCATTTATGCGGTGCCGGCCATGAAGGTACTGGCAGGAGCAAAGAAAATTCACCTGCACCTGC
>CAZYTV010000393.1:0-2483 GCA_964650455.1 uncultured Chitinophaga sp. | reverse complement strand
GATTGACAAGCTACACATGCTTAGTTCTTCCGCGTTTAATGCCTTTTTGAAAACCCTGGAAGAACCCCCACCCTATGCCATCTTTATACTGGCCACCACGGAGAAACATAAGATCCTGCCAACGATTCTGAGCCGTTGCCAGATTTTCGATTTCAAGCGGATCACCACCAATGATACGGTCCGGCACCTGGAAGAAATTTGTGTAAAGGAAGAAATAACTGCAGAAAAAGCTGCACTGCAGATCATTGCCCAGAAAAGTGAAGGCTGTATGCGGGATGCGTTGAGTATCCTTGATAAGATTGTCAGTTTTACCAATGGCGAACTGAATTATGCCAATACACTTGAGCACCTGAATATCCTGGATGCAGATTATTATTTCCGCATTCTGGATTATATGCAGGAACAGGACCTGGCTGCTGCGATGCTGATCTATGATGATATCAACCGGAAGGGTTTTGAAGGCGACCTGGTACTGAACGGGCTGGCTGAATTTATCAGAAACCTGCTGGTTTGTAAAGATGAAAAAGCAGCCGTTCTGCTGGAAGCGGTGGAGAGTTTTAAAAGCCGTTACCTGGAAACTGCCAAAAAAGTATCTGCCGGCCTGCTGGTCAGTGCCCTGAATATCCTGAACGAAGCCGAGATCAATTATAAATCAGCCCGGAATAAACGGCTGCATGTGGAATTAACACTGATTAAACTCTGTTATCTTCAGCAGGCCCTTGATCTTACCACCGATGCAGGAAGCAACGGTAAAAAAAAAATAGCTGAATCCGCCCTGGCTTTTCGAACCCGGCCTATCCGGCAAATGGTACAAAAGCCGTTAACAACAGAAACTGCGCGGCAAGAGCCACCGGCAACCGGTGCCAGGCTCATTATTGAAACGCCCGTTGCCCGGGTTACTGAGCCGGCAATAACCGCATATGTTTCAGAAAAAAAAGCGGCGGAACCTGTCAAAACCGGAAATGGTCTCTCCGCCTTGGATAAGATCCGGAAACAATACACGGGAAATGGCAACGCTGCCCATGAAAAGGTCAACCATCCATTGGAGATGGAGACCCTGCGAAAAGCCTGGGATGAATATATCCTTAAATTAAAGGCCGAACGGAATCCGGCGGCCCAACCCTTTTCGCTGGCTGTTTTACGAATAAAGGATGCGAATTCCTTTGAAGCCGTTACGGCCAATAATATTGAACAAAAATTTATTGAAGCCGAGCGGAATACCCTTTTCCATTTTCTTCAGCAACACCTGCAAAATAAACTGCTTCAGTTTATGGTGACGGTTGATGAAAAGAATGATGACCGGGCCCCGGTGGAGATTACCCTGACCTCCAAAGAGCAATACATGAAAATGGTGGAACAGTACCCGGTCATCCGGGATTTGAAGGATAGATTAAGGCTGGAATTAGACTACTGACGGAAACAGTCAGACCGGATGCCACATTCACTATTTTACCTTAATTTCGGCCAAAATTTAACGGTACATGGCTGAAGTGATATTAATGCCCCGCCTGAGTGATACAATGACAGAAGGTGTGATCGCCGCCTGGCATAAAAAAGTGGGCGATCCCGTAAAGAAAGGTGACCTGCTGGCCGAAGTGGAAACGGACAAGGCCACGATGGAACTTGAAAGCTATAAGGATGGAGTACTCCTGCATATCGGAACTGACAAAGGGGGAAAACTCCAGGTCAATGACCTGCTGGCCATTATCGGAACAGCCGGGGAAGATATTTCCGGGCTGATGAGTGCCGGATCAGCGGCCCCTGCCGCACCTGCTCCGGCTCCAGTTGCTGAAACAGCCCCTGCAGCTCAGGCAGCCCAGGCCAGCCCCGGCCTTGATATCTCCAAAATGGATGAAGTTGTTTTAATGCCCCGTCTGAGTGATACCATGGAAGCCGGTGTGATTGCTTCCTGGCATAAAAAAGTGGGAGATACGGTAAAGAAAGGAGAAGTGCTGGCTGAAATCGAAACCGATAAAGCCACGATGGAACTGGAGAGTTACAAAAACGGAACCCTGTTGCATATTGGTGCTGAGAAAGGAGAAAAAATTCTGGTGAACGGTCTTTTATGTGTTATCGGTGAAAAAGGCAAAGTCGATGTGGATGCCATTATCGCTGCCAGTAAAGGCGGGGTTGTTGCAGCTCCGGTAGCCACCAGCGTACCTGCAGCATCCGCTCCTGCTGCCACCACTTCCCCGGTAGCTGTTACGACTGCCGTTACTGAAAATGGCCGGGTAAAAGCATCCCCTCTGGCAAAGAAAATCGCCCAGGAAAAAGGAGTTGACCTTCGTTTATTACAAGGAAGCGGAGATGGTGGCCGTATTATTAAAGCTGATATCGATAATTATAAACCTGGCACTGCCCCGGCTGCCGTAACGACGGCACCTGCAGCCAGTGTAAGTGTAACTGCATTTGCAGGCAGTACCGAAGAAGGATTTACCGATCTTCCCAATTCACAGATGCGCAATGTAATTGCGCGGCGCCTG
>CAZYTV010000392.1:0-2498 GCA_964650455.1 uncultured Chitinophaga sp. | reverse complement strand
ATTACATCGCACCGCTCAACCACCTACTCTTGCTGCCTTCCGGCCCTGGGAGGGTTCAGCAGGAGCTGGTCGTGTAAGACCTGCCGGCGCAAAGATAAGGCAGTGAGCCCGAATGATAAGGATGAATTGAAAAAAATGTTCAGCGTTGAAAGGCCGAGTTTACAAGGCTATACCCCACCAGTTCATCTGCCCTGGCACCAAATGGCCTGAAATACACGAGGATCATATAACTGTTTTCCGTTCCCCAGTAATTACCTTCTGCATGCTCTGGAATTGAAGGGACTCCTTTCCGGGGATTGTCTGGCAGGGTTACATACGAATAATTATAATATCCCTGCTTCAGGTAAAGTGCTTTTTCATATACCCCTTTCACCGTATTAAAATCCATTCGGGAAGACTCACCGGTCATATACTGAGTTAGTTCTCCGGAAAGGTAAACCTGTCTTCCGGCTAAAGGCTGGTTACCGGGTGGGACATAGGTAAAATGGACCCAGGCATAATCCGCCTGCCAGTAGGCATTGCCATTGTCCTGGTTCTCGGAAGTAAACAACCCATTGATATCGCGGTAATACATATAGATCTGCTGCCGGCGGTCCACATCGGGGTTGATATAAATATCAATACGGGAAGAGCTGTCACTATCAACAATTCTTTGTACCCGGTCACTTCTTAAACGGAAACTGCGCAGATCCGCCCAACGCCATTCTTTGGCTGCCGGGAAACCGGTAAATTCTTCATCACTGTATTCATAATAGTTGCCCCGGAATAGTGTTGGGCGATCAATCAGTCGGGCATTGTTCCAGTTATAATTCTGCAACATGACCAGCTTGAGGTCCTGCGGAGAAAAAGGATTGAGCTGTGTACCGGCGGTGCTGATACCCGCCTGTACCCGCTGATGGGTCTGAAATAAACTGCCATTAAACGGCTGCAGTACCTGTCCGGCAACTGATGCCTTTTTATTCACTACCAGTAAGCGTTTGGTAAAAGCCAGTTTTGATGTATCATCATTCAGAAATACTTTCAGCAGGTAATTACCACCTTTGGTCGGGCCGGAACTGCGTTCAGGTAACACGGCCTGGTAATGGGTGTAACGGGTTTGCACCATAGAAGAACTGCGGTACGTGCCAATCCGGTTGCTCTGGAATCCCCGGATATAATCATACGCCTGTACATTCGCCGGTGTCCAGTCAGCATTGCACAACTGAAAACTGTAATAATAGTTTTTAACATCATTATCCATGTCATCGAAATGCAGTTCCAGTTGTTCGTTGTTGCCTAACTGGATGACCGGGTAACTGTAGATGTCACCGTATTTAAACAGTTTAACAGTCCGGATACTGGCACGGTAAATCTGATCGGGCAATTGGGCCGAAACGAAGATTGGCCAGCATAGCAGCCCTAAAATTATTTTTTTCATGAGCGGGTTGTTCTCTGAAAATATTAGTTGAAAATACGTTAAAAAACAGGATAAATCCTGAGCAGCACCTTATTTTTGATAAAGACAAACTATTATCATTGAAGGTTGCAGGATTCATAGCTAACCGCATCGCATTTAACCAGCAAAAAACCTTTTCCAGGTTTATTATCCGTTTATCTGTGGCAGCCACGATCATCAGTGTACTGGTGATGATTGTGACCCTGGCACTGGCCAACGGATTCCAGGAAGCCGTGAGCCAGAAGATATTTAGTTTCTGGGGGCATATCCGCATCCAGGAGAAGCAGCCGGGGAAGGCCATTATTTCGGAAGAGATTGCGATCTCCGAAAACAAACAGCTCGTGCAGACCATTGCCCGATACCCGGGTGTGAAGAGTATCCATCCGTTTGCCACCCGTTATGCCCTGCTCAAAACCAGGGAAGATATTGAAGGAGTGCTGGTAAAAGGACTTGATAAAACCTATGATTTCGAACACCTGAAACAATTTATAAAATCCGGTACCCCTATTCATTTTAATGACAGTGTATTCAGCCGGGAACTGCTTGTTTCTGATTATACCGCTTCGCGTTTACAGATAAAGCCAGGCGACAGCCTGCTGATCTATTTTCTCAAACCCGGCGAAAATCCGCGTACTAAAAAAATGTTTATCGCCGGCATATATAAAACGGGTATTGAAGAATATGACCGGTTATTTGCGATCGGGGATATCCGCCTGATCCGGAACCTGAATCAATGGAGTGATGACCAGGCCGGTGGCTATGAAATCTTTCTGCATGATTATAAAAAAACCGACAGCATCGCCAACCAGTTACATGAGCTGGACCAGTTCCCGGCCACCTGGGATGCGATCAGTGTGAAAAAAATATCCCCCAATCTTTTTGACTGGCTGAATATGCAGGACATGACACGTAATGTGATGATCCGTTTTATGGTTGCCATTGCCGTTATCAACCTCTTTACCTGCCTTCTGATCCTGGTGCTGGAACGGGTCCGGATTATCGGCATATTGAAATCACTGGGTCGAATTGACTGGACCGTACAAAAATAGTCCCTGGGGCATTT
>CAZYTV010000391.1:0-2537 GCA_964650455.1 uncultured Chitinophaga sp. | reverse complement strand
ATGCTGTAAAACTCAGGAGCAACGGTACTCCATTTGCCATCGGTGTGAATAATTTCAGGATCAGTTTTGACAGCACTTTTTGTGATGTACAGGTAACCGTTCAGTAAAACGCCTGTTGACTGATTTTTAAAAGCCTTTTTTCTTCCCGGATTCCAACGGGTCCAGTTTGAAATTATCCAAAGCACTTTTCTGGCTGATCATTTTTTCGATGTCTTCCACTTTTCTTGGAGCAAACCGGGATAGATTTTCATAGCCGGTTTCGGTGATCAGGAGATCATCTTCGATCCGAACTGCAATTCCCCACCACTTTTTATCACAGTCACTATTGGCAGGTATATAAATACCGGGCTCAATCGTAATCACCATGTCCTTAAGCAGGGTTTCCATCGCTCCGCGGTCATGTACATCCAGGCCAATATGGTGGCCCAGTCCATGCGGAAAATATTTCCATACTTCCTTTTTATCTTTTAAAATGCCCAGTTTAAGCAGACCTTCTGCAATGGTTTCTCTTGCCGCATTGCTGGCATCCGCGAACCTGGAACCATTCTTCAGGGTTTTGAAAGCAGCTTCCTGTGCATCATATACAAGCTGGTAGATCGCTTTTTCTTCTGCAGAGAATTTTCCATCTGCCGGCACTGTACGGGTCACATCTGCCGTGTAGCCATGGTATTCAGCACCCACATCCATCAGGAGGAGAGAACCTCCGATTTTTGTTTTAGTGTTTTCCATATAGTGCAGCACACAGCCATTTTCACCTGAACCCACAATAGAACCATAGCCAACGCCTTCAGCCCCCTGCTTTTTATGTACATATTCCTGGAGGCCCTGAATTTCCAGTTCAGACATATTGGGATGAATGGTTTTCATAACTTCATTATGTGCCTGACAGGATATCTCCACCGCTTTACGCAGCAAACTCATCTCTTCCGGAGTCTTGATCCGCCGGAGTTTGCCGGTCAGTTCCAGGTATTGACGGGTGTCAACCTTACCCTGCATGATTTTATCGGCCAGATTCAATTTCTGCCGGAATTGTTCCAACAGGTCATAGAGGTCAGCTTTATCATTGCTATTCGGTACATCCCCGGGCAGGCGATCATGCAGAATTTTTTTAAACCGGCTGAAATCGAGCGGAAAATTTTTAAATTCTGCACCATTGTACACCTCCGTTATACCCAGTTTTTCACGGGCCCCTTCCGTGCCCAGTCTTTTACCAGTCCACTGTTCGGCCTGGGGATTCTTCTTCTGAACAAAGAGGATTTCCTTATAGGTCTTACCGGAAGAGTCTGTTTGTGACTCTTTAAAAATCAATAAAAAAGAATGTGGTTCTTTATACCCGCTGAAATAATACATATCCGGGTTAGCGTGATAGATATATTCCACATCGTTGGAAAAGGTACGGGTGGGGTAAGCGAAGATCACCGCCACTGAACTGTCGGGCATCGCTGCACGTAAGGCTTCCCGCCGGCCGGCATAAAATTCCTTACCCAGGTAATCGTTGGGGAGAAAATCTTCCTGTGCGGCCAGGATAACCGGAGTACTGGTAATCAGAACAATGAAAAAAAGCCGGGGAAAGGAGGTGAAACGCATAGTCGTTGATTGATCAGCTAAAATAGCTTATTTCAATCAGCGGTGAGGGTAAATTACACCAGCGGATTATTCATCTTCATCCTCGCCAAAAAACGCATCCTGACTGCTCCGGTAATAGACCTCCCAGGACTTTACAGCGGCATCACTCAGGCACTCGATAATATCAAAAAGGGGGTCTTTTTTCAATTTCCAGCTGGTCTCCATCGGCTCATCATAGCGCTGTATAAACAGGCAATGATCCGTGGTTACCGCCACACGAATCAGGTTCACGGGGGAATCTTCCTTCTCCTTTACCAGGTAGTAGCACCCGGTCTCCAGCAAATCATACGTATACATAATTCCTCTTTTAAATTCAGGGATAACAGCACAGGTTAATATAAAGCCCGACAACACATATTCATATCCACAATAATAAGGGAAGAATTTAGGGGGTCAGTTGAAATGTAAATTTACAAAACACCCGAGTTTTGGATGTAAATTTTGTATTAAAGGCCGAAAAAAATATATTATAATCTAGGTAAATAATTAATAATCATTTGATTATAAAATTTTATTGCCAATTTAAATCAGCTATGAAATTGCTACAAATAGACACTGACGAGTCAAATTAAAACTTCCGGTGCTCAGAAAATAAGGGTACCATATCCACCTTTGATTTGTGGAAACCAATATTGATAATTTCCTGAAATTTTAAAGAATGCAAATACAAGGTCTGTCATATTATCCCCTTATTTATTGCTTTCCACGGAAGCTGACAATGGTCAAAAAACCGGACCGAAACGTCGGTCCGATGTTTCTGACTTCAGTCTAATGACTACTATTTCTTTTCCCCATCTGTTAATAACTCTAAATCTATTCCAGCAAGTCGGTTTTGGTATATTTGCCCGAATGACCGGGCCGGAGAGCGGGTCATCCTATAACCAACAGAAAGACTTAATCAACATTTTAGA
>CAZYTV010000390.1:0-2538 GCA_964650455.1 uncultured Chitinophaga sp. | reverse complement strand
AGTTTCCGGAATACATTGAATTCTTTCCGTGTAATATTCGAAGCAAAATCTGACTTATACTGTAGCATCAGTTTTACAAAACGCCATACGGTTTCATACCCCCGCATGAACATATCGCTGGGACGGGCAAACATCCGGGTATTGAAAGTATTGGTAATACTCAGGCTCCCTTTGTCGGTTCGTGTGTTATAGAATGGCGTACTGTAAATAATCTCCAGTCCCCGGTATTCAGGCCGTGTAAAATCTTTAATGGCATCCCAGGTGGGCATGCCCATAACAGCGGCCTTATAATTCTGCTTTCTTAAAGCAGCCAGCTGCAGGGCCAGTCGTTTTCCGAAATGTTCGTCCAGGCTGCCGGCAATGCATAAAGTGTTTTGTACGGTATCAAGGTAGGGCATCAGCTGGTTGACCTGGAAACTATCGGTAAGATCAATATATTTTAGTTTTAGCGGGAGTCCCACGGTGTTTTTGGCAAACTCGTCGAAGTAGGACCTGACACGGTCTTCCAGCACCCCTTTTTTACGGAACACGATCAGCCGGTCCAGGGCATAGAATTTCTGTATATGCCGGTAAATTCCTTCGCATTGCGTTTTTAATGTGGAATTGAGCATAATATAAAAAGGATTACCGGTTACACCTCCGTCATTGGGCAGGTTCACATTAATGACCGGTATGTTTTTTTGTAAACCGGCATCGGCGAATACTTTTACTTCAGAAGCAGAACAATAAGCAATCAGGAGACTGATATCATTAATAGCTGCGCCTGCCAGTTGCTGCTGTACCGTTTGCCGGGATGAACGCGTGTCGAATACATGTACATCCAGGTTTATTTTTTCTTTATTGAGGGAATCCAGTGCCAGTTGGGCGCCTTCATAAAATTCAAGCCCCGGGTTGATAAATTTCGGAAATGTATTTTTCGCATAGCGGTATTCAGACTGGTCATCGAAGGCCGAATCCAGGTACAGGGGGGCGAAAATGGCAATCTTGAATTTCGGTAACTGGTCCTGGGCGCGGGCGGTTTGAGCCAGGCAAAACAGGGTGGTCAGTACCCAAACATGAATCCTCATAGTATCCTTTTTTAGTAGGTGGTTATTCCCATTCTATGGTAGCGGGGGGCTTACTGCTGATATCATAAACCACACGGTTGATTCCTCTCACATTGTTGATAATTTCATTGGACACATTGGCCAGGAAATCATAAGGCAGATGTGCCCAGTCGGCGGTCATTCCGTCCACGCTGGTCACCGCCCTTAAGGCAACCGTATACTCATAGGTTCTTTCATCACCCATTACCCCCACACTTTTTACCGGGAGTAAGATAGCACCAGCCTGCCAGACCGTTGCATAGAGATTGTTATCTTTCAGTGCTTTGATATACAGGTGATCTGCCTGTTGCAATAACTGTACCTTTTCTTCGGTGATATCGCCTAAAATGCGGATAGCGAGACCCGGACCCGGGAAGGGGTGGCGGTCAATCATTTCTGCAGGAATTCCCAGTTCACGGCCAACTTTGCGTACCTCATCCTTAAAGAGTGAACGCAGGGGTTCTACCAGTTCCAGGTGCAGGTGTTCCGGTAACCCCCCCACATTGTGATGTGATTTAATCATCACCGAGGGGCCATGTACAGAAACACTCTCAATCACATCGGGGTAAATAGTGCCCTGACCCAGGAGCCCGATCCCTTCTACTTTTTTGGCTTCTTCCTGAAATACATCTATAAACCCGGCACCGATGATCTTTCTTTTTTCTTCTGGATCTGTTTTGCCAGCCAGTTTGGTGTAGAAATGTTCACGGGCATCTATGCCTTTCACATTCAGGCCAATCTGGGCATAGGTTTTTAAAACGGATTCAAATTCGTCTTTGCGCAGCACCCCGTTATCAACAAAAATACCCGACAGGCGTTCTCCGATTGCCCGGTGGATCAGGGTGGCGGCTACGGTGGAATCCACGCCGCCGCTGAGGGCCATAATGACTTTCCGGTCGCCGATCTGTTTTTTTAATGCGGCAACAGTGTCTGTGATAAAGTGGGCCGGTGTCCAGTCCTGGCTGCACCCACAGATCTGTACCAGGAAATTGTTGATTATTTTTTTGCCTTCTTTGGAGTGATATACTTCCGGATGGAATTGTACACCATACAACGGATTCCCTTCATTGCCGGTTTTCCGGAAAGCTGCAACAGGAATGCTGTCAGTATCGGCCAGCAGTTCAAAACCTTCCGGGAGCTGTTTGATGGTATCGCTATGACTCATCCATACCTGGCTCTGGGGGGTAACATCCCTGAACAGTATATCTTCTTTTTTGCGCTGAAGGATAGCGCGTCCGTATTCACGCTTGTCACTTTTAGCTACCACGCCACCATAACGTTTAGCGGTGAGCTGAGCTCCGTAACATACACCGAGTACCGGCACCTTGCTTACAAGCGCGGCTACATCCGTATCCGGTGCATTGGCTTCATTTACTGAAAAAGGGGAGCCTGACAGGATGATCCCTTTAAGACCTGGTTCAAATGTAAAGGGTTTATGGAAGGGTATGATTTC
>CAZYTV010000389.1:0-2563 GCA_964650455.1 uncultured Chitinophaga sp. | reverse complement strand
AGTCCCCTGTATTCGGCTGGTTTAGCGCTAACTATGCAAGCACAAAAGCTTATCTATTATGGCAACAAAAACAAAAACCGGAAAGTATGTGTACTTCTTCGGCGGCGGCAAGGCCGATGGAAACGAATCAATGAAAAACTTGCTGGGCGGCAAAGGGGCTAACCTCGCCGAAATGGCAGGACACCCGAACCTGAAATTACCGGTACCTCCCGGATTTACGGTTACGACCGAGGTTTGTACTTACTATTATGCGAATAAAAGAACCTATCCCAAAACCCTGAACGCGCAGGTAAAAGAATCCATGGAAAGAATGGAAAAGATCACCGGTAAAAAATTCGGTGATGAAAAAAATCCATTGTTATTATCTGTCCGCTCCGGTGCCCGCAAGAGTATGCCCGGGATGATGGAAACCGTACTGAATGTAGGCCTGAATGAAAACACGATTAAAGGAGTGATTGCCCAGAGTGGTGATGCGCGTTTTGCGTATGATGCCTACCGCCGCCTGATTATGATGTATGCCGATGTAGTGATGGAAAAAGCGGCAGGCATCGAACCCAAAGGTGGCAAGGGTATCCGCAAAGTACTGGACGAAAAACTGGAACATATCAAACACAAAAATGGATATACCAGTGATACCGACCTTACTGCAGACGAACTGAAAGAACTGGTAAAAGACTATAAAAAAACAGTAAAGAAAGTACTGGGTACTGAATTCCCCGATGATCCCTGGGAACAAATGTGGGGAGGTGTGGGTGCCGTATTTGCCAGCTGGAATGGTAAACGTGCTATTGAATACCGCCGCATTGAAAAGATCCCGCATGAATGGGGTACTGCCGTAAACGTTCAGGCCATGGTATTCGGTAATATGGGTGAGGGTAGCTGCACTGGTGTGGCTTTCACCCGCAACCCCGGAAATGGTGAAAATAAATTCTACGGTGAATACCTGGTAAATGCACAGGGTGAAGATGTGGTGGCCGGTATCCGGACTCCCGCTCCTGTAAATGAATATTCCAAAAATGCACAAAGTGAACATTTCACTACCCTGGAAAAACTGATGCCTGCTCAATACAAAGAGCTCTTCACGATCCAGCGCCGACTGGAAAAGCACTACCACGACATGCAGGACATTGAGTTTACTATTGAAAAAGGAACACTCTATATGCTGCAATGCCGGGTAGGTAAACGGAATGGGGTGGCTGCTGTTCGTATGGCTACAGAAATGGTGAAAGAAAAACTCATCGATGCTAAAACTGCCCTGATGCGTGTGGGTCCAAACCAGTTGGTGGAATTATTGCTGCCGATGCTGGATCCCAAAGCGGAATTACTGGCACCCGTTATTGCTAAAGGTCTTCCCGCCGGTCCTGGCGGAGCCAAAGGCCGGGTGGTATTCTCTTCAGCAGAAGCAGTAGAATGGGCTTCCAGGGGCGAGAAAGTGATCCTGGTGCGTGAAGAAACTTCTCCTGAGGATGTGGATGGTATGCACAAAGCACAGGCGATCCTCACGACCAAGGGTGGAATGACTTCACACGCGGCCCTCGTAGCCCGTGGCTGGGGTAAATGCTGTATCGTAGGTTGTGGTGATATTGAAATCCATACGGAAGCTAAAAACTTCCATGCCAAGAATGGTGTGGTGATCAAAGAAGGTGACTGGATCAGCTTAAACGGAACCCTGGGTGCTGTTTATGAAGGCAGCATGGCCCTGGTGGATATTGATATTGATAAAAATCAGTCTTATAAAGACCTGATGAAACTGGTTGATAAATTCAAACAGATCGGTGTACGTGCCAATGCTGAAACACCACTGGATGCCCAACATGCGGTAAAATTCGGTGCAGAAGGTATTGGTCTTTTCCGTACAGAACACATGTTCTATGGCGAAGGAAGCGAAGAGCCCCTGTTCCAGCTGCGCAAAATGATCGTGAGCAAAACAGAAAAAGAAAGAAGAGAGGCATTGAACGGCCTGTTCAAATTTGTAAAGAAAGACGTGAAGAATACCCTGGCCGTCATGAAAGGTCACCCGGTTACAATCCGTCTGCTCGATCCCCCGCTGCATGAGTTTGTTCCCCATGATAAGGAAAAACTCCGCCAGCTGAGCAAAGAACTTGGCATCAGCATGGGTATGCTCAACAGAAGGGTACTGGCACTCCACGAGAACAATCCAATGTTGGGTCACCGTGGTGTACGTCTCGGTATCAGTTATCCGGAAATCACAGAGATGCAGGTACGCGCGATTTTCGAAGCAACCGCCGAACTGTTGAAAGCCGGTAAAAAAGCCTTCCCGGAAATCATGGTTCCTGTAACAGTGATTGCCCATGAACTGCGTCATCAGAAAGTGATTGTGGACCAGGTATACAAAGAAGTATGTGAGAAATTCGGTATGAAGAAGATCCCTTACCTCTATGGTACGATGATCGAAACACCACGGGCCGCCCTGCGTGCAGAGTTTATGGCAAACGTGGCCGACTTCTTCAGCTTTGGTACCAATGACCTCACCCAGATGAGTTTTGGATTCAGCCGCGATGATATCGGTGGTTTCTTACCGAAATATTTGGACCTGAAAATT
>CAZYTV010000388.1:0-2568 GCA_964650455.1 uncultured Chitinophaga sp. | reverse complement strand
AGTGTCCGGCGTGTGCAGCACAAATTTATCAGCAATCATATCAAATTCCAGGAGGCACAGCATATTGCCCGGATGGGGAGCTGGGAATGGGATTTTAAAACCGGCAACCTTAAATGGAGTCATGAGCAGTTTAATTTGTTCGGGGTAAACCGGAAAACATTTCAACCTACCTATGAAAATTACCTGGGATTCTTTGCAACGGCAGAACGTAACCGGATTAACCTGCTGGTACAGGAGGCACTTGACGGAAACCGTTCCTTTGCCACGGATCATGAAATCAGCAGAAGTGACGGTTCGAAAATCATTGTGTACGAGCAAGGGTCGTTATTATATGATAAGTCCGGAAAGCCCAGTGGCATGTTTGGAACCACCCAGGATATTACTGAGCGGAAAAAAGCGGAAGAAGAGATTCGGGCAGAACGTAAGTTATTACGTACCCTGATAGATAATATTCCGGACCCGATTTATATTAAGGATACGGAGGGTAAAAAAATTATAGCCAATCAAGTGGATATGGATTTTATGGGGAAAACGCGTCAGGAGGAATTTGCCGGGAAAACTGACCTGGAGCTTTTTCCGGGGCAACAGGGATGGGAGGGGCACTGGAATGATATTGATGTGATGCGCAGTGGTGAACCGGTGTCTAACCGGCTGGATGAATTCAGTGCGCTCAACGGGAAAAAATATCACCTGCTGACATCAAAAATTCCACTGTTTGATTCGGAGAATAAACTCATCGGTTTGCTCGGGATCAGCAGGGATATCTCCAGGCGGGTGGAGATGGAAAATAAACTGATGGCTACACAGAAGCAATTCCAGTCCATTTTTGATAACACTGCAGACGGCATATACCAGAGTTCGGAAGATGGACGGTTTGTCATTGCCAATAATTCAATGGCTAGAATATTCGGATACAACAGTCCGGAGGAACTGATGTCATCAGTGACCGATATCAGCCATCAGATATATGCGGATCCGGCTGAACGTACAGTTTTGGCAAACCGGCTGCGTGAGAGCGGACATGTGGAGGATTATGAAATGCGGGTGTTAAAAAAAGATGGAACCCCCATCTGGGTAAGTGCTAACATTCGCATTGTACATGATGCTGATGGCCGGTTTCAGTGTTTTGAAGGCACACTGGAAGATATTTCAAACAGAAAACTGGCGGAGGAAAAACTCATTGACTTGTCTAACCGGCTCCAGGTGGCACTGCGGGCCACCAGTATTGGCATCTGGGATTGGGATTTAAAAAAAGATCACACCCTTTGGGATGCACAGATGTTTCAGATGTATGATATTCTGCCGGAACAGGTTCAGTCTGTTTCTGCCTCTTGGAATGCGGCGCTGCACCCCGAAGACCGGGAAAGGGTACGGGAGGAATTAGAAAAGGCGATCCGTGGCGAATGTGATTTTGATACGGAGTTCCGGATACTTCACCGGGATAAGTCGGAACACTATATTCAGGCAAATGCTATAGTAGTGCACGATGAGTCAGGAAAAGCAATACGGCTTATCGGGACCAATATGGATATCACTTCCAGGAAACAGGCAGAACAGGAAATCCTTCAGTTGAATAAAAATCTGGAACAGTTTGCCAATATCACCGCACATGATCTGCAGGAACCGCTCCGGATGGTAAGCGGGTTCCTGGGCTTACTTGATAAACGATATAGTGGTACACTGGATGAGCAGGCGATGACCTATATCAGCCGTGCAAAGGATGGTGCTGACCGGATGACCATTTTAATCCGGGATTTACTTGAATTCTGCCGCTCGGGCAATGAAAATGCTAAAAAAGAACCTGTAGATCTCAACTATGTGGTTGACCTTGTTTATAAGGATATGGGTATCGTGCTGGAGAGTGAATCGGCCAGTTTACTGGTGCCAAATTCACTGCCGGTGGTGGAAGGATCCCCGAGTGCTTTATATCGGTTGTTTCTGAACCTGGTCAGCAATGGGTTAAAATTCAGGAAAAAAGATGTTCCACCGGAGGTTAAACTTGGGATGAAGGAAATTCCGGAGGAGTGGGAATTTACCGTGCAGGACAACGGGATTGGTGTGGCAGAAAAAGATCAGCCGAAATTATTTAAAGCCTTTCAGCGGCTGCACCGGAAAGAGGATTATCCCGGAACAGGGCTGGGCCTGATTACCTGTAAAAAAATTGTGGAACTCCATGGTGGTCGAATATGGATGACTTCGGTGCAGGGGGAAGGAACGGCTTTTCATTTTACACTGCCTAAACAAAGGGCATAAAAAACAGGGAATGCATTTATCAGAAACAGGTCAGCATTTGGGAATAGATCCGGGACAGGGGGCCGGTCATCCTGACAACAGTAAACAGTTGCTGGAAGCCAGGATTGCGGAGCTGATCAGGGAAACAGATCAGTTTGCTTATATCGTATCCCATGATCTGCAGGCACCGCTTCGTTCCATTACCGGGTTCCTGGAACTGATTGAAAAAAGATATGGCGATAAACTGGATGATGCCGGCAAACAGTATATTGATTTTGCCTTAAAAGGTTCCCAGAAAATCAAGACACTGATAACGGATCTGCTTGAATATTCGAG
>CAZYTV010000387.1:0-2622 GCA_964650455.1 uncultured Chitinophaga sp. | reverse complement strand
CCGGAATTTATCACGCAGGCGCAGGTAAATTCCCACCGGGGTGTACACATCAGCCAGCATCCTTTTACAACTTGTGTTGATCTCCATTTTTTTCATAATCGGTCTGACTATTGCTGAGCCAGTCAGGTAAAAAAAACAGGAGCCCCGGTATTCGGGGCTCCTGAATGATATACAAATGCAGTCATGACACTACAGCCCCTTTAGAGTTGTATGCCACCACCACTGTTTATTTGTTATTGTACTGTTCATTGCTACTGCAAATATGTGGCTACAAATCCAAATAAGCAAAAAAATCTTGATAGCTTTAAGAAAAGATCGACTATGACTATCCATCACAAACAAGTCGGGGGAAAGGGCCTTTTCTTTGTGGGAGAAGAGGGTGCCTACCTGGCGGAAATGGTCTATACCTTGCCAGCCGCAGACAAAATGATTATCGAACATACGGAAGTTAGTGATGAACTGAAAGGTCAGAAAGTGGGCTACTTACTGGTGCAGGCCGCGGTGGAATATGCACGGGTCAGTTCCATGAAGATCTTCCCCCTCTGCCCTTTTGCCAATGCTGTCTTTAAAAAGAAACCTGAATACACGGATGTACTGTTTACTTAAAAACTATTTATGAAAAAAGGATTGTTGCTCAGTTTTTGCCTGGCTTTTTTACTGATCATGAATGCCCAGGTAAAAGACCAGTATATCTTATTAAAACCGGACCGGGTATTTGACGGGGACTCCCTGCATACAGGCTGGGTGGTACTGGTAAAAAACAACCTGATCGAAGCTGCTGGTCCGATGCAATTCAAATTACCGGCAGGAACCATTATCAAAGAGCTGAAGGGAATGACCCTGTTGCCCGGATTGATTGAAGGACATGCCCATTTGTTTCTTCATCCCTACAACGAAACCACCTGGGACGACCAGGTGCTGAAGGAATCAAGAGCGGAACGAACCGCCCGGGCCGTACAACATGCCAAAGCAACCCTGATGGCCGGCTTCACTACAGTACGTGACCTCGGTACTGAGGGCGCTATGTATGATGATGCCGGGCTGAAGAAAGCCATTGAAAAAGGAGTCATCCCCGGCCCGAGGATGATCGTGGCCACAAGGGCTATAGTGGCCAAGGGTTCCTACGGACCAAAATCTGAAAACCCGGATATCGATTTACCTCAGGGAGCAGAAGAAGTGGCCGGACTGGAAGAGTTAAGTAAAGCCATCCGCAACCAGATTGGTCATGGGGCCGATCTGATCAAAGTATATGCTGATTACCGCTATGGACCCCATGGAGAAGCACAACCTACTTTCAGCGAACTGGAACTTACCTGGCTGGTGGGCAATACCGCCAGCAGCGGCCGTAAAACAGTGGCCCATGCCAGCACTCCCGAAGGGATGAGAAGGTCAGTCATGTCCGGCGTTTCCACGATTGAACATGGAGATCATGGCACTGCAGCAATTTTCAAACTGATGAAAGAAAAGAACGTGGCTCTCTGTCCTACCCTGGCAGCCGGCGAAGCTACCGAACAGTATAAGGGCTGGAAAAAAGGGACAGACCCCGAAACAGAACGCATCATCAATAAGCGCAAAACCTTTAAACTGGCCCTGGATGCCGGTGTCACTATTTGCATGGGTGGTGATGTTGGCGTGTTTACGCATGGAGATAATGCACGGGAGATGGAACTGATGGTGGAGTACGGGATGAAACCAGTGGACGTATTAAAATCAGCCACTTCAGTGAACGCGGATGTGTTTGGCTACACCGATAAAATCGGGAGAATACGGAAAGGACTTTACGCTGACCTGATCGCGGTGGAGGGAGATCCTTCGGCAGATATTCATCATATCAGGAAGATAAAGCTGGTGATGAAAGAAGGAGTTGTTTATTAAGTCAAAATTCAAACCTGCCCACCGAAGCGGAGCGAAGGCGGGAGTAAAAATTAAAAAAAATACAGCAGATAATTGCTGATATTTCAGCATCTGAATGCAGACTGAAGAATTAAAATTAGCATATAATCCGAATATAAAAAGAGATTGCCTCCCAGGCGACCCTTTTTACTTTTTACTTTTGAATTTTGACTTTTGCCTTTTGACATTTTACAAATTGCACTAACTTACTACTCAAATTCCCCTTAATATGAAGTATCTCCTCCTCCCCCTCCTTATTCTCCATATTCAACTGATAAGTTTCTCCCAGGATGGCTACAAAACCCCTCCCAAAGATGTCGCGGATATGCTCCTGGCCAAACGCCCCCCGAATGTGAGTGTGGATGATAAAGGAGAATGGATGTTGTTTATGGAAAGCAGCAGTTATCCATCCGTAGCTGAACTGGCAAGACCTGAGTTACGGATCGCGGGACTGCGGATCAACCCCGCCAATTTTGCACCCAGCCGGCAGAACTTTATTTCCGGTTTATATCTTAAGAACAGTAAAACAGACAAAGAATACAAGGTCACCGGGCTGCCTTCACCTCTTTTTGCCGGAAGTATTTCCTGGAGCGGGAATGATAAAAAAATTGCCTTTACCAATACCACCGATACCCGGGTGGATCTGTATATGCCTGCTGTGGCCACCCCAAAGGCCACCCGTACCAATACAACTGCTTTAAATACGATCAGCGGGACTTATTCCTGGTA
>CAZYTV010000386.1:0-2625 GCA_964650455.1 uncultured Chitinophaga sp. | reverse complement strand
TTGTCCAGGGTGATCAGCCGGGTTCTTGAATAAATGCCGGAACCCGGTTCGTTAAACCCTATATGCCCGTTATTACCAATACCCAGTATCTGCAGATCGATACCGCCTGCATCCTCAATCATCTTTTCGTATTGACGGCAATGCTCCTTTATATCTTCTTTCTTGATCTCTCCATTTGGTATATGAATATTCTTCGGATGGATATCCACCAGGTCAAAGAGATGAGTCTTCATAAACCGGTTATAACTCTGGAGGGCATTATTGGCAATAGGGTAGTATTCGTCAAGATTAAATGTCACCACGTTTTTAAAACTCAGCTTTTCTTCACGGTGGATTTTTACCAGTTCAGCATAAAGTGTCTTGGGAGTGGAACCAGTGGCCAGACCCAGCACACATTTCTCTTTTTTCTTTTGTTTATCCCGGATAAAATCAGCGATCTGCCGGGCGATATAGACTGACCCCTCTTTTTGATTTGGAAAAACATGTACCGGGATCTTTTCAAAACTATCAGCAAAATTGCGGTGAGCTGCTTTTTTTGACATGGGGAAGTAATTGAGGCGTGAAGATAATGTTTTTTTTGAAGGTTTTTGCGGCTTATTGCAGGTTTTTGCGGTGCTCTTTTGGCACTCTAAGAGGCCTGAACATTACCACACTTCTACTTCATCCACAAACAACCAGGCCTTATTGCCCGCCCCGGGTTCCCCGGCAGGAATATCGCCCCAATTCTTAACAATCAGTTTGACAAAGCGGGCTTTTCGTGAATCAAACTCCAGTTTCATATATCCTTTCTCCAGTCCTTTCAGGGTAACGGTAAAATCGTCTGTCAGACCGGCGAACTCATAATCAGATCCGTTTGTGGATACATGTACTTCTGCGGTCATTGGCCGCCAGATCCAACTGCCTTTCTGGTGAAGACTATGTACCAATACACGGGTTATGTTTTCTGTTTTACCCAGGTCAATCACGGCTTCACAATCCACAGCACTGAAACCCAGGAACTCTTTGCTTTTGGCCAGTCCCTTTTCGTTCTGTACCCCATTGACCAATGTGAATGCACCATCACCCGGATAGGATTTGGATGGGGGATTGGTTAAACTGATTTTCCGGCCGGTGGCTTTATTAAAAGAAAATTTTTGGGACAAACTGATTTTCCCATTGCTGGCCTGCCAGGTAGACGATTCATTTACCAGTTCTGGTTTTGTATAAGTCCGGCTTGATTTTCCTTTTTCGGGGCTCATGGTTATTTTTTGGGAAGCCTTGCTGCTCAGTTCCCATAATACCCCTGTAAAATTATCCGTGGGTCTGATCCTTGCTTTCAGGTCATAAAAAGCTTTACTATAATTCACGTTCCATAATTCATATCGTTTGAATTGAGTGACCAGCCTTTTTTCAAAATCATTCCAGGTTCTTTTTTCTTTCGGACTCCATAATACTTCACTCAGAGCGGCTATCCGCGGGAAAACCATATACTCCACTTTACGGGGGTTGTCTATATACTCCGTCCATAGATTGGCCTGCGCACCGAGTATAAATTTGCTGTCATCTGCGGATAATTCTTTGGGTACCGGATCCCAGGCATATACTTTTTCAATGGGATTATACCCCCCGATCGTAATGCTGTCTTCATTTTCACTTTGCGAATGATCAAAATACACCGGGTTGCCAGGGGTCATGATCACGCCATGTTTCTGTTTGGCCGCTTCGATTCCACCGGATTCTCCTCTCCAGCTCATGACCACCGCATTTGGGGCAAGTCCGCCTTCGAGTATCTCATCCCATCCGATCAGTTTTTTACCTTTGATATTGAGGTATTTCTCCATCCGCTGTACAAAATAACTCTGCAGCTCGTGTTCGTCTTTCAGGTTATTGTCTTTCATCCGTTGCTGGCAGGCCGTACATTTTTTCCAATGCGTCTTGGGACATTCATCCCCGCCAATATGAAAATATTTCGAAGGAAACAGGGGGTATACTTCATCAACCACATCCTGTAAAAATTCAAATGTGGATTCTTTTCCCGCACAGAATACATCGTCAAAAACACCCCAGGTTTCCTGAACATACTTGATGCCGCCTCTCTTCAGTTCATTTCCTGTTCTTTTAGCAACCATATTGGCAGGAATTTCCGTAGGTTTTTCGGGGAAACAACTCAGCCAGGAGTAAGCAGCAATGGCCGCGCTGCCGTGACCCGGCATTTCAATTTCAGGGATCACATCAATGTACCGTTCCCTGGCATATTGCACCACTTCTTTTATTTCCTGCTGTGTATAGAAACCGCCATGTGCGGTGTTATCATTTCCCGTACCCGGGTAACGTCCAATGATACTGCCATTGCGCCAGGCACCCATTTTTGTCAGCTCCGGATATTTTTTTATTTCAATCCGCCAACCCTGATCATCAGTGAGGTGCCAGTGAAAGATATTCATTTTATGAAGGGCGAGGTAATCAATATATTGCTTAATAAATGATAATGGAAAAAAATGCCTGCCCACATCCAGGTGCATTCCCCGGTATTCCAACCGGGGTGCATCCTGCACACTGATATGCGGAATATCCGTTACGGCCGGCCGCATTTTCAAACGGGCATCCTGATCGGGCAGGACCTTACTCAAAGTCTGGATCCCAACA
>CAZYTV010000385.1:0-2629 GCA_964650455.1 uncultured Chitinophaga sp. | reverse complement strand
GCGGGATCCGCTTTCTTCTTTTTAGAAGTCCGCTGTGCATCAGCCGGCATCAGCATAAAAGCCGACAGAACCAGGCAGAAACCAAATTTTACAAATTTCATATTCATGTCACACATTATTTAATATAATAAACGAGTGAAGGGGCTTTTGTAGTACGTCCGTCCGGACCTTTTACACGGATATCATCAATGGTTACCATCCGGTCAGCCTTAACGTGCTGGTTTATAGCCGTTCTGACAGCTCCGGAGAATGATGCACCCTGAACAGGGATAGAAATGATATCATCGTCGGTATCGCAGGTAAAGGTGAAACTGACCACGTCATAGCTTAATTCAAAAGGGAAATTCTTGATACCGGCACCCACACCGCCCTGTGCTTTGAACGCACCCGCCAGGAAGGGATCACCAGAGGGTTTACCACCCACATAAGCCTGGGCTTCAGGAATGGTACGTACACGGAACTGGCTGGCACCGGCTACTTTTCCATCTACCGTTACGGTGATTTTGCAATCATCGGTGATGCTGTTCACGCGGGCAACATATTTACCATTACCAACACGGGTAAGGCTACCACCACCACCTGAAATCGTTGTTTGAATTCTGTCATCACCACCACCGCTGGCAGCGATGGTTACAGGGTTGTCCACCCCGATATACAGCACATTCATTTTATCAAGGGCGATAGAAGCGTTGGCAGAACCAACAGTATATTCCACTTTTACTTCTTTAACCTCATCTTTACCAGTGGTCTGGTTAAAGAAACTGATACGAACGGGGATACTGTGTGCTCCCACACCACCCGCATCTGTTTTATAAAGGGCAAAACCTTCTTCACCAATAGGTACTGTAGTACCGCCAATGGTAATGACCGGTTTGGATGACTTACTGAACGCTCCGATACCTGCTTTTACTTCCAGTTCCTGACCGGGCATGAGGTAATTGGAGTTCTGACCCACGATGGCAGCGTAAGAGTCAAATACCACTTTTACTTCACCCACTTTCTGGTGACAGAAAGACACGACTTTATTTTCGGCGCCTTTGATGTCGTTCTGGAACTTACTCAGGATGGTCAGACCGGCAACGGTCGGCACCATGTTGAAATAAGCCAGGTCCCAGGCCTTGGTTTTACCATCCTGGCCGGGAGGGTTGGAAAGGTCGATATTGAGTGATTTTTTGAAAGCACTGTCGATTTCAGGATCGATACCCAGGATATCTTTCTGGAACTGCTCCAGTTTTTGCTTGAGTTTGTTTCCTTCACCACCTTGTACGAACATTTTGGTGACGATATCCAGGTTATCCTCTTTAAAAGGAACGGTGGCGTCGCCGGGTTTACCCCCCGCTTTGGTGATGATATCATTTTTCAGACCATCGATATATTTAAAAATGGCATCGGCTGTTGCATTGACTTTCTGGGCCTTCTGGAACCAGGGAGTAGCTCTTTCTGTGGTCACAGGATCGTTTGACTTATCTTCCAGGGATTTCATAATGATAGCGGTGGATTGGGTCACCGTGGCATTACTGTTCTCCAGGCTTCGTCTAACAGTCCGGAAGGCATTCAGGATCTCAGATGATACATTCAGTGCCAACAGTGCGGTCAGCACCAGGTACATGATATTGATCATCTTCTGCCGGGGCTCTTTAGGTAGAGACATGACTATTTAGGTTTAATAGGATTAGAAATGATGACTTTTAATATCCGGCCGGCATGCACGGTTCAGGTGGCCCGGCCCAGACAGTTTGTTTTAGCTGCGACCCTGCATGGCAGTAAGCATGTTTCCGTAAATGTTGTTCAGGCGGCCCAGGTTCGTGGCTAAGTGACCAATCTGATCCTGTACTTTCTTCGCGTCTTCAGCGCTGTTCAGCATGGCATTGGATGTTTCAGACAGTTTACCGTAGAAAGAGTTAAGGGCTTTCAGGTGGTTATTACTTTCCTGTAATTCCAGTTCGTAGATCGTATTCAGGGAAGACAGGTTCTTGGTCAGCACCTGAATCTGCTCGTGGAATACTTTAGCACCTTCCGTCGCCGTATTAAACGCGCCAACTGAAGAAGCGGCAGTGGTATAAGCATCTTTTACTTTATCCAGCTGACCGGTTACTTCACGGGTTTTAGTGGTAAAGTCTGCAGTTGCATTGATCGTATCCCCGATTGTGGTCAGGCCAGAAACGGTGGTATTCAGTTGTTTGAAACCATCACCCAGACGTTTCATGGTGTCGGGTGAAATATCGGATTCAGCCAGCATTTTATCCATGGCACCCAGGGCGGCACGGCTCTTGGCACCGGCTACGGAGAACTGCTCTTCATCATGAGTAGCATCTTTGATAGGGGGATAAACTGCATATAAAATACCATAGATAGAGAAGATGTTCGCTTCTGTTGTCAGACCGATCCACAGCCAGGTATCAGCTTCACCTGCGTGTGTGATTTTCCGGAGGGCACCCCAGATTACTAGTGCGGCGCCAAATGAAACGCCTACGTCTACCCATTTGCTTACTTTGGAAGGAATAGCTGCTGCCATAATTGGATTTTTTTAAGAGTTTAGTGGTTTGAATTTACGGGAGAAAATATGAGAGGACAGGTTAGATACTGTCCTCTCAATTTCTTATAGTTACTTCGCTAGTTAACGTTTAAT
>CAZYTV010000384.1:0-2646 GCA_964650455.1 uncultured Chitinophaga sp. | reverse complement strand
TGGGGGCACTTATTTTCCGTCACAAAAAGCGTTTAACCGGCCCTCCTGGACTGAAACGCTTTATGGAGTGTTGCAGGCCTTCCGGGAACGAAGACATGAAATTGATGCGCAGGCGGATAACCTGACCGAACATCTGCTCAAGGCCAATTCTTTTGGCTTACAGACACCGGAAGACGCGGAAGCTTTGTTTCACCCGGATAAACTGAAGGAATGTTTTACGCAGTATATGAAGTCGGCAGACCGGCAATGGGGCGGCTTTGGCAAGGCACCTAAATTTCCGCAGACTTTTTCCATCCAGTTTTTATTACGGCATCATTATTTTACCGGCGAACCGGATGCATTGGCACAGGCCCTTTTATCCCTCGACAAAATGATCGATGGCGGTATTTATGACCAGGCCGGGGGCGGGTTTGCCCGCTATTCCACCGATGCGGAATGGCTGGCCCCGCATTTTGAGAAGATGCTTTATGATAACGCTTTATTGGTTTCGGTGCTGAGTGAGGCGTACCAGCTTACCGGCAAAGTACGTTACCGGGAAGTGATTGAAGAAACCCTGGCTTTTATTGAACGGGAGATGCAGCATCCGGAGGGCGGCTTTTATGCCGCGCTGGATGCAGACAGTGAAGGGGTGGAGGGAAAGTTTTATACCTGGAGTTTACAGGAACTGCAGTCTTTGTTGGGTGAGGATGCTGCTGCTTTTTGTGCCTACTATGATGTTACCGGGGCGGGCAATTGGGAGCATACCAATATTCTCTGGGTCAGAAAATCCCTTGCAGAAGTGGCCACATCGCTGTACATGGGGGAAGAAGAACTGTCTGCCTTACTGGCCAGGGGCCGTGCCCGGCTGATGCAAGCCCGGGAGAACCGGATCCGGCCATTGCTGGACGATAAAATTTTGCTGGGCTGGAATGCCCTTATGAATACGGCATATTCAAAAGCTTTTGAAGCGACCGGGCATGAACAATACCGGGACCAGGCGTTGCGGAATATGGAGTTTATGCTGGGAGCCTTCAGGGGAGCGGGTGGTCAATACCACCATACCTGGAAAAATGGCCAGGCCCGTTACCCTGCTTTCCTCGACGACCTGGCGTATCTCCAACAGGCTTTACTTCAGTTGCAGCAGGTGACCGGAGACTTTAACTGGCTTGAAAAGGCCCAGGAGCTCGGAAAACTGATCATTGAACAGTTCAGTGAACCAGGGACGCCTTTTTTCTTCTATACTCCGGAAGGACAAGAAGATGTAATTGTAAGAAAAAAAGAAGTGTACGACGGAGCAGTCCCCTCCGGAAATGCAGTGATGGCGGCCAATTTGTATCATATTTCAATAATATTTGATATGAAAGAATGGAAAGAGCGGAGCCTGGATTTGTACCGGATGCTGGGTAATGCGATTATCCGTTACCCGGTTTCTTTTGGAATTTGGGCGATGGGGGTACAGGAAATTGTGGAGGGGACCAATGAAATCATCCTGGCGGGGGACAACCTGGAGGAAATAAGGAACGATTTGCTGGGTAAGTATGTGCCGAATAAAGTGCTGTTGAGTGCAGGTAATGAAGTGGTCCGGATACCCTTGCTGGAGGGCAGGAAAGGGGTGGGTAAACCTACAATATATCTCTGCCGTAATAACACTTGTCAACCGCCCGTATTTTCCGCAAATAGCCTTATCTCACTGATAAACAGGGACAAAAAACAGTAAATAAATATTAGTTAATACAATAAAATAAGGTTCGTGGCCGTTAGAAAAGTTACCGTGATTTTTACGGTTTGATTTTTAAAAATAAATTATAACCTTGTGCCGGAGAACAGTTCTAAACATTATATTTGCCCAATACCCTTTAAGTGTATGAAAATGAGAAACCTTTATTATGCCCTGTATGCAACCGCGTGCATGACTCTTGTATCCAGTTGTGGAATACTGGGTGGTAAGAAAAACAAAGGCGGTGCCCTGCCTAATGATGGCCAGGTGCACGGAGTAGCCCCCGGTGGTAAGTATGCGCTTCCCAAACCTCCGGGAATGGTTTATGTGCCCCAGGGTACATTCCATATGGGTCCCAGTGATGAGGATCCTGCTTATGCATTCAGTGCACGGAACCGTTCTGTATCTATCAGCGGCTTCTGGATGGACGCCACTGAAATCACCAACAACGAATACCGCCAGTTTGTATACTGGGTACGTGACTCTGTTGTAGCCCGTAAGATGGGTTATGTGAAAACCGGGTCAGACGGCAACGAAAACGTTGACTGGGCTAAAATGAAGACCATGAAATGGGGCGATCCCAAGGTCATGGAGCAGCTCAGCAGTACTGATATCATCCTTCCTCCGGATGACAGGGTATTTGGTAAAAAAGAAATTGATCCCTCTAAAATCGTGTTTCATTCTGAGACCTTCGATCTGAAAGAAGCAGCCCGCAGGGAAAATGCAGGTAAAGCCCGTTCTACTTTTATTGTAAAGAAAGATGTGGCTATTTATCCTGACACCCTGTGCTGGATCCGCGACTTCTCCTACTCTTACAATGAGCCGATGACGAAAAGATATTTCTCTCACCCCGCTTTTGGTAACTACCCGGTGGTGGGCATGAACTGGAAACCGGCTACCGCTTTCCGAGAATGGAGACCCCATTTCCGTACGTCCCGGCCGGTATCGAA
>CAZYTV010000383.1:0-2653 GCA_964650455.1 uncultured Chitinophaga sp. | reverse complement strand
CAATCGAAAATTTACTTACTTAAATGGGTTGATCCCTGTATAATTATGCGGGGTGATTTTTCTCAACTCTTTTTTCAGCGTTTCTTTTACTTTCAATCCGTCTATAAAACCGTGAATGGCTTTTTTATCTATTTTATTATTACCCCGGGTCAGTTCCTTCAGTGCATCATAAGGATTCGGGTATTTTTCCCTTCGCAATACAGTTTGTATCGCCTCCGCTACCACTGCCCAGTTATTATCGAGGTCTTCGTAGATTTTCGCGTCATTCACCACCAGTTTGCTCAATCCTTTCTCAATCGAACGGAAGGCGATCAGGGTATGGGCAAAGGGCACCCCGATATTCCGTAAAACGGTCGAATCCGTCAGGTCCCTTTGCAGACGGGACACTGGTAACTTGGCCGACAAATGTTCCAGGATGGCATTGGCCAATCCAAGATTTCCCTCCGCATTTTCAAAATCAATCGGATTGACTTTATGCGGCATGGCTGACGAACCCACTTCACCTTTTATCGTACGCTGGCGGAAATATTCCATCAAGACATAAGTCCAGATATCCCGGCAGAAATCAATCAGGATATTATTGATCCGCTTCATCGCATCAAAATGTGCGGCCATGCTGTCGTAATGTTCGATCTGGGTGGTGAACTGCTGACGGCTCAGTCCGAGTTTCTGCAGGAATTCATTCCCGAATTTAATCCAGTCGGTTTTCGGGAAAGCAATATGATGGGCATTGAAATTGCCGGTAGCTCCCCCGAATTTTCCGGTAAAAGGCACCCCGATAAACTGCTCGATCTGGTTTTGTATCCGTTCGGCAAAAACCATGATCTCCTTGCCCAGTTTAGTGGGACTGGCCGGTTGTCCATGGGTATGGGCGAGCATCGGAATATCCTTCCATTCATCGACCATTAATTTCAGTTCCATATTCAGGTTCAGCAGGGAAGGCAGGTAATCATATTCAATGGCATGTTTCCAGGAAAGCGGAATAGCCGTATTATTGATGTCCTGGGAAGTCAGTCCGAAATGCACCCATTCCTTCGCCTCTGCTGCCCCGCATTTCTCCAGTTCGTTCTTCAGAAAATATTCCACGGCCTTAACATCGTGATTGGTGGATAATTCAATCTGTTTGATCTCCTGTGCATCCTCCGGTCCGAAATCTTCGGCCAGTTTCCCCAGGTGCTTAATAGCCTTAGGACTCAGTTTAAAGAATTTCTTCTTTTCCAGGAAGAGCAGGTATTCAATCTCCACCAGTACCCGGTATTTCATCAGTCCGTACTCAGAAAAATATTCATCCAGGTGTTGTACCTGTTTGCGGTAGCGTCCGTCAATGGCAGAAATAGCGGTGAGGGGAGTAAGTTCCATGAGAGTTGTTTATAGATAAGGATGTTCCTTTACCTTTGCTCCGCAAAAATAACCCAATTGGAGAAGATTCGCACAGGCATTGTTAATTACCTCAATACCAGGCCCCTTATTTACGGGTTGGAAAAACCTCCGGTGGCCGGTCAGATTGAACTGATCGGTGATTACCCGTCCAGGATCGCTGCTATGTTGATCAGTGGCGAAATTGATCTTGGACTGATCCCGGTGGCGGTGATTCCCCAATTACCCGAGTACCATATTGTCGGTGATTATTGCATTGGCACAGAAGGCGAAATTGCTTCTGTGGCCCTGTTCAGTGAAGTACCCATGGAAGAAGTGGAGAAAGTCTATCTCGACTATCAGAGCCGCACTTCTGTGGCCTTGCTACGCTTCCTGATGAAAGAGTACTGGGGAATCAGTCCGGAAATAATACAGGCTTCCGGAGAGGATTACCGGCAGGAGATCAAAGGACGAACCGCGGGACTGGTGATTGGAGACCGGGCCCTGGAACAACGGAAAATTTCCACATTTATATATGACCTGGGGTCCGAATGGAAGAAAATCACCGGACTTCCTTTTGTCTTTGCCGCCTGGGTCAGTACCCGGCCTTTGGCGGAAGATTTCATCCGTGATTTTAATGCTGCCAATGCCCTGGGCCTGGAAAAGATCGACGAGATTGTTGCGGCCAATCCATATCCCTTGTATGATCTGAAAAAATACTATAACCTGCACCTGAGTTACCGGCTGGATGATGCCAAGAAAAGAGGGATGCAGCGATTCCTGGAAGTGATCAGTGATTTATAATACTCAATCCTGTTTCAGGACGGTATAACTGTCTTTTCTGCAAAATATCGTGTTGATATAGGTATCTGCATATACAAAATACCCTTTGTTGAGAAAGAAATCAATGATCTCAGTCTTCTTGATCTCCCGGTTGTCTTCAACAAAACCGAGGGTTTCAATACAAAACACTTCGGGTTTGAACCGGTTAAAATCAATCCCTTTCAGGATCTGGAAATCAAAACCCTCCACATCTATGGAGATCAGGTTGGGATGAATTTGAAAATGTTGTTGCATCAGGTCATTAATGTCCAGCAACTGCATTTTTACTACTTTTTCCACTTTGTGTTTACCGATCTCCTCATTTCCTTCTTTTTCCCAGAATTCAGCTTCCTCTCTGGAAAAAGTATTCAGCCCATTGTATTTTTCAGGGAAAACATAAAATTCAGCCTCTCTTTTTTCATCAAATGCCACCCCTGCATTAATACAGGTATCTCTTTTCCGTTTCTGCCGGATC
>CAZYTV010000382.1:0-2656 GCA_964650455.1 uncultured Chitinophaga sp. | reverse complement strand
AAAAAATATGGCATAAAGAGCCTTTGGGCATTGATAATTTTTTTTATGCAATGGAGTTATAACAATGACATCAGTATTCCGGTACGGAATACATCGGTCAGTGGTGATCTGGCAATACCTCTTTATGCACAATCCGTTGTGATTTTCTCTCATGGCAGTGGCAGTAGCCGGCTGAGTCCGCGCAATCAACTGGTGGCCAGGTACCTTAATCAGCATAATATCGGAACCCTCTTATTTGACCTGTTGACTGAAAAAGAGGATATGGTCTATCAAAACCGTTTTGATATAGACTTACTCACTAAACGATTGATCGGGGCAACAGAATGGTTGGCAGAACAACCTGCTGCCCGGCAAATGAGTCTGGGGTATTTCGGAGCCAGTACCGGTGCTGCTTCCGCGATCAGGGCAGCAGCCATTCTTCCGCAGGTAAAAGCAGTTGTTTCAAGAGGTGGCCGGCCCGATCTGGCAGGCTCAGCCGTACTGACTAAACTGGAAACACCCACCCTGCTGATCGTGGGAAGTCTTGATGATGATGTTATCCGGCTCAATGAATGGGCGGCAGAGCAGGTAAAAGGTTTATGCAATGTGAAAATTGTGCCGGGTGCCACTCACCTGTTTGAAGAAGCCGGAACCATGGAAAAAGTCTGCGAACTGGCTACAGATTGGTTTCAACACTACCTGCAGCCGGTACAGGCATAAAAAATTATCTGTACCTGATAAAGTAATTACACTAATACAACTGTTATGTTCCGCGACAGGATAGCTGCCGGCACAGCGCTGGCTGCAAAACTTAAAAAATTCAAACAGGAGCCGGGCATTATTATGGCGGTGCCCAGGGGTGGTGTTCCGGTTGCCTATGCAGTTGCCAGGGAACTGGGACTTCCGGTTGAAATTGTGCTGACCAAAAAAATCGGGCACCCGCTCAACAAGGAATACGCTATCGGGGCGGCCAGTCTCACTGATTATTTTGTGATCCCCCATGAGGGCGTGAGTGAAGATTATATTGAATCCGAGCTGCAACGGATACGGGGCCGGCTGGGAGAAATGCAAAAAATGTTGCACACGGATGCAGCTCCTGAAAATTATGAAGGGAAAACCTTACTGATTATTGATGATGGCATTGCGACCGGTAACACGATACTTGGCACCGTGAAACTGCTGCGGAAAACCAGGCCGGCTAAAATTGTGATCGCCGTACCTGTAGCCTCAGCACAAGCCGTGGAGATGCTCTCCACTGAAGCGGATGAAGTGATCGCGGTATTGATTCCCCCTGCTTTTTATGGCGTTGGTGCTTTTTATGAGGATTTCAGCCAGGTGAGTGATGAAGAGGTTTTGTATTACCTGGATAAACTGAAAGGCCTTCGGAAGACCGGTTAATCAAAAGAAAGAGGCTGTCTCAAAAGAGGCAGCCTCTTTTACGAGGTCCCGAAAGGATTCGAACCGCTGTAGGAGCTTTTGCAGAGCTCTGCCTATCCGCCGCGGCGGACACAGGACCTTTTTCCGGAAATAAAAAAAGTCACCCATTATGGATGACTTTTTCTGATTTTTTAGAAACGTTCCCTCCTTCGCCAAGGCTTCGGAGGACGATTCCCTCCTTCGCTAAAGCTTCGGAGGGCGAGGGAGGTCCCGAGCGGATTCGAACCGCTGTAGGAGCTTTTGCAGAGCTCAGCCTAGCCACTCGGCCACAGGACCCTCTTATCCGGGATTCCTGCCTTCCGCCGGGGCGGCCGCAGGTCCCTTTTTTAAAACCGGTGCGAAAATAAAGCATATTTTTGAAATAGGTTTATTTCCGTCATATTAAACTAGTTATATGAGCAGAATTGCAGAATCGGAGCTGATCATCAATGATCGCGGAGCCGTTTACCACCTGGATCTCCGGCCCGATGAGCTGGGCGATACCGTAGTTACGGTGGGCGACCCGGACCGGGTGCCTGAAGTGAGCAAATACTTTGACCGGGTGGAGGTTAAACGGCAGCACCGGGAATTTATCAGTCATACCGGTTTTGTAGGCAAAAAACGGATCACCGTCCTCTCTTCCGGGATCGGGCCGGATAATATAGATATTGTTCTCAATGAGCTCGACGCCCTGGTCAATATTAACTTTGCCAGCCGGGAGATCAAAAAAGAACTGAAATCGCTCAATATTGTACGGCTTGGGACTTCGGGCTCCCTGCAGGCCGATATTCCGGTGGATAGCTTTGTAGCCTCCACCCACGGACTGGGCGTGGACAACCTGCTGAATTTTTACCGGCTGGACCACAATGATGAGGAACAACAGCTCTTACATTCGTTTATCACCCATACGCAGATCCATAGCCAGACCGGCCATCCCTACATCAGCAGTTGCGCCGCTTCCCTGATCAAACATTTTGTAAAAGATTTTCACCAGGGCATCACCGTTACCTGCCCGGGCTTTTATGGTCCGCAGGGCCGGGTACTGCGGCTGGGCATCCGCAACCCCAACCTGATCAATCGCCTAACCGATTTTCGCTTTGGTCAGCACCGGATCAGTAATTTTGAAATGGAAACTTCGGCCATTTATGGTTTGGGGAAATTACTGGGACATAATTGTCTTGCCCTGAATGCGATCGTCGCCAACCGGGTAAAACAGGAATTTTCCAAAGACGGGAAAGCGGCTGTGGAGAACCTGATTAAA
>CAZYTV010000381.1:0-2666 GCA_964650455.1 uncultured Chitinophaga sp. | reverse complement strand
TTGAAGCAAGAATAAAAGCCGGTGCATTTGTGGAATGGGAAATGGTATATGAAGGAAAGTATTACGGTACATTAAAAGCCGAAGTGGAACGTATCTGGAGCGAAGGCAAGTCGCCACTGCTGGATGTGGATGTACAAGGCGGATTACATGTGCAGGATAAATTCAGGGGACAAACCCTCTCCCTCTTTATCGAACCGCCCTCTATTAAAGAACTGGAAAGAAGGCTGCGCTCACGTGGTACGGAGACGGAAGAATCTTTAAAAGCAAGGGTTAGCAAGGCGTCTTATGAACTGACCTTTAAGAACCAGTTTGACCATGTGATCCTGAACGATGCACTGCCCCGTGCCTGCAAAGAGGCTGAGGGGTTGATACGGGATTTTCTGAGATAGTATTCACTATAGATTCTCATATACACAACTAATTAATAATCAAAATATTGGAAGGCTCTTACTGCCTCCTTAATACGCCCCATTTTCCATTCTCTATTCACCATTTACTATATTTGTTTCATGATCGATTGGTACTCTATTGTGTTTTTCATCCTCACGCTCCTGCTCATGGGTTTTTTCGCAGGAATTGAAATGGCCTTTTACAGTGCCAACCGGCTGAGCCTGGAGTTGAAAAAGAAACAGGGTGACAGCAATATGGAGATTCTTTCCGAATTCCTGGAATCACCGGCCCGTTTCCTGGGCACCACCCTGCTGGGCTTTAATATCTTCCTGGTTTTTTTGGGATTGCAGATCAGTACGGTGATGCAGCCGATCTGGAAATATTTAAGTATCGGTTCAGATACGATTCATATCCTGGTGGAGATCATTCTCGCCACGTTTATTGTACTCATATTCGCGGAGTTTATTCCCCGCGCCATCTTCCGGGCCAAGAGTAACTGGCTGCTGCAACGGCTGGCACAGGTCACCAATGTCTGTTACCAGTTATTGTTCCCGATTGCCGCATCCTTTATTGATCTCTCCGAATGGCTGTTGAAATATGTGTTTAATATCCGGATGGATAAAACCAATAAGGAAGCCCTGAAACGAAGTGATCTGAAGCACCTGTTTCAATCCGGCATCACCGATGAACGGCAGGAGCGGAATACCCAACTGATGGAAAATGCACAGGAACTGCCCAAAGTAAAGATCCGCCAGTGCCTGGTACCGAGAAAAGAGATCGTGGGTATTGAAAGCAGGTCCACGATGGAGGAACTCACCAAAAAATTTGTGGAGACCAAGCTGAGTAAGCTGCTGGTCTATGAAAATAATATCGATCATATAATAGGATATGTGCACCAACTGGATATGTTTAAGCGGCCGGAAAGCATTCAATCCGTGTTGCTGCCCATTCCTGCCGTGCCGGAAAGCATGAGTGCCACCGACCTGATCGGCAAGTTCAGTAAGGAAAGAAAAAGTATTGCCTGGGTGGTGGATGAGTTTGGCGGAACCGCCGGCATCATTACCATGGAAGATGTGCTGGAAGAATTATTTGGCGAGATACAGGATGAATATGATACCGAGGAGTTTGTGGAAAAACAGCTGGCTGAAAATGAATATATTTTCTCCGGCCGCCTTGAACTGGATTACCTGGAAGAAAAATATGGTTTTATTTTTGGCCAGGAAGAAGCCGAGACCCTCTCCGGATATATCATCAATCATCACGAAACCATTCCCCGCCAGAAAGAACGGATCATCATCGACGATTACGAATTCGACATCATGCATGTAACGGATACGAGGATTGAGACGGTGAAGATGAAGAAGCTGAAGTAGGGAGGGGTTGGGGGAGTGGGGTATTGGGATAATGGGATAATGGGATATTGGGATATTGGGATAATGGGATATTGGGATATTGGGATATTGGGATAATGGGATAATGGGATATTAGGGGGATGACCGGATTTAGGTGGTTCCGTTTTCTTTGAGTCTTCTTATATAAGCTATATAGCTATTCAATTTCTTAAGCAGAATGGCTTGTTCCTGTTTCAGTACATTGAATACAACTTCACTGATATAATTTTCATCCAGCGCACTGGAGAGATGATCAAGGGTTTCCAGTAATGATCCCCTTGAAATCCTGTAAAATTTAATTGAATCCTGATAGTAATACCTGCCATACCCCTCTGCAATATTTGCCGTAACAGAGCGGACACTGTCTTTTACCTGGGCTGAAAGCAGGAACTTCTCTTCCTTAGGAAAATCCCCTGCCAGTTTTGTTACCTTCTTTCTGAATTTACAAGCCAATTGATATACCTCTAAAGTATCCAGGTTCTGATATTCCATAATTTTTGATAGTTGATATTTTTAAAACCACTTGCTGGCTAAATAAGCAATTAAACCCTTTTAAAGAATATTCATCCCCCTTCAACCCTCAACTATTTTTTCCCACAATCCCAATACCCCATTCCCCATTCCCCCATTCCCCATTCCCCATTCCCCAATCCCCAATATCCCATTATCCCAATATCCCATTACCCCATTCCCCAATACCCCATTACCCCAATAACCCTTTACCCCAATAACCCCTTCCCCCACCATTCCCATACCCCCATCATTTTGGACATCTCAAATCACAGCATTAGATTGTATTGATTTTTTAACCGGCCGTATACCAGAATTCAAGGAGAGATGACTATTATTTACCCACTTACGGAATTGATCTGACACACGATCGGG
>CAZYTV010000380.1:0-2681 GCA_964650455.1 uncultured Chitinophaga sp. | reverse complement strand
ATTGATCTTGTTAAGGACCGGTACATTTTCCACTTCAATATACCCAAACGCGGCTTCTTTATCATTTTCGAATCCGAGGTAATGCAGGATGACCGGTTTGCCGTTGGCGGAAATGGAAAGATGACTGAGGATATATTCTTTTACCAGTGAATCCATCGGGGCTTTGTCGGCCGGATTGATCAGGTCCACTTTGGTTTTGTAGTTCTTCGCCAGGATTTTCTCAAAATCATCCGTAAATATCTTACAACTGATCTCCAGGGTTTTGTCGGTCGCATTATGATTCACTTCAATGACGCTTACATGGAAGGGGTGCGGGGCTGGTTTTCCAGCCAGCAAAAGACAGATCAGCGGGGTAAAAAGCCATTTATAGACGGATGATGCCATTGACACTAATATTTATCAGGATGATGTAATTGGGGCTTATTTTGTTGGCCTTTAGCTGAGACGGTAAAAATAGTCGATTGGTTCGATGATCAAACCCAAAAAAGGATGAGTGATTTTAAATTTTATTTCGGGCTGGGATGGGAGCATATCATGAGTTGGGATGCCCTGGACCACCTTTTGTTTATTGCTGCCCTGGCAGCGATTTACCTGTTAAAAGACTGGAAACAGGTACTGATCCTGGTAACCGCCTTTACGATCGGGCACTCCCTGACCCTCGCGCTAAGTGTACTGGATATCATCCGGTTCCCTCCGGAATGGGTTGAATTTCTGATCCCCTGTACGATCGTGATCACCGCCATCAGCAATCTTTTCCAGAAAAAATTCACCCCGAAATCCATCCGGATCAATTATTTCCTGGCCCTGTTCTTTGGCCTGATCCACGGACTTGGATTTGCCAACACCATTCGCTTTATGCTGGCCCGGGACCAGAGTTTTGGCTGGGGATTATTTGGTTTCAACGTCGGGCTGGAAGCAGGCCAGATCGTGGTGGTAACCACCCTCCTGCTGGTTACGCAGGCAATTATCTCTTCCTTTAAATTCCAGCGCCGGGAGTGGGTAATCTTTTTATCCGCGGCCATATTCAGTCTCAGCCTCCAGATGGCCTTAACACGTTTACCTCTTTAATTTAAATAAAAACCATGAAGAAATTTCTTTTAATGAGTGGTTGCCTGTTCCTGTTGTCTGTCATCAGTACAGCACAGATTCAAAACAATGCAAGCTCAAACCACGCGAACAAGTTCGAACAATTGGGTACTATACTGCCCACGCCCAACGAACAGCGAACCGCCAGCGGTGCACCGGGTGCCAGATACTGGCAGCAACGGGTGGATTATGATATTAAATGTGAACTCGACGAAGCCAATAACAAACTCACCGGGGCCGAGACCATCACCTATTTCAACAACTCGCCCGATGTACTCACTTATTTCTGGATGCAGCTGGATGAGAACCAGCATAGTACAGTAAACAATGCCGGTTACCAGACCGGTAACCGCATGCCTCAGCAGGCCACCGACAATATGCTGGATGCCATGGCTGAAAAAAAATCCGATAACGGATATGGTGTCAATATCACCAAACTCACTGATGCGACCGGGAAAAGCCTCACTTACACGATTAATAAAACGATGATGAAAGTGATGCTGCCTGCGCCGCTGAAGCCCGGTCAGAAATTCGTTTTTAAATGTGACTGGAATTATAAAATTGCCAACCGCGGAGATTTTATCCGCTTTGGTGGTGCCCGTGGCGGATATGAACATTTTGCTGAAGATGGTAATAACAATTATACCATGACCCAATGGTATCCCCGTCTCTGCCGCTACAGCGATGACCAGGGCTGGCAGAATCACCAGTTTACCGGAACCGGTGAATTCACCCTATGCTTTGGAAATTTCAAGGTACAGATGACAGTACCGGCTGATCATATTGTGGGTGGCACCGGGGAATGTCAGAATTATGCACAAACCTTAACGCCGGCCCAGATGGCCCGCTGGCAGAAAGCACAAATGGCGAAAGAACCCCTTCAGATTGTAACACTGGATGAGGCACTGCAGGCATCCAAAACAAAAAGCAAGGCTAAAAAAACCTGGATCTATAAAGCAGATAATGTTCGAGACTTTGCCTGGACTTCTTCCCGCCGTTTTGTATGGGATGCCATGTCTTCCCCGATCGAAGGAAAGAAAGTGATGTCCATGAGTTATTATGCCAAAGAAGCTTACCCGATCTACAGTAAGTTTTCTACCAAGGCTGTGGCCCATACCTTAAAAACCTATTCACATTTCACATTTCCTTACCCTTACCCGGTCGCCATCAGCGTGGAAGGTAACCAGGGTATGGAATACCCGATGATCTCTTTCAATCCCGGCCGTGCAGAGAAAGACGGCAGTTACAGTGAAGGTGCCAAGAATGCGGCGATCCTGGTGATTATCCATGAAGTAGGTCACACGTTCTACCCGATGATCGTGAACAGTGATGAACGCCAGTGGACCTGGATGGATGAAGGATTAAACTCCTACCTGCAATATCTCACACAGGAATTATGGGATAATAAATTCCCTTCTGATGGCGGACCTGCTTTTACGATTACGGACTACATGAAGCTGCCGAAAGACCAGCTGGAACCCATCATGACCAACAGGGAAAACAGTAATAAGTTCGGAGTTAATGCCGACGATAAAGTGGCTACGGGACTAAATATACGCCGTGAGACCATTTTAGGCCGCGAACTCTTTGACAAT
>CAZYTV010000379.1:0-2707 GCA_964650455.1 uncultured Chitinophaga sp. | reverse complement strand
TGATACCCGGCTGATCATGCGTTGGGTAAAGGGTGCCTTCCTTCCGGAAATCTTTGGTCTTGCCGTCTTTGCTCGTTCCAAAATCATCTTCCAGGTGATTGCGGTAGTCCGGAATCACAGTAGGGTATTTCTTTAAAGTAGCCAGGGTTGTTTCGCGGACAACTTCAATCCTGTCTTCGTAAGAGTTGTGGATCTGTGTTTGTGCAATCTTCTCTTTGCGTCCGGCATCCGCTGCCACCACATCCGCGTGGTAAACCACGGTTGATCCGTTATAAGAAGTAAAAGGATATACGTTCTTTCCTACACCGGAAGCTGTTTTACCCAGGTTGACGCTACGGCCATAACCCACCGCTACGGCGATGGTGTTGGCATCCATACCGGGTATGACCAGTACCGGTAATTCTATATCTACCGGCTTGTTGGTGTTCGCACCAACAACCGTCAGCTTGATCACCGGTTTCTGCGGGAAGTATTCGTAGTTATTACTTTCTTTCTCACTGCCATCGATCAGGTTCAGACCCAGCAGGTCTTTAGCCATGGTCAGACTGATCAGTGCATAGTTGTCCCAGGTGGCTTTAGTGATACCATCCGGTAATTCCTGCAGCCAGGGGTTGGTGGCACCGGTTCCGGTTCCGATTGATGTTTTCTGGTAAAGCACTACTTCTTTACCTGTACCTTTTTTGATAGCAGCCACTGCAGCACTGGCTTCAGCAACTGCAGCTCCATTGTAGGCACCAGCACCGGCAGCCGTCAAAGGCTCTTCTTTCACACCAATTTGCAGGATGCTGTTGAATACATCTTCAGCACCCAGCTTGGTCGCCCAATAGTTCTTGAAATAAGTTTCGTATTCGGTATTGTTACCACTCCATTTCAATAATGAAGTCTGGTAAGGACGTGTTTTGAATAAAGGATAGATGGTAGGTTGCAGGAAACTGACCGCACCGGTCTTTGCTTCTGCATCGCCCCAGCTTTCGAGGTAGTGATGGGTGGGCAGGATAAAATCGCAGAGTTCGGTGGTCTCATCCATTCTTTCGCTGAAGGAAACTTTCGCTTTCACTTTGCCTAATGCTGCAGTAAAACGGGCCGCATCATACGAATGATAAACGGGGTTGGCGCCATAGATCAGCAGGGTACCTACTGAACCGGCTTCCATATCGGCCAGCAGTTGGGCGAAGTCTGCATCAATACCCTGGCGGTAATTCACCGGCTTGCTCCAGTCGATGGTTTTACCATAAGCGCCAATTGCATTGTTGATCGCGTTCACGATCACCTGTACATTTTTATCATTACTGCCGCTCACAACGAGAGCAGCACCATTATTTGCTTTCAGGTCTTCGGCTACTTTTTTGATACCGGGCCTGGTACTTGCTTCGCCGGTCAGGGCATTCAGCAGTTCCAGCGCCACTGCCCCTTCTTCAGAAGGACGATGCGTGAACCGCTCATCAGCACTTGCCCCTGTCAGGCTCAGGTAGCTTTCAAACTGGTAATGCTTGCTCATCGTGAAATGCTGCTCATTGATCTTGCGACCGGCAGCATATCCTTTGGCATTTTCAACCGGGCTCAGCCAGGTTCCCAGGAAATCAGCTCCAAGGCTCACGATTACTTTCGCTGCGCCGAAATCGTAGGAAGGAATTTTACGGCCGAAACCGCTGGCTTCGTTGGCCAGCAGCATTCCACTGTAAGAAACTGCATCCACCTGAACATGTTTCAGACCAGGCCATGCGGCAATAATTTCTTTGGTTGAAGGAGAAACGACCGTACTGGTCAGTAATACGGTAGTACCACCGGCATTTTTGATCGCATCGCCTACCAGTTTATCGAACTGTTCAAATGTAGGAACCTCATTGTATTTGGCTGCTTCGCCGCTTCCGGTTTTCTGGATCGGGAAACGCAGGCGGCTGGTATCATACAGATCCAGCACGGAAGCTTGTACCCGGGCGGATGTACCACCACCGGTATAGCTGCAGTCGGTATTCCCTTCGATTTTGATGGGACGGCCATCCCTGACCTTGGCCAGTACCGGTACCACATCGCCATCCTGCACATAAGTTGTGGCATAATATTTAGCCACCCCTGGAATCAGGTTCTCCGGTTTGTTGGCATAAGGAATCGCTTTCCTTACCGGGACTTTACAGCTGGCAGCCAGAGAGGCGGCAGCCGTACTGAAACCCAGTTACTTTAAGAAATCCCTGCGGGGGGCTTTGGCATCTATTAATCCTTTGTCGTCGAAACCTTCAAAAGGCAATTCCTCACGAAATTCGTCCTGCTGCTTTTTCTGAAAGTTTTCGCTGTCATTCACCTCTCCGAAACTTTGCCAGTACTTTTTTTGGCTCATGAATATCAGTTTGATAATTCGATAATGTGCTGAATACAATAGTTGACGTTACAAAACCTGCTTAGTAGTGACATTTCTGACACTCGAGTCCACCGATATCTTTCACTTTCACACTGTCCATTTTACCGTTCTTGATATCATTGTGGAACTTCTCGTAAATGCTGTAGAACTTGTTGCCTTTGGTGCTGTCGTAGTTGAAGTTCACATTGGTCTGGCGGTGACAGTAGATACACCATTCCATGCTCAGATCGGCCACTTGTTTTACTTCATCCATGGCAGTGATCTCACCGTGAAAGCTCTGGCACTGTACATTACCGTCGCGGATGTGCTGGGAGTGGTTGAAATAAACGTGGTCAGGCAGGTTGTGGATCT
>CAZYTV010000378.1:0-2710 GCA_964650455.1 uncultured Chitinophaga sp. | reverse complement strand
CCCACTCTTGTTCCCTATACATGATAAAAGACACTACATAATAATTCAATCTGACTCTTACGTTTTCAATATATAAATTTAACCAAGGGGCGTAAAGGATTTCACTTTAACGGATCGTGGTATTCCGCTTGCTGTTTAATCCCGCCACTGGAATCCCTAAAGGATACACGTTATAAACTATCGTCATCACCAGCCTCCCCTTCAGATACATCGACAACGTGGATTGGCCAATTGCATTTGCATGCACAATATACCCGAAGAGTTTATGCTGGCGGATATTAGCCGCTCCTCCTGTAATGGTCACCGATATGTCCTCTGGTTTCTTTACACCGGATATTTTCAGGTAGTTGTCGATGCCGATATATAGAATCCGCTTGCTGCTATCGGTCAGGCTCAGGTTGCTTACTTCGGGAGTGGTTTGCGCCCAGCTTATCCCGGCCACCAGCAGGAATAGTATCGTAAAATCCCTTTTCATATCCATTAAATCGTAAATTTCCGAGGCATATTGTGCTAAAAAAAGATTTAACGGCTTGCCGGGAATTCTTCTTCTTTTTATCTTAATCTCCGAAACAATGCCTTAAATAATTACACCGGAATCCATTCCTACCGTACCTGTTAGTCCTTCCGGGAAAATTATGTATCCGGCCGGGAGGTATGTACCGGGGTAAGCAGTATCGGTATATTCAGGTTGAAACCAGGTGAAATAAAAATTTTAAAAAGCCCCGGCCTGATCGGGGCTTTCATTTTATTGACTAAAATAAAAGTTTAGCGGATTAGCATCGTGGTGCCTTTAAGCAATACGGGTTGTTTATTTTGCGCGGTGGTATAAGAAAATATCCACACATAGATTCCGGGATCCTGCAGCGAGCCATTCACCCTTCCATCCCATTTACCCAACCGGTCATTGCTGTGGTAAACCAATTGTCCATTCCGGTTATAAACACTAAAACGAAGTTGTTCTGCTTTATCTGTATTCAGCGGGAAAAGAAAATCATTTAACCCGTCTCCGTTTGGGGTAAATGCCGTAGGTACTGCAATGATGCAGCTATTCAGAACCCTGACCAGTTGCCGGGCGGTATCACTGCAGTTCAGGGTATTGTTATAAGCGATAAGTGTTATAGGATAGATCGTTTCGGCAGATACCGCGCCATACTGAAATGAACGGGGCAGGGGCAGATTACTGCTGCTTCCATTGCCAAAATTCCATTCCCATCGGTCAATACTGCCTGTACTTTTATTAATAAACGTTAAAGTATCACCTGGACATACCAGGGCTTTAGTTTCGAATGAGGCTTTAACCGTTTCAATACTGGATAGTGCCTGGCTTATCGTATCGCTGCAAGGGCCGTTTGAAACAATGAGCTGAATGATATGCTGACCACCGGCCGGAAATGAATACACGGGGTTTTGCAGATTACTGGAACCCGTAATGCCGAAATTCCATTTCCAGTTATTCACCGCATTGGCTCCGTCGTGCGAGAAAAGGAACTGGCTGCCCTGGCAGGTTTCATTTTTGATGAAACTGAATACAGCCGAAACAGGACTGCTGGTGACAAAGCCAGGGAGAATCGCTGCATTCACAGGGGGAATTCCGCATTCATCCAGCAGGGTACTGCCATTACTTCCGGCCGGGTTTAGTTTTATTTCATAGTTACCTGCTGCATTTGCCGGTGCAGCGAATCGAAGAATCACCTGGCTGGTCAGTTGAGTTGTTCCGCAATTGAGTGGCTCAGCAGCAATAATCTGCAGGGTTTGAGGACCGGATATACTGAAATGACTGCCATCGGTTAGCAGGCTGCTGCAACGGATCGGGCGGCTGAAATCAACCTGTACATAACCAGGCGCACAGGAAAAAATAGTAGCCTGGTCCGGAAATGTTTGCTGCACATCGGACACAGTAAAGGCAAGGGTTTGTCCAACAGCAATGTTTTTATTACAGATATCGGCCAGTGTATTATTATCTGATCCGGTAATAATGCTGATTGTATAGTTGCCAATTGGTAATGGTTGTGCCAGTTGGATAAAAATGGAATCGCTGCCAAAAACAGAACTGCAATCCGCGGCTGTGGCAGACAGGATCGGAGTGCCGCTACTGAGACTGAAATCTGATCCGTCGGCAGCAATACTGCTACAGACTATTTTTTTATTCAGCCGGAGTGTGATTTTAAGGCCATCGCAACTCACCCTGGCGTAGTCCATTTTTGGATCAATGGCATCTGTAATACTGGCGGTGCCTCCGGTGATCGTCAGCTGGTATGTACCTCCCGAAGCACTTTGATTACTGACCATCAGCAGGTAGGTACGCCCTTGTTGTACCCGTGGCATCTTACTGTAGGTATTTAATCCGGATCCTGCACATACAATGGTATCTGTTCCGTCGTCAGAAGCACCCGTCTCACCGGGTTCCCCGGACCAGTTACACGCAACAAATGCTGAAGCTGCTGTGAAGATGTCAAACGGATTGCGGCTGGTAATATCAAAAAGCTGCCAGTCATAATTGGATGTGGCTACTGAAGGAGATATTAAAAAACCAAGTGTACCCGAACTGAAACAGGCCATCCTGAAGAAATTGGGGTTGGTATTTTGATAGCTAAACCCTCCTGCACAGGGAACGGGTATGTTTGTAATGCCGCAATAGGTAGGTGTATAGATGGTAAAGGGTTCACTGCCGCAGACGAGGAAGGACTGAAGCGGCTCCTGGGCGACATGG
>CAZYTV010000377.1:0-2715 GCA_964650455.1 uncultured Chitinophaga sp. | reverse complement strand
GGAAGTATAAAAAAACTGCCTGTACCAATACCACCGATAACCGGGGTGATCGGGATATGATTGATGTGGCCACCCAAAAAGCCACCCGTATCAATAAAACTGCTTTAAATACGATCAGCGGGACTTATTCCTGGTACGATGACAATACCCTCCTCTACCGCGGAACGATCAAACCGGCCAGTGCTGCACCGCCACGTCCTGCGGTACCTGACGGACCAACCATACAGGAAAATTATGGCAAAGCCGCTCCCCGGCCTACGTTTCAGGATCTGATTAAGAGTCCATACGATGAACAGTTGTATGCATTCTATGCCACTACGCAATTAATCAGGAATACCAACGGCATTGAAACCAAAATTGGTCCCCCTGCTATTTACAGCAGTGTCGTTGTATCCCCGGATAAAAAATATATGCTGGTACGCACCCTGAAAAAACCGTTCTCCTATGCCGTACCGGCAGGTGGTTTCCCGGCCCTGGTCAGTATCACCGACATGAATGGCAAACCGGTAAAACAACTGGCCGATCTGCCTTCCGCCGAAACAGCCCCTTCCGGTTATGATAATGTACAACCCCTGGCCCGTGCTTTTGAATGGCGGGATGATGAACCTTCCACCATTGTGTGGTGTATGCCTCTCGACAGCGGACTGATCAAAAAACAGGTGGAATATCACGATGCCGTATATGCGCAGAAAGCTCCCTTTACCGGGGAACCAGAGCTGCTGTTTAAAACGAAAATGAGGTATATGGGTACGACCTGGGGAACTGCCAGTCTCGCCATCGTTATGGAAGGACTCCGCAGCAAACAACTGACCCAGGTGGACCGCTATCATCCGGTGACCGGTGACCTGGAAAAACTCATCACCCGGAATACCACGGATGCCTATTCCAATCCCGGTTTCCCGGTAACCCGTCCCAACCAATATGGCAAGGAAGTACTGCTGACCATTGATAATGGAAATAAAATACTACTGAATAATCCCAGTGGCAGTTCCCCGAAAGGCGATTTACCCTTTTTAATGAGTTATGATGTACATAAAAAGAAAGCCGATACCCTCTGGCGCTGTGCAGAAGGCTGGTTTGAAAATGTGGTGAAAGTGCTGGATGCGGAAAAGGGCATCCTGCTCACTTCCAGGGAAAGTGAAACTGAAGTGCCCAATTACTGGATCCGGAATACAAGGTTAAAAATGGCTGACCGCCAGCTTACCCGTTTTGGGAATCCTTATCCGCAGATGGAAGGCGTGAGCAAGCAGAAGATCAAATATAAAAGAGCAGATGGCGTGGACCTGACCGGTGATCTGTATTTACCCAAAGGGTATAATAAAGAAAGAGATGGTAAGCTCCCGGTCTTTATCTGGGCCTACCCTGCCGAATACAATTCAGCCGCCGATGCCGCGCAGATCCGGGGCAGTGAGCACCGCTTTACTTTTGTTGGAGGTGGTTCACCGGTATTTTATGTGACCCAGGGCTATGCCGTATTAAATAATGCCGAAATGCCCATTGTGGCCACCAGTAAGGACAACAAGCCCAATGATAATTTTAAGGAGCAACTGATCATGAATGCCGAAGCCGCCATCAACACCCTGGACTCCATGGGTGTGGGTGACCGGAACAAAATGGCTGTAGGCGGACACAGTTACGGTGCCTTTATGACCGCCAACCTGCTGGCTCATACCAGTCTTTTCAAAGCTGGCATTGCCCGCAGCGGTGCCTATAACCGTTCGCTGACCCCCTTCGGTTTCCAGAACGAGGACCGTACTTACTGGCAGGCCACGGAGCTGTACAACAATATGAGTCCTTTTAATTATGCCGATAAGATCAAGACCCCGCTCCTGCTCATTCATGGCGAAATGGATAACAATACCGGAACCTTCCCGATCCAGAGTGAGCGCATGTACAATGCCGTGAAAGGCCATGGCGGTACGGCACGCTTTGTCAGTCTCCCCTACGAATCGCATGGTTATGCCGGCAAAGAAAACCTGCTGCATGTGCTGGCGGAGCAGTTTGAGTGGATGGAGAAGTATGTGAAGGGGAATGAGGCAAAAGAGATCAAGACTGGTAAGGAGGAAAAAAAGGCATTTTAATTTTTTCAGGAAAATCGGATTGTCCTAATGACAGTTCAAAATGTACAACCACATTCAGGGCGAAATCAAGAACCAAAATTTTTAACCCTGCGTGTAATTGTATAAATACACGTGTTGTACGCTATGAGAACTATTTCCTATGATTAAGAAGACGCTAGTAATTGATGGTAATAATTTCTCAAATCTTTCTACGTTTTATGATGAGGTTGAGAAAGCCTTAACCTCAGATTCTGTTATTGGCAGAAACCTTGACGCTTTCAACGATATTCTTAGAGGTGGATTTGGAAAATTTGAATACGATGAACCTATAATTCTAAAATGGGCGAATTCAGGCAAAAGCCGGACTGATTTGAGTTGGAATGAAACCATTCACTACATTGAATCAAAATTAGAAAGATGTCATCCCTCAAATAAAGAATCAGTTAAAACGGAATTAGAACTTTCAAAGAAAAAACAAGGTCTCACAATATTTGATATAATTCTTGAAATAATTGGCGAAAACGATCATGTAACTCTGGAGCTATGCTAAAGCACAGCGTACAACATCGGGTTTTGTGCAATGGCCATCAGAATATAATCTCATCGACAGAATAAAACCCAGCAACATATCGGGCTGGCACGGCCTCTTAGAAAT
>CAZYTV010000376.1:0-2716 GCA_964650455.1 uncultured Chitinophaga sp. | reverse complement strand
CACAATTGTTAGCTATTTGTTTTTTTCTTTATATATATGTGTAAACTCTTACATTCGCTACAAATACCAAAAAATGAAAGTTTGCCCAAGGGTTTTTATCACCCTGATGTTTACTGCAATACTGTTGCTGAGCCATCAAAACTTAACTGCACAATGTGGCTTAGCCCCTACTTCCGGAACAACCACTATTTCTACAGCCAACACAATTGTAAATACATATTATCCCGGTACAGGCAATCCGGTCATTGGCAATACGTCACTGGTTGTTGGAACGATTAATGCAGCCGGTAGTGCAACCTTAATTGCAGCCGGTGACCTGATCCTGATTATTCAGATGCAGGGAGCGGATATGAATTCAGCAAATACCAACAGCTATGGAGATGGGGTGAGCAGTGCCACGGCATCCGGATACCTTGGTACCAACCTTTATGCCGGATATTATGAATACGCGAATGTGGCCAGTGTGGCCGGAAGCACCATTAACTTAACCTACCCGCTGATCAATAACTATTAGACCCGCGCCTTTTCTGCAGGTAACAGTATACGTTCCTACCAGGTGGTCCGTGTACCGCGTTATTATAACCTGACCATTAACGCTTCTTCCTCCATCACTGCGGCTCCGTGGAACGGTAGTTCAGGTGGAGTGGTAGTGGTGGATGCCGCCAACGTGCTGACATTTACGAATAGTACTTCGGTGATTACGACAACCGGTTTAGGTTTCAGAGGCGGCGGCGGAAAACAATTCACCGGAACCACTGCCGGTAATACAAACGGTTCCGGCGCTATTACCAATACAGATTATCGCTGGAATTCTGCGGCCACTACGGCGGCGAATACAACCGGTGGTTCCAAAGGAGAAGGCATTGCGGGTACACCGATCTATATTCCCAATATTGCAGGCAGCACCACCACAACCGGTACCCTTGAAGGGTATGTGAATGGCAGCATGGGCTGGGGTGCCCCTGGCAATGCAGGTGGAGGCGGTACTGATGGTAGTGCGGGTACCAACGAATATAATCCCGGCGGCGGCGGCGGTGCGAATGGTGGTGCCGGCGGCAAAGGTGGTTCGGGCTGGGAAAACGGATTGAATTTACCCAATACTTATCCCACAGGTGGCTTTGGTGGCAGTGTGTATGCCCAATACGCTTTATCCCGTGTTATCATGGGTGGTGGCGGTGGAGCCGGTACAGGGAATAACAGCAGTGCCGTGAATGAATACTTCTGCAGCGGCGCATCCGGCGGCGGAATCATTATTGTAAGAGCCGTATCCTACAGCGGGAGCGGACAGGTTGTTTCCAATGGTGCATCTGCAACGAATATCAGCAGCGGTGGTCAAACTGATGCGGCCGGCGGCGGTGGTGCTGGTGGCACGATCATCCTGGTTACCACTACCGGCAATACCGGTATCAGTAACCTGACTGCTACTGCCATTGGTGGTAACGGAGGCGATATGAGTGCCTACTTCTCCCACGGACCTGGTGGTGGTGGTGGTGGTGGTATCATTTATACCAATGGCACACTGGCCAGTTCAAGTGTAGCCGGCGGCTCTAACGGAAGAACCCGCACCTGCTGCAATGCAGGCAACCCGGTAACTGATACCTGGGGATCCTCTGCCGGTGCAGTGGGAAGGCTCATTGTACTTTCTTCGCCCCCGGTGTTACTGAATGGCGCCGGTTCTCCTGCCAACTGTGGTACACTGCCTGTTACACTGACCCGTTTCAAAGGCACACTGGAAAACAACCAGACTGCCTTACTCAACTGGCAGATCGGCGAATCCATCAACTTCCGTCAGTTTGAAGTGGAAGTTAGTCTTGATGGTATCAACTACTCCAACAGCGGAATCGTTTCGTTTACGCAGAACAAATCCGATTACAGTTTCAGCCAGCGGCTGCAGTCCGGCATTATTTACTATTTCCGTTTACGGATGGTCGATCAGGACGGTTCATTTAAATACAGCAATATTGTTACCCTGCGGGCCCAGGAATCAGCCAATGAATCCGGATTGATGATACTGAACAACCCAACCGCAACAGCCAGTCTGCTGAAAGTAAAAGCAAACAACAATCAGTCAGCCGTACTGAAAATCTATGATGAAACAGGAAGACTGATCCGTTACAAACCGGTATCCCTGAAAACCGGCACACAGATTATTGAAGTAACTGAAACCAACGGACTGGTTTCCGGCACATATATCCTGCAACTCACCATAGACCTGGTACCTCTTTCAGTGAGAATGGTGAAACTGTAGTACAGCGGTCGTTGACTTATTTGTGTAAAAGGGCTTTGATGAACATGCTGAGTTTTCTAAATGAAAGCCATGAACATCAAAGCCCTTTTCTATTCAGCTTATTTTTCAGATGACTATTGAAAAACAGGTTAAAAACGATTCCTCCTGCCTTCAATCCAGCTCCCCTGCCTGCATCATCTTATAGATCGTACTCTTCCCGATATCCAGCGCCATAGCCGCTGCCATCACATCATTATTATGTTTTTTCAGATACTGTTTTACAATTTCGCAGGTGTACTGACGAAGCGTTTTGTCTTCGGTAATAAATAAGTCATCCCGCTTGCCTGAATAAAGGGTAATATCCTCTTCACGGATTTCATTGTTCTCGCTCATCACTACGGCTAGGTCGATCACGGCTTTCCTGTCCCTAACATTGCCGGGAGAGGGATTACGCATGAGGTTTACTTTTTGCTGTTCCCTGCACTTAAT
>CAZYTV010000375.1:0-2719 GCA_964650455.1 uncultured Chitinophaga sp. | reverse complement strand
TAATCGACCAGGATGTGGTGATCAATGAGGATGAGTTTAACGGTGTCCTCGAGCCCGGTATAAAACTGGAAAGATCCAAAAGCGATATTGCCGCCACCAACGGAGTATGGCATGATGCCAAAGCGCATTATATGGTGAAATACCGGAAACCAACCGCGCTCTACTGGGATGTTTCCTCTTTCACGGAGATCATGAAACTGCCGGCTTATTATAAAAGAGCCAACTACAACTTTGCACGGCCTACGGAAGCCGATAAACCCATCAAGGATCATTACTGGGGATGGGGCCCGCTGGCAGGAACCAATACACTTTCCTATCTCTATTCCGCATCCAGTTCCATCACCAATTACGCGTATAACAGTGATGTGAATATGCTGCCGATGGGCTTACCCAACCGCCCGATCTGGTGGGAAATGAAAACCCCGCCGATCATCAAGGGACGTTACAAAGTCTGGATCACCTACCGCGCACAAAAACAATCCAGTGGTTCCAATATGCTCTGCCAGGTGGAAGTGAACGGTACCCTGATGCAACGCACTATGAATTTCACAGAGAATCGTCCTGCCGGTACAGATGCAGAACTGGAAGCCATCGGTTGGAAACGGTATACGGAAAATACATCCAGCTCCTGGGCAGCACGGCAGGTTGGGGTCATTGATTTTACGACCACACAGCAGCAAACGATCCGGATCACGCCATTGGTGGGAACCCAGAATAACAATAACCTGGATATGATCCATTTTATCCCGGTGGATGAAAACCAGATATTACCCCGGTTCAGACCCGATGGGACCAAGATTTATTTATAAGGAAAAAAAGTGGCCGGTAATACGGTCGCGGAACCAGTAACAATTTGAAACGTCAATGCCTGAATGGCATCATTAAATAACAGAAACATGAAAAGCAGGATTTGGATGATCGCCTGTACACTGATGACGGCCGGTTTATTCGGAAGCGGATGTAAAAAATCAATAGATGACCAGACCGCCGTTACAGATCCTTCATTGAACAGGAACCTGATGGAGCTGATCAGTGAAAAAGCAGACCTGAGCAGTTTTGCCGGATACCTGAAGCAAACCGGGTATGATGCGGTGATTTCTTCGTCAAGAACCTATACGGTGTTTGCACCGGGAAACGCCGAACTGGCCACCCTGGATGCTGCCGTGAAGAATGACCCGGTTAAACTCAAATTGTTTATCGGTAATCATATTGCCACCCAGGTATACAGCACAAAGGAAGTAACCAGCTCTACCCGGATCCTGATGGTCAATGGCAAATATCTTTCCATGAAAGGAACAGGTATCGGTTCCTCTGTAATCACGGGGAAGGATCAATATGCCGCCAACGGGCTATTACAACTCGTAGACAAAATGCTGCCGGCTCTCGACAATTGCTGGGAGTTTGTATCGGGCAGCCAGGCACCGGCAAACCAGAAAGCATTTATGCTATCCCTGTTCCGCAACGTATTTGACCCGACCAATGCGGTGGTGATCGGCATTAATCCAGTAACCGGCGATCCGATCTACCAGGCCGGAACCGATTCGGTGTTTACCAACCTTTTCTGGAACAAAGTATATGACCTGCGCGATGAGAAAAAACAATTCACCCTCTTTATGATGCAGGATGCAGCATGGGATGCTGACCAGGCCCGTTTTGCCCCCTATTATGTCACCAATACAACAGACAGCAATAAACTCGTGACCGGCTGGAATGTCCTTCGGGATTTTGCCGTGGATACCTTATACGAACCCGGTAGTATCCCCGATACCGTTACATCGAAGTTTGGCACCCGTGTACCTGTGGAACGCTCCGCTATCGTGAATACGATCCGGACCAGTAATGGTATTGTATATATTATGAACCGGATCAATGTTCAGCCGGCTTCTAAATTAAAAACCATCCGGATCGAAGGAGAAAATTACAACAGCACCAGTCATGACCGCCGCGGTAATACCTATTTCCGTGACCGGTTCAACGCTATAACCGGAATGGATTTCAGGGATATGCTGGTATTAAATCATGGGGTGGCCCTCTTTAATGTACGTTACCAGGTACAGGAAGTTCCCTCCATTAAGTACAAAGCATACTGGGTGGCTGTTAATGATTTTCAGACCGCTACCTATAGTCAGCGTTTAGCCCCGGGAATTGCCACGGCCACCACTTTCCCTTATACGGTGGTTGCTTTAAATAATTTCAATGAGGTGTACCTGGGTGAGTTTACGATGGCCCAGTATCAGCCTGTTTACAATTTCTATCTCGTGGCGGCCAATTCAACCACACAGGCGGTGAACCCGCTGGTATGTGATTATATCAAACTGGTGCCAAGTTTATAAACTGATTGATTCAAGAAAATTTACATAGACATGTATTCAACCATTACAAGCGGAGTTAAGAAAGCCTTAGGATTGATGCTGCTCCTGGCTATTTTGCAGGATGCGACCGCACAACAACCGGGTGCTAAGAAAGATACTGTGGCCGTGCAGAAATTACAGGTGACCGGAACGATCCGGGATGCGGCCACCGGAAAAGGAATTGCAGGTGCCCGGATCAGCCTGCTGAATGTTTCCGCTTCCATCACGGATGCCAGTGGCGCATTTAAGATAAATGTACCCACCTATTTTGAGGACCTGCTGATAACCTCGGAAGGCTACGACAGCAAACAAGTCACCCTTAAAGGAAGGAACAAAATTGAATTAACCCTTGTTGACGAAGGTTACAA
>CAZYTV010000374.1:0-2739 GCA_964650455.1 uncultured Chitinophaga sp. | reverse complement strand
AAAAATAAAGAGCTTGTACAGCAGGGGAATACCACCAACATGATCCATAGTTTTGATAAGATCGTGTCCTATATCTCGAATTACTTTTCAGTGAATATCGGTGATATCATTTTCACCGGTACGCCTGCCGGAGTGGGCGAAGTGGTGGTGGGTGATGAACTGGAAGGATTTATTGAAGACGACAGTATGTTCGCGCTTGAAGTAAAATAAGCGGGATCGACGTATTTATATTCCCATGTAAGGATAACCAATACCAACTGCTATCGGGGGTTGTATCAAAAGGAGACACAGCCCCTTATTTTTTCTGAACCGGTTTAACTTACATTTGTTTAGTAATGTTTGCTGCAGATGACTGAACTATCCATTTTACTACGGGCCTATCGTTTGATGAGCCAGACCCGGGCCATGGCTGATTTGTACGAAGCTAACCGCTCCGTATGTAAATACGTGCACTCCACTTCGCGGGGACATGAAGCCATACAACTGGCTGCGGCCTTCCAGTTACAACCGCAGGATTTTGTAAGTCCCTATTACCGGGATGAAAGTATGCTACAGGGATTGGGCTTTACACCCTATGAACAAATGCTGCAGTTGCTGGCAAAGGGGGATGATATTTTTAGCGGAGGACGTGAATATTATTCCCACCCCAATTACCGGGGACCTGATAAGCCGTTGATTATTCACCAGAGCAGTGCCACCGGTATGCAGGCCATTCCTACTACAGGGATAGCCCAGGGTATCCGCTATTGGGAAAAATCGGATCCGGCAAGATTAAAAAAAGGTGCCAACGGGGAAGCGCCGATCGTACTTTGTTCGATGGGAGATGCCAGTGTAACTGAAGGGGAAGTAAGCGAAGCCATGCAGTTTGCGGTATTAAAACAATTGCCCATCATATACCTGGTACAGGATAATAACTGGGGGATCAGTGTATCTGCCGGTGAAGCCCGGGCCATGAATGCATTTGAATATGTGGCCGGCTTTAAAGGCATGAACCGGATACAGGTGGATGGCAGTGATTTTGAAGCCTCGTATAAAGTGATGAAAGATGTTTGTGCCTTCGTTCGGAATGAACGAAAGCCGGTGCTGGTACATGCTGAAACACCGTTGCTGGGACATCATACCAGTGGGGTGCGGTCCGATTTTTATCGTAGTCAGGTGGATTTGGATAAACACCATTTACACGATCCGATTCCCCGGTTGCGGCTAAAGTTGCGTGAAAGAGGGGTAACGGAAGATGAATTGAAAGAGATCGAACGTACAGCAGAAGACATCGTGACGGCTGATTTTAAAAGAGCGATAGCCGCCCCTGATCCTGATCCGAATACAGTCGGGAGTCATGTTTTTGTTGCAACTAACATAAAAGAAGAGAAAGGCGAACGCAGCCCGTCCAATGCAGAGAAAGTACTGATGGTGGATGCCGCGCTATATGCCATCCGTGAACTGATGGAGGATAACCCGGATATGATCTTATACGGGCAGGATGTGGGCAAGCGTCTTGGCGGTGTTTTCCGCGAGGCAGCCACCCTGGCTGAACAGTTCGGGGATCACCGTGTTTTCAATACCGCGATACAGGAAGCCTATATCGTTGGCTCTACGGTTGGTTTAAATGCCGTGGGTATCAAACCCGTGGTGGAAGTACAGTTTGCGGACTATATTTATCCCGGCTTCAATCAGTTGGTGACCGAAATTTCCAAAAGCTGTTATCTCACCATGGGCAAATTCCCGATCTCCATGGTATTGCGTGTGCCGATAGGAGCCTATGGGGGTGGTGGACCTTATCATAGCGGCAGTGTGGAAACCACCTTGTTATCCATTAAAGGAATTAAAGTAGTTTATCCTTCCAACGCTGCTGATATGAAAGGACTGATGAAAGCGGCATTTCATGATGGCAACCCGGTAGTGATGCTTGAGCATAAGGGACTATACTGGAGTAAAGTGCCGGGAACCGAAGAAGCCAAAATGGCGGAACCTTCCCGTGATTATATTATTCCATTAGGCAAAGCCAGCATTACTGTGGAGGCAGATGCGGGTGCAATCAGCAACGGGGAATCCTGCCTGGTGATTACCTATGGCATGGGCGTTTACTGGGCTAAGGCAGCAGCAAAGAAATTCAACAAACAGGTAGAGGTCATCGACCTTCGTACATTATACCCGCTGGATGAAGCACTCATTTTTGAACGGGTAAAAGCGCATGGGAAATGCCTGGTACTGACCGAAGAACAACAGAATAACTCTTTCGCTGAAGCCCTCGCCAGCCGCATTACTTATCATTGTTTTACCAGCCTTGATGCACCGGTGGAAGTATTGGGTGCACTGAATCTTCCCGCTGTACCCATGAATGCCGGATTGGAGAAAGCCATGCTGCCTAATGCGGAGAAGCTGGAGGGGAGGCTGAGGAGGCTTTTAGGTGAATGACCGGTTTAATGATTATTGAAAATTGATTATTGAATATTGAGCATTGGACTACTTAGAACAGTAATGTTCAATGCTCAATGTTCATTGATATCCGCCGGATCAGGATGGTTTAAAAAGGGTGCGGCTAAAGCTTTCCCAGATCAGTCTAATTGGTTTCGCCAATCTGGTTAATACTGTTCTTTACATTCAGTGCAAAATTCTTATGGATAAGACGTTTGATTTTATATTGAAACGGCAGGATGACAATTGAAAGTGCTACAAAACAAAATGCAATCAGTACCCCAATAAGCATTCTTTTGTCATTTTTTATAGCCTGATTGAATG
>CAZYTV010000373.1:0-2746 GCA_964650455.1 uncultured Chitinophaga sp. | reverse complement strand
TCCCATAGCCCTTAGCCTCAAGGAAAGGAGGAGCCAGTCTATCGGGGTACTGGTATGTGAGATTGCCAACAGTTATTTCTCCCAGGTCATTAATGGGATTGAATCCATTGCTCATAATAACGGGTATAATGTGATCATTTCCCAGAGCCATGAATTGGCGGAAAAGGAATTGCTGAACCTTCAATACCTGACTTCCCGTTCAGTGGATGGGTTAATCATTTCCGTATCAACTGAGACAAAGGATTTTACCTACTTCCGGGAATTGCATGACCGGGGTATGCCCATTGTGTTTTTTGACCGGATTGTGGATGAAATCCAGACCCATAAAGTCATTGCGGATAATTTTAAAGGAGCGTATGATGCCACGAAGCACCTGATCAGTTGCGGGTATAAACGGATTGCAACATTAAGTAACACGACCGCTTTATCCATTGGTAAAGAGCGGATGGCCGGCTATAAAGCGGCCCTTGACGACCATGGTATAGAACCCGACGAGTCGCTGGTTCGTTATTGTCAGCACGGTGGAATGGTTGCTTCGGAAATGGAAGAGGCGATCGATTCCTTATTCAATCTCAAATCAGTACCGGATGCCATATTTGCATCGGCAGATAAACTAACAACAGGATGTCTCCGGGCCCTGCGTGCCCGTGGCAAATCGGTGCCTGAAGATGTGGGCCTGATTGGTTTTTCCAACAGCGAATTGACAGAACTGCTTGATCCGCCGCTTTCTGTGGTCAGGCAACCGGCTTTCGAAATGGGAGAAGTGGCTACCAGTCTTTTACTGGAGTTGATAGAAAGCAAACGACCCGTAACGGATTTTCAGACCCGGGTTTTTTCTACTGAAATGGTTATCCGTAACTCCACCCGATTACAAAAAAGCAGACCTAAGTCCGTAATTTCCTGAGTTAGTAGTGTATTGCTATCCTTAATTATATAGCGTAAAAAAAGCCATACAATTATAGAAGTATGACTTTTGGTGGAGAATACGAGAGTCGAACTCGTGACCTCTTGCATGCCATGCAAGCGCTCTAGCCAACTGAGCTAATTCCCCATTTTGGAGTGCAAATATAGAGTCTTGGTACATCTGTTCCAAAAAGAAAAGGCAGATATATCTGTATTGCCCGGGACGGGCATAACAGGCCATTTTATCAGCCGGAAGTAAAAATCACAAAGGCCGCTTCAATTGAAGCGGCCTTTGTATAATGCTCAGGGTCTGAATTTATTGTTTTACAAATTTCATGGTTGACCGGTTTGTTTCATCGGCCTTCACTTCAATGATATACATACCATTGGACAATTTGGACAATTCAACGATTTCCGTAAGCAGGGGCTGACCGACTGGTAAAGGTTTGTAATAAACGCTTACCCCGCGACTGTCATAGATATTCATGACCAGGGAAGTCCTTGCGTTGGATCCGTTGACCTTAATGTTGATCTGGTCTGTTGCCGGGTTCGGATATACTTGTTTTAAAAGACTTCCTGTTCCTTTCACAGTTACGGTCACGGTATCCCTGTCAATCGCGCCTCGGTTATCCGTTGCAGCCAGTTCAAACTGGTATATACCTTCTACCAGGTCGGTGAAAATTGTCTGTACCTGGTTGGGTGTTGCAATAGTGTATTGGGCCGGGCCTGAAACCTTACTCCAGAGGTAACTGGCGATGCTGCCATCGCTATCAGTAGCTCCGCCGGTATGTGTAATGGTATTGGTCGGGAGTGTCATAGACCGGTCAGGACCCGCATTGGCTACAGGAGCCAGGTTTGGTGCCCCGATTACGGTGATCGTTACCGTATCTCTTCCAATGGCTCCCAGGTTATCAGTCACCCGCAGCTCAAACTGGTATATACCTTCTGTCAGATTATTGATCGTTGTCTGGGGTTGTGCCGGGAAGACAATAGTAAATGAAGTCGAACCCGCAATTTTTGTCCATTGGTAAGAAGCAATGGTTCCGTCATTATCTGTCCCGCTGCCAAGCACATTTACGGTGTTCACCGGTAATGTGATGGTCAGGTCGTTACCCGCATTGGCTAGCGGCGGCTGGTTCACAGCTATTGCCGGGTTTACGGTTATGGTAACTGTATCTCTTCCTGCAGCACCCAGATTGTCGGTTACAACCAGTTCAAACTGGTAAGTACCCTGTACGAGGTTATTGATCACCGTTTGAGCCTGTGCCGGAGTAACGATTGTATAGGTTGCCGGACCAGCGATTTTGTTCCACTGGTATGAAGCAATGCTGCCGTCATTATCCTGGCCGGTACCGGTCAGTGTAACTGTATTTACCGGCAGGGTGATGGTTTGGTTGTTTCCGGCATTGGCCACCGGCGGTTGGTTAGCTGCTGCGGCGGGATTGACAATTACCGTAACTGTATCACGGCCTGTGCCACCCTGATTTTCGGTCCGCCTTAATTCAAACTGGTAAGTACCCTGAACCAGGTTGTTTACCAGTGTTTGTGCCTGTGTCGGTGCCAGGATCACGAACTGGGCCGGTCCGGAAATTTTATTCCACTGATAGGCGGCGATCGTACCATCATTATCCGAACCGCTGCCTGTTAAGGTTAAGCTATTGGTCGGTAATGTAATGATGATGTCAGACCCGGCATTGGCAACAGGAGGCAGGTTCGGTGCAGCATTTACAGTAATGGTAACAAAGGCATCAGCCGTTGCTCCATTATTATCTGTAGCAGTCAGGCGGAACACATATACACCCTGTACCAGGTTATTGATCACGGTTTGTGCCTGTCCAGGACC
>CAZYTV010000372.1:0-2753 GCA_964650455.1 uncultured Chitinophaga sp. | reverse complement strand
AAACAACTGAAAATTTCTTCTGAAACGGTTTATATCTATGCCCCGCTGGCGCACCGGATGGGACTATATACCATCAAGACCGAGATGGAAGACCTGGCCATGAAATACATGGAGCCGGAGACGTATAAAGAGATTGCCCGTAAACTGGCCGAGACCAAAAAAGAACGCAGCAAGTACATCAACGAGTTTATCAAACCGATACGGGATAAACTGGAAAAAGCCAGTCTGCCGGCAGAAATATACGGAAGACCCAAGAGTATCCATTCCATCTGGAACAAGATCAAGAAGAAATCAGTGGCTTTTGAAGAAGTATACGATCTGTTTGCTATCCGCGTGATCCTGGATTCATCGCCCGAAAAAGAAAAAGAAGATTGCTGGAAAGTATATTCCATGATCACGGATGAATATAACCCTTCCCCGGAGCGGTTACGTGACTGGCTGAGTAATCCCAAGGCCAATGGATATGAAGCACTGCATACCACCGTGATGGGACCACAGGGTAAATGGGTGGAAGTACAGATCCGCACCAGGCGGATGAATGAGATCGCGGAAAAGGGACTGGCTGCCCACTGGAAATACAAAGAAGGCACAACCGATGAGAGCCGTTTCGATAAATGGTTTCAGCAGATCCGGGAAGTGATTACCAACCAGGAAGCCGATACGGTGGATTTTCTGCAGGATTTTAAAACAAGTTTTCTCGCGGAAGAAATTTATGTCTATACCCCCAAAGGGGATGTAAAAATGCTGCCCGTGGGTTCCACCGCCCTCGATTTCGCCTTTGCGATTCACAGTGCCATCGGGGTAAAAACCATTGGGGCTAAAGTGAATCATAAACTGGTACCCATCAGTCATAAACTGCATAGCGGCGACCAGGTGGAGATTATTACCAGTAACAAACAAAAAGCATCGGAAGACTGGCTGGGCTTTGTGGTAACCTCCAAAGCCAAGGGCCGGATACGGGATGCTTTAAAAGAAGAAAAAAGAAAAGTGGCCGATGAAGGCAAGTACACGGTTCAGCGCAAGCTGGAAGGCATGGGGGCACATCTGTCGCAGCATAACCTGGATGAAATTGTGCAATGGTATAAGCTGGGGTCCAACCTGGATTTGTTTTACCAGGTGGCGGTGAAGAATATTGACCTGAAAGAACTGAAAGAATTTAAAGTGACCGGGGACCGGATCGAAGCGCCGAAACCGGTGAAACTGCACAATGAGAAACACGAATTCCTGCCGCACCATGTCACGGGAAAGAAAGATGCCGAACTGGTGATCTTCGGGGAAACCAGTGACCGGATCGTTTACAACCTGGCCAATTGCTGCAAACCCATTCCCGGCGACGACGTATTTGGATTTGTAACTACCGGTAAGGGGCTTACCATTCACCGGACCAATTGTCCTAATGCAGCCAAGCTGCTGGCCAACTACGGCCACCGGGTGGTGAAGACCAAATGGGCCAAGAATAAAGAAATTTCCTTCCTGACCGGTATCAAGATCATCGGTATGGATGATGTGGGGGTGGTTAACAAAATCACTAACCTGATTTCCGGCGAACTCAAGATCAATATTGCGGCGCTCACCATTGAAGCCAACGAAGGATTATTTAAAGGCAATATCCGGCTCTATGTGCACGATAAAGAAGAACTGGATGAATTGGTGCAAAATCTGCTTAAACTTCCCGGAATTGAGTCGGTGGAGCGCTATGATATGGAAGATATCCCATCCTGATGTATTGATAATCATTGATCGTGCTCAAATCGTAGTTTTCCGCCAGTATTTGTTGATAAAACAGGCAGCATTGATCTCCCCCTGAAACGATATTTTTCTTATCTTGATGCCTCGTTAAGGAACGACCAATCCCATACCATAACTGCTGAAAATAATGAGACTTAAACTGATAAAAGTTTTTGCCCTGGCGGGCTTTTTTTTCTTTTTAGGGGAAAGTGCAGCCGCACAAAACTGTATACCAACAAATATCAGCGGCGCCGTCATCAACCGCCCCTGTGGCCAGCTTTGTGCGCCGATCGATTTTCAGATACCCCATATTAAAGGAACGGATGAGTATACAGTGAGCAGTATTCCTTATGCGGCTTACCCTTATGTGAATGCCAGTGGTACGACCGTTAATTCAATTTACTCCGATGACAAATATTCTCCCCTGTTGCCCATGGGGATGCCATTTTGTTTTTATGGTATTACATATAATGATATTGTGATCGGATCAAATGGAATTGTAACATTCGAACAGCTTTGTGCGAATGCCAGCAATGCATATACTCTTTCTGTCGGCGGAATGCCACAGCCATTACCCTATGCAGGGGGAGCCGGACCGTCGGGTATTGGAACAACCTATTATCCGCGTACAGCTATTATGGGCGCCTATCACGATATCGATCCATCGGCAAGCCCTTTACCTACCCGCCGTATTGAATATAATATTTTCGGAACAGCTCCTTGCCGCAAGTTTGTGGTCAGCTTTTTTGATATCAAAATGTTCAGTTGTACTAACCTTATTTGCTCTGAACAAATTGTATTACATGAGAGCACCGGAATTATAGATGTGTTTTTATTGAATAAGCCTTTATGCGGAACCTGGCCCGGTGGTGCAGCAGCCGGACTTGCCATATTAGGCATCCAGGATCATACCCGTACCAAATTTGCCGCACCCCTTGGTAAGAATTGTACCCAATGGAGTGAATCCAATACCGGCTACCGGTTTACACCTTCCGGCGGCGGATCCAGGTTTGTGAGTTCTGAAA
>CAZYTV010000371.1:0-2771 GCA_964650455.1 uncultured Chitinophaga sp. | reverse complement strand
AAATTTCCTGTGCCAGTACGATCGTTTCTTCGTCAGGCATCTGTATCATTTTTCACCGGCTGCCATGAAGGGACTGGTAGAGAAACACGGGTTACAATTGTTACGGTACAAACCAATGTGGTATGATAGTTTTTATGTGTCCATGCTGAGCAGTAAATATAAACACGGGACCACCCGCCTGGCTGGTTCGTTTATAAACGGGCTGCGATCCAATATAAGTGCCTTGAGCGATGTGAAGCGTTGCAGTTCGGTGATCTATATTATTGGAAATTAATTACTGGCCAAACTGCACTTCATACAATTCCGGCCACCATTTACCGGTTAAATAAATCTTTTTAGTAGCGGAGTCATATGCAATACCATTGGGCACTTCCGTTTCACTGTACCGGGATTTGCTCCGCGTATACAGATCCGTGATATCCGTTTTAGCCACCACTTCCCCGCTGGCCGGGCTGATTTTTAAAATATAGGGTGTCTGATATTGATTGGCATAGATAAAGCCATTGATGTATTCCAGTTCATTGATATTATCTGATGGCAAACCCATCTCTGTTACTGATTGTCTGCGTAAAAGGGTAAAACCCTCTGGTTTGTAATAATGCAGTTCATTACTTCCCCCGGCACTTATAATCAGGTTTGTTCCATCATTAGTGATACCCCAGCCTTCAAATTCGACGTCGTATTCTTTTATTTTTTTGAAGTCTTTCAACGTGTATACAAACACTTTTTTTTCCCGCCAGGTGAGCTGGTACAATGTATCCCGCAGGATCGTTAACCCTTCACCGAAATATTTCGCGTCAAGTGAAAGATCCTGGAGGGCTTTGCCTGTTTTAAGCTCTACTCTTCTCAGCCTTGATTTTCCGTAGTTCCCGGTGCTTTCAAAAAGCTGACCCTTGTACATGATCAGTCCCTGCGTATAAGAACTGGTATCATGCGGGTAGGTGGCTATGACGGAATAGCTCAAGATTTTCGGGCTGTTCACAGGCGGAGTTTCCGTTTGCGGTTCATTGCCTCCGTTATTGCAGGCAGTCAATAAAAGCAGAATACTGATTGGAAGGAATGACCTCATATAAATAGTAATTACCGCAAAAATAAGTACTGGATAGTGTAATGACTGTTAAAGCCTTAAAAAGAAGTATCGGGCTTTTACGATACTCCGGGGCTTGGATTTTACGATTATTCATTTTATATTTGACCTTTACACCTTGTCCCGCGAAATTCAACCCTGATTCAAATCCCTGAGACACCCGCTATTTTCCTTTAATCCTTTATTTTTTTCCAATCCCGTTGAATGACTCATGGCCATTTTATGTGCCCTGTACCTATTACAATTTGGAACTATGAAGGCGGGAAGGATCCTGATTACTTTTATAAGCTTACTATTTATAACGCGGGCTGCTGCTCAGTTGAACTGTGTTACGACGGATTACACCCGTATACAGGCCGACCGGGATCCGATACAGGCCAACGCCATAAAACAAGCTGAATCTTTTATCCGGCAGGCCGTTGCTTCGCCATCTGCGGGCCGGCTTGAAAACGGAATTATCAAGATTCCTGTGGTGATTCATAATCTCTATCACACGTCCAGTCAGAAAATAACCGATGAGCAGGCGATTGCCCAGCTGGAATTGCTGAATAAAGCATTCCGTCGTCAGAATGCGGATACCGTGAAAACACCTGCGGTGTTTAAATCGGTGGCGGCTGATTGTGAAATTGAATTTCACCTGGCAACCTCGGACCCCACGGGAAAGTCAACAACCGGAATTATCCGTAAGTATACGCCGGTTGGCACCTGGGTGATGGATGATAAAATGAAATCATCCGCCGAGATGGGGGATGATCCCTGGGACAGTAAGAATTACCTGAATATATGGGTCTGCCAGATGGACCGGTTCGCCGGCTATTCGACGGTGCCCGGTGCCGAAGCCAAACTGGACGGGATCGTTATTGGCCTGGCTGCATTTGGGGCCGGACAGAAGACGATCATTCATGAAGCAGGTCACTGGATGGGACTGAAACATCTCTGGGGCGATGAGTATTGTGGGGATGACGGGGTGTCGGATACCCCCAAACAGGCTTCTTATACGGTCGGATGTCCCAGTACGGTACGAATTACCTGTGGGAACAGTCCAACCGGGGATATGTACAATAACTACATGGACTTTACCAATGATGGATGCATGAACCTGTTTACCAAAGGGCAGAAATCCAGGATGCAGGCAGTTTTTACTGCTGGTGGAGTCCGGAACAGTTTACTCAATTCCGCCGGGCTGGATAAACCACTGAGTTACGAATCCCCACTACCTGAAGAGGATCCCCGCTGGTTACAGGTAAAAGTATATCCCAATCCGGTTACGACTACTCTTTACCTTGATTTTTCGTATGATGTGCGTTGGATCGGGAAAACTATTTTTATATCCAATTTGGTTGGGCAAAGCGTTAAAAATGTGACAATTAGCTCAAAGATTCAGACCATCGACGTAACTAATTTTAAACCCGGTGTATATTTCCTTGCAGCAAAAAATGACCAAGGAGTGTCTATCAAAGTGAAGTTTATCAAACTGTAAAGTCGCAACCAGAATACATACTAACGCAGAAGGCCGCCAACAGGCGGTCTTTTTTTTATACTCAATCGGGCCAGTATAAAAAAAGGGGCTGCCCATTTTCATGAAACAGCCCCTTAGTATGTTTTGAAATTTGAACCTTGAATTTTGTAGCTTATTTGCCTTCCTGCCGGTAGGCAGGGCTCTTGGCATCTTCGGTTCTTGGAT
>CAZYTV010000370.1:0-2786 GCA_964650455.1 uncultured Chitinophaga sp. | reverse complement strand
TTCTTCCCACGGGGGACCTACCCGGTTTTTGGATCACTACGTGGGTTCCCTTATCAAGAGCAATCATGGCAGGGACGACAGGCAGAAGATTGGGTGTCACGATCCTGACAAAAGCAATCCGTATTCCAGGGGGCATGGACGCCTCTTTCTCCAGCATGGTTTTATAATCGGTATAAACCCGGTCTTCAGCCAGAAAGGGCTGGCGGCCCGAATCCAGGGCCACTTCCGGGTTGACACTCAGGGCACCGGCCACCAGTTCCACCTGTACATCCATATTAAGTGCAAGCAGGTGTACGGCACCGATAAAAGCATCCATACCACCGCCGATCATGGCCATTCTCAATTTTCTGTTTTGCATCGCAAACGTTTGAAATGAATAATGTGAATAAACAAATATTACCGAGGGTAAAATTTGATAATGGATAAATAAAATATGTGGTTAAAAATAGTACATTTAGTTTTCCGAAATTCTTTTTTAAAAAACTAACGATTTACTAAAAGGCTCGCACATGAAATTTACAACTCGCTTCCAGTTGTCCACCATGATGTTTCTTAATTTTTTTATCTGGGGCATTTGGTTTGTTACCATGGGAACATACCTGACCATGGGAAAAATCGGAGCGGACGGAGGGCAAACCGGACTGGCTTATGGAACTCAATGCCTTGGTGCAATAATTGCTCCATTTATTATTGGAATGATTGCCGACCGTTTTTTCGCCGCCCAGAAAATTTTAGGAGTACTTCATCTGGTAGGCGGCGGTCTTCTGTATTATATATCCACCCAATCAGAATTTGGCTCTTTTTACAGCTTCCTGCTGATCTATATGATAATTTATATGCCAACGCTGGCACTGGTTAACTCTATAGCTTTAAAGCAAGTCACTAATGCTGAGAAGGAATTTGCCGGTATCCGTGTATGGGGTACAATCGGCTGGATCGTGGCGGGTCTTATCATCGGCTGGATGGCCTGGGAGCCGGCATCAGCCCTTGTTAAAGCAGGAACTGCAGAAAACGCAAGCCTGGAAGCCAAGGATGCGCTGAATTCAGCTGCCTCTAAATTGAATATTACATTTCTGGTAGGTGCAGTTGTTTCAGCGGGCTTGGGAATTTATAGCTTTTTCCTTCCCAATACTCCCCCGCCTAAAGCTGGCAAAAATGTATCTTTTGCAGAAGTGATCGGGCTGGATGCACTCAAAATACTTAAAGATAAAAATTATCTTGTTTTTTTCTTTGCCTCCGTACTGATATGTATTCCGTTGGCATTTTACTATGGCAGTGCAAATCAGTTTTTAAATGAGGTGGGTATGGAAAAAGCCGCTGCGAAAATGACAATGGGACAAATGAGTGAAACGCTGTTCCTGTTCCTGATGCCATTGTTTTTTCGCCGTTTCGGAGTTAAACAAATGTTGCTGATCGGAATGCTGGCATGGGTACTCCGCTACTTGTTATTTGCCTATGGCGGCATTGACAACGGTATCTGGATGCTCTATCTTGGAATTATCCTTCATGGTATATGCTATGATTTCTTCTTTGTTACCGGCCAGATTTATACAGACCAAAAAGCCGGAGAAAATGTACGTTCTTCCGCCCAGGGATTAATAACATTGGCCACATATGGAATTGGTATGTATATAGGTTTCTGGCTGGCCGGAAAAATTGCTGATCAGCAATCTATTAAAGACACTGCAGGAAAAGTAATTAATCACCACTGGCAGCAAGTTTGGATTTTCCCCTGTTTATTTGCTGCAGGTGTAGCCTTACTTTTTTTTGTATTCTTTAAAAATGATAAAAAAACGGCCCTTACATCATGAACAGGAGAAAATTAATTAAATCACTTACACTGGGAACAGCGGGCATGGCAATTGCAAACAATCTTTCAGCATCTGATTCTGACCATAACAATACTGAAAGCAGTCTTAAAGGCAATATCAATCACTCTGTCTGTTCCTGGACCTATAATTTCATGCCCCTGGATGAATTATGTGTCACCGTGAAGAAACTGGGCTTTTCTGCCATTGACCTGCTGGCTCCGAAGGACTGGCCCACGGTTCAAAAGCATGGTATCACCTGTTCGATGTGTTATACAGCAGGTAAGATCAGTCTGACCGAAGGATGGAATAATAGAAATAATCATCCCTGGCTGATCAAAGATTTTACGGAAGCCATCCCCCTGGTGGCTAAAGCCGGTTACAAGAACCTGATCTGCTTCAGCGGTAACCGTAATGGTATGGATGATACGACAGGTATGAAAAACTGTGCTGAAGGACTGAAGCAGATTACCGGGCTGGCGGAAAAGGAAGGCGTGATCATCCAGATGGAACTGTTCAACAGCAAAGTGGATCATAAGGACTATATGGCGGATAAAAGTGCCTGGGGCGTGTCCCTCTGCAAGATGATCGGCTCCCCGAATTTTAAACTGCTGTATGACATTTATCACATGCAAATCATGGAAGGCGATGTGATCCGCACGATCCGGAACAATCATGAATTTTTCGGGCATTATCATACAGCGGGTGTACCGGGGCGCCATGAGATCGATGAATCACAGGAACTCTTTTACCCGGCCATCATGCAGGCGATTGTAGCCACGGGGTATAAGGGTTATGTGGCGCAGGAGTTCATTACCACCGGAAAAGAAACGAAGGATAAGATAGCGGCACTGAAGAAGGCGGTAAGGATATGTGATGTGTAGGAATAAGTACGATCCTTCGATACGTCCCGCGGGGGGAAAATCCACACCCTTGATGTTAACGTTTTGCGGGACTACTCACGATGACAAGGAATGT
>CAZYTV010000369.1:0-2804 GCA_964650455.1 uncultured Chitinophaga sp. | reverse complement strand
AGAAGCTGCTGTTGCACCGGAAATATTTGACCAGGCTGCACCACCATTGGTACTAAGCTGCCACTGTTATGTTCCCGTAGCAACTACAGTGAATATGGCATTGGTACCGGAACAAGCAGCCTGGTTGACAGGTTGTGTTGTGATCGCAGGACCCGTACCCGGGTTAATAGTAAATACAATATCCCTTACTTGTGTCGGGGCACCCGTACCAGTACCGGTTACAGATACGGTATAGTTACCTGGAGAAAGGGTGGACATACCGGTTAAGGTAACGGTGGTGGAGGGAGAAGCCTGTGTCAGTGTAGTGCTGCCAAAGCTTACTACGGGACCAGCAGGGCTTACTGTTCCGCTCAGACTCACATCACCGGTAAATGTACCTACCCAGGTAGCTGTCAGGTTGCCGGAAGTCATTACGTTCGGAGCAGGGCAAGCTGCAGTTACCGCAGCAGGACTGTTAAATGTAAATCCGTTTGGCGGAGGCGTAATGGTGATCACTGCGTTATTGATATCAAAGAAGATATTTCCAATCGCTTCCACTTTCACACGACCATTACCGGTAGGATCAACCGGTACAGCGATATTTTCAGTACCATCATTGGGGGTACTGGCGACCAGCACAACAGGGAAAGTGACCCCTCCATCAGAAGAGAAGGAGATTTTCACGTTTGCACAGTTGATAGGCGCTCCGGTTGTTCCGTTTACAGACCAGGTTACTGCTTCTGTAGAACCACCCACCCAACTGGTAGCAGTATTCTGTGAAGTAATCAGGAACGGACCAGTTGTTGCATCCACAGTCACGGTCATGTTGGTAAACGCGGTCTGCCCTACTTTAACAGGGGCCGAAGAACTATATGGACTGTTATCACGAACAGTCAGGCGGAAGTTCAGGGTACGTGCCACTGAACTCAGCGCTTCAATATTGGCACCCGCATCACCACCTGGTAAAGGACCCGTTACAGAGTTACCTGCAAGGATGGTAGACAGACGGGGCATTAAACGGGTAGCAGCAGTTGTCGGGCTGAAGGACAACCAGTTTGGACCAGTGGTCTTGGTCGGAAATGCAACACTGTTTGCACCGGTTGTGGTGGAGTTGTCATCCTGTTCCCAGCAATAAGTCAGTACATCGCCGGCATTTGCATCTGTGGCAGAACCAGTCAGTGCAAACGGAGTGGTGATGGGAATCGTATAGTTTGATACAGGCGCTACCACTGGAGTAGCGTTATTCGCTGTAATAACAGTAGTGATCGGGCAGGTTTTTGTTGCCAGGTTTACCTGGATCTGCTGAATGGATGCTTCGTGGAAGATGTCAATGGAGTGAGGAGCAACGTCCTGGGCAGTGATACCGGCATATCCCATAATGGTGATACCGGAACCTACTTCCTTATTTACACCTGTACCTTCCAGCGACATGGAAAAAGTGTGGTTACCGCCAAGCTGGTGACCAACTTCGTGTGCCACATAGTCGATATCAAAATTATCTCCCTGGGGAATACCATCAGCGGGTGAAGTAATACCACGGCCTTTTTGTCCGTCCACGCAAACGCAACCGATACAACCGGCATTACCACCGCCACCACTTGCACCAAACATGTGTCCGATGTCATAGTTGGCTTCACCAATATTGGCCGTAAGGGCTGCCTGTAACTGGTTGTTCCAGTTACCCATGGTGGTATAGGGATCGGTAGCAGGGTCATAATAAATAACCGCTGTGGTAGTCGGGATCAGGTTCAGGTGAAGGGCCAGGTCTTTTTCATAGCAACCGTTACAACGGGTAAGAGTGGCGTTAAAGGCAGCCAGAACCAGGTTTACCTGGGCAGCGCTGGTAGCACCAAACCAGTTGGAGTACTCGCCATTACAGGACTGGGCCAGTCGCATGGTCTTTAATTCACCGGTATTGCTTTCGATACGGCCGGTTACCTGGCGTTGCAGGCTGCTGGCCAGTTGCTGGTCAGGGGTGGAACAAACCCAGGGAAGTCCGCCTTTCTGACGGTGGGACTTGAAAACAGCGTATACCAGGTGATCAGCATCATACGGTTCAATATACTCATTGGGACCGTTTGTACGGAAAACCATGGTCTGAATACCCCGGGGAGAGATACTCAGTTTCAGCATGTCCGCTCCGTTCTGCAGGCTTTTTCCGGAATAAGCCCTGATTTCAGGGAAACGGGCTTGTAATGCCGGATCAAAATTCGATGCTTCGTAAACTTCAAATTGTTCAAAACCACCATTCGCATTAGGCAGGGTGATTACTGTTGAATGACGGGAAGCCGTCGTTCCCACAATCGAGAATAACTGCTGTCGTAAAGGATCAGTATTTAAATCAAACAGTTTGAATTCTTTCGGAAAAGATTGTCGCGCCACGGCTTTATCCGGGGTTACGCGGCTGCTCTCATTGTGCTGAGACCAATATGGTGTTTGGCCTGCCAGTTGAAATGAAGAGCTGCTGACTATTAAAATAGCCAGAAAAATTTTGTACAATTTGCTCATAAAAATTAGTTTGATGATAGACTAAAAGGCTGTTAAAATTAGGGTTTTTTCGATTTCATCCAACTTGAATTTTAACCGTTTTTAACGAAAAAACCGGCCTGATGCCGGCCGGTTCAAAGAATAATACAGGGATTGTCTGAAAACGGGTCTTCTGACCTGTTCTTTTTATGCTTACCCTGTTTCAGGGGGGCTGCCAGGAATCCGGCAATGCCCTTCCAAAATCGATTAAACATATCTTTTGTTTTTCTGCTGAAAAAAAAAGCCCCTGCCTCGTGCAGGGGCTCTTCGGAATGGAGTCCTTTTATTAGTAGCCCATG
>CAZYTV010000368.1:0-2841 GCA_964650455.1 uncultured Chitinophaga sp. | reverse complement strand
AAACCCAATGATCTTTGAAAACCTCGATTTCCTCAAGCAGTACATCAGCCCGGTGTGCAATGACTTCTTTCCAGTTCTCCACAGAAGTTTTGTCCACCGGTGTTTCCATCAGGCGGAAATTCTTTGCGTCAAGATTCGTGCGGATCAGGAATTTATCGCCCCAATGGTCAAAGCTGTACAGTACGTCTTTTGTCCTTGGCTGAAAGACGGTGAACGGACTGTCTGGTTCAGTTGCAGGTACGATCCGGTATTCGCTGGATAAAGTGGCACTGGAATAGATCACGATATACGCTTTCGACTTGGTATTATACACGCCGATATAATTGGAAGGATCCTTCTCCTCGTAAACGGTCTGATCGGCTGTAACCACAGTACCTAATTTATGCTTCCTGACCTTTTCGGACAAAAGGGTCAGTTGGTTATTGGCAGTGTAAAAGAAAGTCTTATTATCTGCAGCCCAGGCGGCATATCCTCCGGTACCCGGAATTTCATCCTTATAAATTTCCCCGGTCTCCAGGTTTTTGACATAAATGGTATACTGCCTGCGTGAAAGTTTATCCACTCCATAGGCCAGCATTTTATTATCGGGACTTACACTAAAGCCGGTCACTGAAAAGTAACCAGCGCCTTCCGCCATTCGATCTACATCCAGCAGTATTTCTTCCGGTGCTTCGAGACTGCCTTTTTTACGGCAGTATTTATAATACTGCTTGCCTTCCTCGGTACGGGTATAATAGTAATAGCCATTATTCAGAGATGGAACTGATTCGTCTTTTTCCTTGATGCGGCCTTTTAGTTCAGTGAAGAGATTTTCCTGGAACTTTTTAGTGCCTGACATCATCGTATCGAGATAGCTGTTCTCCGCTTTAAGGTAGTCAACCACCTGGGTACTATCCGGCCCTTTTTTGAAATAATCATTCATCCAGTAGTACTCATCTGTCCGGTTATCACCGTGGGCGGTCAGTACCGTATCTTTTTTTCCGGCCACCGGGGCGGCTACACCCTCCGGCCATTTTACAGGTTCTCGTTTCACTTGGTTGTTTTTACAGGAAAGGGCCAGCACGGTAAGGCTGAGGTACCCTAAAAATTTTAATTTCTGCATAAACTGATTTAAGTAAGGGAATGTACGAACTCTGACCGGAAATAAAAAAGCCCTTTGGATAAAGGGCTTTAAATCAGTTTCAGCAGTATTTATTTCTCTGCCACCAGTCCGGCCACCAGGTATTCACGGTTAAGACGGGCAATATTTTCGATAGAAATTCCTTTGGGACAAACGGCTTCACAGGCACCCGTATTGGTACAGGCACCAAATCCTTCTTTATCCATCTGGGCGACCATATTCAGGGCCCGGCTTCTTCTTTCAGGATGACCCTGGGGCAGGAGCGACAGGTGGGTCACTTTAGCTGAAAGGAAGAGCATGGCGGATGAGTTTTTACAGGCGGCCACACAGGCTCCACAACCAATACAGGCAGCGGCGGCAAAGGAGGCATCTGCCAGGTCCTTATTTACAGGAATCGCATTGGCATCTACCGGGCTACCGGTATTTACGGAAATATAACCACCGGCCTGAATAATCCGGTCAAATGAAGATCGGTCCACCATCAGGTCCTTAATCACCGGGAATGCATTGGCTCTCCAGGGTTCAATCACGATGGTATCCCCATCCTTGTATGCGCGCATATGGAGCTGGCAAACGGTATTCTGCTGCCAGGGGCCGTGCGGACGACCATCAATATACATGGAACACATCCCGCAGATTCCTTCCCGGCAGTCATGATCAAAAGCGATCGGATCATGTCCTTCCCGGATCATTTCTTCATTCAGCACATCGATCATTTCCAGGAATGACATTTCAGAAGAAATGTTCTTTACCTGGTAAGTTTCAAAACGACCCTGTTCGTTCGCGTTCTTCTGTCTCCACACTTTCAGCGTAAGATTCATGCTGTATTGCTCCATAGTAAGAAATTTGACAATTTGAAGTTAAGCTTCACCTATTGGCTAATCGGCTAATTATTTATAAGATCGTTGAGTTGGTTTTGCAATTTCAAAATTCAACTCTTCTTTATGTAAATCCCAGTTACTTTCGCCTTTGAATTCCCAGGCTGCCACGTAAGCAAAATTGACATCATCCCGCATCGCTTCCCCTTCTTCGGTCTGGCTTTCTTCGCGGAAGTGACCTCCACAACTTTCATTGCGGTTCAGGGCATCTTTACACATCAGTTCGCCCAGTTCAATAAAGTCAGCCACACGACCTGCTTTATCCAGTTCAGGGTTCATTTCATGGATGGTACCTGGAATTTTTACATCGCTCCAGAATTCTTTTTTCAGTTGCTGGATTTCCTCAATGGCTTCCTGCAGTCCCTTTTCATTACGGGCCATACCACATTTCTCCCACATAATCTTGCCGAGGCGTTTGTGGAAACTTTCCACGGTCTGATTTCCCTTGATATTCATCAGCGTGCTGATCCGGTCAGCCACCGCTTTTTCCGTTGCCACAAAGGCCGGATGATCAGTCGGGATCGGTTTGGTGGCGATCTCATCAGCCAGGTAATTACCAATAGTATACGGAATCACATAGTATCCGTCAGCCAGTCCCTGCATCAGTGCAGAAGCACCCAGGCGGTTAGCTCCATGATCACTGAAATTGGCTTCACCCAGGGCATATAAACCTTTTACATTCGTCATCAATTCATAATCCACCCAGAGGCCACCCATGGTATAGTGCACCGCGGGATAAATGCGCATCGGTACTTCATATGGGTTTTCGCCGGTGATCTTTTCATACATATCGAAAAGGTTCCCGTATTATTCTTTCACCACTTCTTTACCTAAACGCATCAA
>CAZYTV010000367.1:0-2876 GCA_964650455.1 uncultured Chitinophaga sp. | reverse complement strand
GCCTTCATCTTCGTGGCGAGATCGTGGGTGTCGTACTGGGTCATCCGCAGCACCCATCCATCCCGCTGTCCGGCCGGTAACGTTTTCTGTAAGGAATCATATTCCCGGCGATTACTGTAAGACCGGTCAGTCAGGTTGATAAAATTAAAATCATCCCAATAAGGCATCATATCCTGCTGGGTCAGTACCCGGGTGGAATCTCCCAGCAATAGCAGGGCTGCTTTCCAGTTGGTATTGCCGGCGTCTTTCTCCAGTATACTTTTTCCCTTTTCGATGTATTTTATACGTTCAGCCTTTGAAAGTGGCTGATCCACATTGATCTTAATCGTATCCCCTGCTTTGAACAGGCTGAAAAAAACAATAAAAAAAACCGCGGAAGTGAAGACATATTTTTTGACCGGGTTCAGGTAACTGGCCCTTTTCCCGTTTATATATTCCATGGGTAAAAAACCCGGTTTCAGGAGCAGGTATTTCATGGAATCAAAAAACTTGCTGTCGAAGTGCGTGATATCATTCAGGAAATGCTGCACCATGTGCCAGAAAGACTCATGTGGCTCCGTATTTTCCTGGCCACAATGGGGACAATACCTGTCCGGTACCGATGTACCACAGTTCAGACAGTTATTCTCCTTCCGCAAGGCTTTGTGTGACAATGATAAATTTTGCTTAAAAATAAGTACAAAAAATACAAGCCGGCTTTCTTTTTCGTTACTGTACAATTAAGGTAACTTTGAGCGTCAAAACCCATTCAGCCCATGAAATTCCTTTTTGTCCCTGTCCTGTTGATCAGCTCCCTGGCCCTGCAAGCCCAGTATTATTATGATGACATTGTAGGGACCCGGGAAACCAACCAGCAGATGCAAACCTACCTGGGTCAGAAAGTAAGGATGGTAACGGCCACCGGCTATGATTATAAAGGGGTAAAAGCCACTGATTTTACAGAAGTGCAGGAAGTAAAAGAAAATGGCAGGCTGCTCCGCGTTTCTGCCATCCGGAATCTTAATAAAACAGTTACACTATCCCGGTTTGACGATCAGGGCCGGGTGATCAGCATTATTGATTCAGCAGCCGATATACAGAGCATCACCAATTATAGTTATGACGGGGCCGGAAGAGTGAGTAAGGTAGAGAACAAGGTCCTTGATTCCACCAATGCCTTCAATCATACCGAAACACACTGGTGGAATTATAATGAAAAAGGGTTGCCGGTCAATATGTGGAGAGTCATCAGTAACTCAGGTACCGAAAACAGCACGGACAGTCTCGAAATCCGGTTTACCCAGGACGAGGATGGTAATACCGGTGACGAAAGAACTTTCCGTAAAGGGGTGGAAACAGGTTATCTCTACTATTATTACGACGACCAGCAACGCCTGCTGGATATTGTCCGCTTCAATACCCGCCTTAAAAAGCTATTGCCGGATGTTATGTTTGAATATGACGACAACGGACGGGTTGCCCAAAAAACAACTACTACTTCCAGCCTTCACCTGGGTTACCTGATCTGGAGATATATCTATGATGAAAAAGGCCTGAAGACTAAAGAAGTGCTGTTTAATAATGATAAACAGATTACGGGAAGGATTGAATATGCATACAGTTACAGGCAATAGTCAGACCACCTGATCCCGATCATACCGATAATAAGAAAAATACTGTTATTTGGTATGGGCTGTTCCGCCTCCTTTATTGCGGACCGGTCATCAATATGAATGCAGGAAACCTGGTATCATTGAGCTGGAAAAAGGAACAACAGGCGTTTGAAAAAAACCTGGCTGTACTCCGGAAAAATCTCCGCAAAGACGCGCTTCATGACTTACGGGTATCCGTAAAAAAACTCAGGGCCTTCCTTGAACTCGGCCTGTTACTCCGTCATGACGGAGAAGCCTCCCCTGCTCTCCGGACCAAATCTTTATTGAAAAATATGGAATCACTTTTTACTATTTCAGGCCGCCAGCGTGATCTGGATATTTGCCTGGAAATAGTATCATCCCTTAAAAAAGAAACGGGACATCCCTTCAGGGAACTGCAATCTTACTTCAGAAGTTGTTTAAGTAAATCCCGTGGCTGGACGATTGCCGGGATTCAACACTTCAAAACAACTGAATTACAAAAAGCAGGCAGGATGCTTGAACAGAAAATTCAACCCGATGATCCGATCACCATCAGTTCAAAAATCATAGAGATGATTACGGATCAGCTTCCGGAACTGCAGCTTCGATTCCATAAACCACATGAGCTCCGTAAAAAGTTAAAAACAATCTATTACTGGCTGCAACTGGTGAGTCCGGAAGCACCTGAAACCACTTCCCTGCACGATATACTTGATGACCTTGGCGATTGGCAGGATTTGGGAATTGCGGGTACCCGGATAAAGCATTTTCGCCAGGATCTTTTACCGGGAGTTTTTGTTGAAAAAATGCACCTGAAAGATGCAGAGAAAGAAATAGAAACCCGTAAAAAATCACTTCTCAAAACTGCCATGGCTAAAACACGGAAATGGATAAAATCAATGAAGGATTAGTGATGTTTTCTGACCAAGAGGAATCGAAACAAAAAAGCGACCCATTTAAGAGTCGCTTTCAAAAGTGCCCCGGATCGGAGTTGAACCGATACGGCCATTGCTGGCCACAGGATTTTAAGTCCTGCGTGTCTACCAATTCCACCACCAGGGCGTGGTTGTTGTCCTCTGTAGCCCCGACTGCCGGCAGGCAGGTTAAGCGAAGGAGGGCATTGTCCTCCGTAGCATTAGCGAAGGAGGATAAAAAAAATCCCCTCTTGATCAAGAGAGGATAGTTTTTTTACTCAATCTTTTAAGGACTGAGAGTCTCCGTCGCTAAAGCTTTGGAGACTTTGAGGCTCCTTCGCCATAGGCT
>CAZYTV010000366.1:0-2903 GCA_964650455.1 uncultured Chitinophaga sp. | reverse complement strand
TCTGTTCTCAGCTCAGTTCCAGCAGTACGGATACCCCTTTCACCAGTTCCGTTCCCGGGGGCACCGATTGTGCAGCAATTTTTCCCTTACCCGTCACTGTTACTTTCACACCCATATTCTCGAGCAGGTACAGGGCATCCTTCAATCCCATGCCGCGTACATTCGGCATCACTTTCTTTTTCACGGTGCTTGCTTTTACCACAGGCTGGTAGTTGGCGGCATATACCATCGCCCAGTTATTGGTGAAAGCAGAGTCCGCATATTTCACTTTCAGTTTATCGTAAACATTCTTTATATCCGGCGTATAGCCGGCATAGAAATAAGCAGCGCTGTCTTTCTTCACGGCATACCCGGATGGATCTTTTTTATCCACGTACATCGCGTACAGCTTGGTCGCGATCTCGCGGAACACAGGGGCCGCCACCGTACCACCAAAATGTGAAGCCGCATGTGCCTTTGTGCGTACCACCACGATGACGGTATACTGAGGTCTGTCGGCAGGGAAATAACCCACGAAGCTGGCCTGGTATACCCCGTGATCGTACTTGATCGGACCATCTGATACATGCGCGGTTCCTGTTTTACCTGCCACGGCAAAAGGAATTCCGGCAAATACTCGTTTGGCGGTGCCTTCAGTCACTACCATTTCCATCGACTCACGGGCTACTTTGATCACATCGGGCTTACAGAGATTATCCGTGATTGTACTTGGTTCAAACTGTTTGTAGAGCACGCCATTGTTCCGGATACTGTTGACCAGGTAAGGTTTCATCATTTTACCATTGTTGGCAATAGCATTGTACAGCATCAGTGTATGCAGCGGGCTTACCTGGATACCATATCCAAAACTCATCCAGAGCATATTTCCCTGGGCACTTCCTTTCTGATCCAGGGGTGCCATGGTGGGTTTGGGCAGGTTGGCCAGATCGATCGGCACTCTTGAATCGAGATGAAAGCGATGTATATACTCTTTCAGTTCAGCCGGCTTTTGGGCGAATGCTTTATACGCCAACTGACTCATCCCGATATTGGAACTGTGGGCAAAGCACTCTTTAACGGTAAGTACGGATTTGGGCTGACGTTCCGCATCCGTGATCATTTTATTTCCCACCTGCAGACGACCCGTACCCACTTCCACCAGGTCATTGGGTTTACTGGTACCTTTTTCGAGCACTGATAATAAGGTCACCAGTTTGATGGTTGATCCGGGTTCAGTGGTACGCAGGGCGTAGTTATCATCTTCCCAATAACTGCCGTCCGGTCGGCGACCCAGATTGGCCATGGCTTTGATCTTACCGGTGGCGGTTTCCATCACGATCGCGGTACCATAAGGACCTTCACATTGCTGCATCATGCGAAGCAGGGCTGTTTCGGTGATATCCTGGATCTGTACATCAATGGTGGTGTAAACGTCCTTTCCATTTTCCGGATCTGTTTCAGATCCTTCAATTGGAATTGCCGTGCCACCGGCTATATAGCGTACCAGTTTCTGTCCGCTTTTCCCACTCAGCACACTGTCGTAACTTTTTTCCAGTCCCACATTCTGTTTCCTGACCTTTCCGTCGCTGGCCATGTGCTCACGGGAAAGACCAATAGTACGGCTGGCCAGTAAACCGAAGGGCGGCAGGCGTTTGCTGTTGGTTTCCACGATGATGCCACTTTTATTTCTTCCCAGCCGGGCCAGGGGAAATTCCCGGAAAGCTTTGTATTGCTCAAAACTTAATTTCTTCTTCAGCGGGAAGTAGCGGGCATTCTTTTTATATGCGGATTTCAGTTCGGTTTTGTACTGGGACGTGGATTTATCACCGAAGTAGGAAGCCAGTGCCAGCGAGAAAGAATCAATATGTTCATAGAAGCGTTTGCCTTTCTTTTCGCGGAGACCGTCAGCATTAAAATCAATGTAGATATCAAAAGTGGGTATGGAAGCGCTGAGCATCTGCCCGTCTTCGCTGTAGATGGTACCTCTTTGTGCATCCAGTTCGATAAAGCGCTGGTGAAGACTGTCGCTCATGCTGCGCCAGTGTTCCCCTTCTACCCGCTGGATATAAAAGGCCCTTCCGAGTACCAGTAAACTCAGCACCACGATGCCAAGAAAACTGACGTATACTCTCCAAAGTATGTCACGTTTTACTTCCAATGCCCGTAATTGATTGTGTCCTTAGTTGTTTATATACAAACTGCCTGCGCAGTTATCCGTCCGTTGTTGTTCTACTTAGCCAGGCTGCTGTCGGTCAGTATCACCGGTGACTCAGTCAGCTCTTTCAGTTCCAGCGGTTTTACCGCTTCCATCAGCTTACTCTGCATGCTCCTGGAGATCAGCTCTCCTTTTACGGCTGTGTACTCGTACTGCAGCTCTTTCACTTCCTTCTCCGTACGGTTAATATTGCGTATCGTTTTATCGGCCAGGTGCCCGTTATAGATATACAATACTGCCAGGAGTGCCAGGAACAAAAAGAAGGGCACCTGTTTTACAATGGACTGATAATTCAGCCATCGCTTCCAGCGATTCAGCCCGTTGGACTGTTCCGCCTTCAGATCCCCTTCTTTTGTTTTTTGTTCCGGCATACATGCGTTTTTCGCCTGTTAGTCTGGTTTTTCATCTCCCTTTGTTACAAGGGTTGATTTCAAAGGATATAGATTTTCCAAAGTTTGTATACCCTTATATGCTTAAGTTATCGTTCCCTTTTTATTGCTCCGCTTTGCCTTTCTTCTCTGCTACCCGGAGTTTCGAGCTTCTTGACCGCGGATTCCGTTTCATCTCTTCATCTGTTGGCCCGATCGGCTTTTTCGTGATTACTTTCAGTTCGTTGACCGGTTCGGTATTGATAAAGGGATTCTCTTCGGCCTCATCAAATGAACCGCGTCGGAAGAAATTCTTTACCAATCTTGCCTTATAAGACTGG
>CAZYTV010000365.1:0-2919 GCA_964650455.1 uncultured Chitinophaga sp. | reverse complement strand
AAAAAGATCGGTAAGATGAAACTGGATAATGATGTGACTTTCCGCCTTGACTTCAGTCTGCGGGATGATGCTACCGCCAACAGTAAACTCGACCAGGGTACAGCCTTTGGTACCGGCGGACAGAAGGTTATCCGTATTGCTCCTTCCATTGATTATACCGTCAATAACCGGATCAGCATGAAGCTCTTCTTCGAGCAAAACCGTAATATTCCCAAGATCAGCAGTGCCTTCCCGATCACGAATACAAGAGGAAATCTGCAGGTGAGGGTGTCGCTGGCACAATAAGCCGTAGTTAACAGACAGAAATCCGGACAATGATAATTGAGCATTGAGTGTTGAGTATTGAGCATTCTCCTTTCTACGGAGGGAAATGCTCAATATTCAATGTTCAATTTTCAATGTTCATTTGAGTACCCCGAAATTGGAAAGGCGGAAAAAAAATCACCAATGAAGGTGGTCTGAATATTTTCAATAATAAACTGCTGTTTTTATTCAGGTTGTTGCGGTGAACTGTTACCGGTTGGTGCACCGTTGCGTTTGAACAGCATCACATAACCACAGAGATTTTTCTTCTTCTGTTTGTTGACCTGTACCGGTTTCATTAAATGAAATTCTGAGAACTGGGGTATATAGGAGTAGACGATTACATTGCCATCGACATCACCCCATTTTTTCTGTTTGAAAACCACCTGCTTTTCATTCCAGTCGTACATGCGCACTTCATACAACCGGGAACTGTAATCCCCGATAAATACAAACTGGTACCAGCTGCCCTGGGTGAGGGGAACGATTACGGGCATTTCAAATTCACTTTCCATACTAATGGAGGCTTCCTTCAGCAGGATATATCCATCATTGCCATATAAATTTTTGAGACTGTCGGCCTGCTTGCTGATCATGTCGTTGGAACATGATTGAACACGGATCACATCCTGCGCAAACGGGGAGAGGCTGAGTGTGAGCAGGAAAAGAAGAAACAGGTACGGCTTTTTCATAACAGATCTTATCAAATATTGGAGTGCTGACATAAAGTTACTACGTGGTTTACCGGTTCCTTGCTATTTGAAACGTAATCTTTTAAGTTTAAGTATTTTTTCGATGTTAAATACGGAGATACACGGGCAGACGGAAGCAAAAGGGCGGATGAACTCCTAATATAGACAGAATAATTGATACTTCATAGCACCATGTACGATCAGGCGTTCGTGTCCCGGTTATAATAGAATGAGTTGGCCTGGCGCAGCGGGGTGAGGGTCAGGTCATTAATACAAACATGCGGGGGAAGGGAAGCACAGTAAAAAATCACATCCGCCACATCTTCGCCGGTCAGGGGGGTGATACCTTCATAGATTTTTTTTGCCTGTACGCTATCGCCTTTGAAACGTACCAGCGAAAATTCGGTTTCAGCGGCACCCGGATGGATGGCGGTCACTTTTATGGTATGCCGGAGCAGGTCGATCCGCATGGCTTCGCTTAATGCATCCACAGCCGACTTGGTGGCGCAATACATATTTCCCTTTTCATAGACTTCTTTGCCGGCAATAGAACCCAGATTGATGATATGTCCCTGTTTACGCGGTACCATCAGTTTTGACACAGCCCTTGCCACATACATCACTCCTTTAATATTGGTATCAATCATCGTGTTCCAGTCTTCCAGGGAAGCTTCTTCAAAATAATCACGACCCAGCGCCAGCCCCGCATTGTTCACTAATACATCAATGGCTTTCCATTGTTCCGGGAGCGACTCAATAGAGTCAAACACAATTTGCTCCTCCCGTACATCAAAGGGGAGTGTCAGTACTGCCACATTGTATTTGCTTTCCAGATCTGCAGCCAGTTGATCCAGTCGCTCTGTTCTGCGTCCATTTATAATCAGGTCATATCCGTTGGCGGCGAATTTATAAGCAGCGGCTTTGCCAAAACCGGAAGTGGCACCGGTGATCAATACAATTTTTCCCATATATTAATAGTTGAAAATGGGTACAAGTTTACATCATAATTGGCAGGCCGGCCTGATTTTTTAACGGATCAGGGTCACGGTGCCTTTCTGGAAATAAGGTTGACCGGTATAGTCTTCGGCGCTTACCATCCACACATATACGGCTGTACCCTGGAGCACGCCTTTGATTCGTCCATCCCAACCCTGACCGTTGATACGGGTGGTAAAGACCAGTTGTCCCCAGCGGTTATAGATACTGAAGTAATGGATCTGTTTCATGCCGACAGCAATGGGTTTGACGACATCATTCAGTCCGTCATTATTGGGGGTAAATCCGGTTGGCACAAATACAGAAGGAACGGTTTTGAAAATCCGGACGGCCACATAAGCTGAATCAGCGCAGCCAGCCAGATCGGAGACGATCAGTTTGTACCGGATATTATCAAAACTTCCATCATAATTTCCAATAGGATTAGCAATGGTTGTACTGCTCAGACTAGTTCCGGGAGTCCATAAGTAACTGGTACCGCCGCTGCCATTGAATTGAAGAGGTTGCCCTGCGATTACACTGGTATCTCTGCCTGCCCAGGCGATAACCCTGGGTAAAATAGTAACCAGGATGGTATCTTTCCCGGGTTTAGGACAACCCTGTGTGTCAAAAGCTGAAAGTATATACTGCGTGGTCCCGGGTGGTGAAGCTACAGGGTTCAGTACCGAAGGATTATCCAGGTAAGAAGCCGGGGTCCATGTAAAACTGCTTCCGGTTATGGTGGCATTGAGCTGAACAGAAGCTTTATAGCAGATTGTCGGATCAGGTCCTGCATTGGCAACAGGATAGGGGGCCGTGTTTACAATTACCTGGTCGGTAGCGGTACAGCCGCCAACAGTGGCTGTTATAGTGAAGGTTGTATTGGTAATGACCACCGCCCTGGGATTGATCAGGGTGGGATTGTCTAGATTTAAGGAAGGTGTCCAGT
>CAZYTV010000364.1:0-2958 GCA_964650455.1 uncultured Chitinophaga sp. | reverse complement strand
GGGATACCGGTCAGTGAATTAAAAATAGCAGTATAACTGGTCAGTGAACCCGGTCCGTTTACACTTCCACTTCCATGACAGGAGGAATTGGTGGCACAACTGGCCTGGATAATGGGATTTACATCTGCGGAAAATGCTTTATTGGCTACGGTTGAACAATCAAGTGTTCCGCCACCTGAATTGTTATTGCCGCTATTGTCTTTACTGCAGGCATAAAGAAAGAGAACTGATAAAAAAGTGATCAGTACTGGTTTTTGTTTATTCATACCGTTTAAAGGGTTTATACCATTCAAAACGGGTGGTCATAAAAAAAGTTGCCTGTACCGGTATAAAAAAATACAAATTGTATAGTTATATACCCGCAGTAAGTATACCTGTCTGTAAGCACTGCAGAAAAAAACATATTGTTTCAAATGAGTTCTCCCACATGCCGGTGGATATTCCGGGCCAGGGTTTCCGTTGGTACATCATTGGCATCGCCGCCGAAAGGGTCTTCGATTTCTTCCGCGATCAGCTCCAGGCTTGCCAGTACATAAAAAACAAAGGCAGTCACCGGTACTGCATAAAAACCCAGCTGGAACACAAAGCCAAATGGCAGGGTCATGACATAGAAGAAAATAAATTTCTTGATAAACACACTATAGGAAAAGGGGATGGGGGTATTCTTAATCCGTTCGCAGGCCCCACAAATATCCGTGAAGGACTGTAATTCTGCATTCAGGAAAAGCAACTGCTCGGCACTGATAATACCTTCCCGGTATAATTGCTGAACCTGCCGGTAAATCAGCAGAGACACCTGGTTGGGTACATGTTTTTCCCAATTAATCCCTTTGAAAATATGCCGGTTTTCTTCATCCTCGAATAACTCCAGCCGGGTCTGTTCCTTGTGCAGGTGATTATGCAGCGCAAACGCAAAGGCCGGAATGGATTTACGGAAAATGGCCCGGTGCTTACTATCGTTATCCGGCAGAATCGCTTCCAGTTTCATAGCCAGGTTGCGGCTGTTATTAACCAGGGTTCCCCATAATTTCCGGCCTTCCCACCACCGGTCATAAGCGGTATTGGTACGAAATACCAGTAACATGGAAATAGCGAAACCAAGCAGGGTATGCATCACGGTGATATTCCGGAGATAATGCTTTTCCGGCAATTTCCAGAACTCCAGTTCAAGCCAGGCAATAGCAGCCGTATAGATACTGATACCAATGATCAGGGGCAGGAGCTGTCTGAACGTATCCGCTTTGTGAAATCTCGTAATAAAACTGAACCAGTCACGTGGATTATAGGAGATCATGCAGATTTTATTTCAAAAGTAAGTGCAAACAGGGAAATAAAAAGGCTGTCCCGTTAGCGGACAGCCTTATTCTGTTTATAAATGAATATTCTTATTGTTTGGTTTTTGCCTTCACTTTACTGACAGGCTTTTCCGGTTTCCTCTCGCCTTTAATTGTAGCCGCTAGTTTAATGGCTTCATAGGCATTGATAATACCCCCTGATTTACTCAGCTCATCCAGTCCTGCGGATTCGTCCGTACCCGGATTTTTCACCTTATCAACAGGCTTAACCGAAGATTTTTCAATGACCATTTTCACCTGGCGGGCACTGAGGTTCGGGTAATACTCCATAATAAAAGCGGCGAGACCTGCCACTACCGGGGAGGCCATACTGGTACCCTGAAGGTTCTGGTAGGTATCTCCACCCGGAACAGTTGAATAAATGCGCACACCGGGTGCAAATACATCCACTTCTTTTTTTCCGTAATTGGAGAAGCTGGCAGTCAGTCCTCCCGCTTTCGGATCTCCGCTGGCACCAACCGTTATCCAGTTATTGGGACGGGTTCCGTCCAGCAGGCCCGGAGTGGGATAATTAAACGTGGTATCCAGGTTTTTGGCATCATTACCTGCTGCATGAACCAGTAATACTCCTTTACTTTCCGCATACTTCACGGCATCATCCACCCATTTTTTCTGTGGGGAGAAACTTTTACCAAAGCTCATATTGATCACCCGCGCACCATTATCCACCGCATACCGGATCGCCAATGCAATATCCTTGTCGTGCTCATCTCCGTCAGGAACAGCCCGAAGTGACATAATACGTACGTTATCAGCGATACCATCCATACCCTTACCATTATTCCTGGAGGCTGCGATGATTCCTGAAACGTGCGTGCCGTGAAGGGCAGCTTTGTTGCTGACCATTATATTGTTATTTCCGTAAAAACGGTCATTGAAATCGTCGTAATTATCTTTAACCACATCATTTCGGTAGGACGGGGGCGGTGTATTGGCGGCTTTGGCCTTGCTTTCTTCCCCTTCTACAAATTCGCCAAAACCTTCCAGGAATTCCTGGTTGGTGGTTTCCATGGCGTCATTGGAGGACATTAATCCAAAAAACAGGTTTTTGGCTTTTTTCACTGCATTATCATCCGTCTTGAAACTATCCAGGTCTTTGCCTGTATAGGATTCTTTGCCCATAGCTTTACGAAGCAGGCTGTCAGCCTTTACACAATTTGTGTAGGCTCTTTTCATCATCAGTAATTCGAGCCCGCTTTGCTTGTTATCACCCACCACTTCTTTTTCGGACCGTTTCCACATTTCATATTCAATCGCTTCTTCGGGGGATAGCGTTCCAGGCTGTATATCCTTATCCCCGAATTTAGTTTTATAACGATGGTAAACACGGGCTGCTTCGTACGAATCTTTATCTACATTCCGGCCATCCCGGCCACCCAGGAAATTCCAGCCATGTACATCATCCACATAACCGTTTTTGTCATCATCGATTCCATTGCCCGGAATTTCTTTCGGATTGGTCCAGAGTACCGCTTTCAGGTCTTCGTGCAGGGTGTCAATACCAGAATCAATTACCGCGACAATTACGGTATTGCCTTTCAGCTTTTTTGTCTTTACAAACTGGTAGGCTTTTTCGGTACTGATTCCATAATAACCACTGGCT
>CAZYTV010000363.1:0-2958 GCA_964650455.1 uncultured Chitinophaga sp. | reverse complement strand
GAATTTCTTTTTGTACTTCTTTAAAGCTTTGTCGATGTTTTCGCAGTCTTTTGAGTCGATGATCAGCATAAATAAATGATACCCCCTTCGGTATTTTTTTTAAGGATGGCAAAGATAAGTGGGATAATTGAAATGAAGAAATGAAAAAATAAATGATTTAACTTGCTCCCATGTTTACAGGCATTATCGAAAACACCGGCATCGTTAAAGAGGTCATTTCCAATGGTTCAAACAGGACTTTCTGGATCGAATCCCCGGTTTCAGATCAGCTGAAAACCGATCAGAGCGTGAGTCATAGCGGGGTTTGCCTGACCGTGGAAGAAGTGGCCGGAAACCGGCACCGGATTACCGCCATAGACGAAACCCTGATAAAATCCAACCTGGGCAGCTGGGAACCCGGTTCCCTGGTGAACCTGGAACGCTGTCTCCAGATGAACGGACGACTCGATGGTCACCTGGTACAGGGGCATGTGGATACCACAGGTACCTGTACCGGCAAAAAAGCTAAAGAGGGCAGTTGGGAATTTGAAATAACATTCCCCCGGCCATTCGCTGAACTGGTGATTGAAAAAGGATCCATTTGCCTGAACGGGATCAGCCTGACTGCTTTTGATGTGAAAAAGAAACATTTCAAAGTAGCCATTATCCCTTACACCTTTGAACATACCAACCTGCAGACACTCGAACCCGGACAAACCGTAAACCTGGAATTTGATATGATTGGCAAGTATCTGCTCAGAAGATTAACTTTGAAAGACTAACACTAACCCCGGTCCTCCTGATGAACCCTGCACCATCGAACAGGCAATATTACCCTGCACTGGACGGCCTCCGGGGACTGGCTATATTACTCGTCATCGTTTATCATAATTTCGGCTTTATCAATTATTTCTTTTTTGGCTGGCTGGGCGTCGATTTATTCTTTGTTCTTTCCGGATTTCTGATCACCGATATTCTCCTGACCACAGCAGGCCGGCCGAACTTCCTGAAAAATTTTTACACCCGGAGGCTGTTGCGCATTTTCCCGCTTTATTACCTGGCCTTACTTCTCTTTATCTATATCACCCCCGGTTTGTACCATTCATTTCCAACCGCGTATTACCGGGAAAATCAGTTCTGGATGTGGACCTATCTTCAGAACTCGCTGTTCATTTTTAAACCGGCCGGAGAAACCACCGGCCTGCATCATCTCTGGTCGCTGGCTGTGGAAGAACAGTTTTACCTGCTATGGCCACTGATCATCCTCCTGCTTAAAAAACCCGGTCGCCTGCTTCTCTTTATTTCCCTGGTTCTATTGGCGGTAATTGGCCTTCGGATATGGATCTGGAATTCGCAGTTGGCAAACCTGGCCTATTTTAATCTGTATACCTTCAGCCGGATAGACGGACTCTGTATTGGCGCTATGGTAGCCCTGCTGCATCGGATCAACCCGGGGTTTCTATCCAAAAACACCTATATCGTGGTGCTGTGTTTTGCCCTGGCTAACTTTGTATTTTATTTTATCAATCAACGATACGAATTCAGTTTTCCCTACCTGGCTATTGCGGGTTATACCACATTTGCCATGACCTTTGGCCTGTTGGTCAATGAAGCGGTAACTAACGGGACTAAACTGATCACCACTATTTTCAGCCTTCCTGTACTCCGGTTTTTTGGAAAAATCTCCTATGGACTATATGTTTTCCATTGGCCACTGTACCTGATACTGAATCCTTTGTTATTACAACTGATCAGTATTCCAGGCAACAGCACACTGACCAATTTTATCTGTTCCCTGCTGGCCACCAGTACCGCCATTGGTGTCAGCCTGCTGAGTTTCCATTTCTTTGAACAACCATTCCTGAAATTAAAAAAACGGTTCAGTTGAACCACTACCTGCAACATGGATCTTGTTGAATATAAACTGGTCAAGGAAAAAACATTCAGGCGACATCCCTGGGAACAGGCGCGTCTGCAGTTTCTCCGGTTCCAGGTCAACCGGTTGACCCATAAAAAAAATATGGCCGATATCGGCAGCGGCGATGGTTATCTAGCCTCCGGCATCGCTTCCCTGTACCCGGATGCTACCGTGACCGCTGTGGATATAAATTATACTAATGAAATCCTGAATGAACTGAACACACAGCAGAAGAATCTACGATACACCCGGGACCTGAAAGACATTCCATCCACCCGGCCTGCCGATGTTCTTATCCTGATGGATGTATTGGAGCATATTGAAAAACCGGAAGAACTGCTGAGGGAACTGCTGAACCTGCAGTCGGTGAATAAAGAAACGGTATTTATCATCACCGTACCGGCTTTCCAGCAGGTCTTTTCTGTACATGATAAAAACCTGGGACATTATCGCCGGTATAATCTGAAACAACTGAAGCAATTGCTCGCTCTCCTCTCTCTCAGGATGCATGAAAGCGGTTATTTTTTCAACGGCCTGCTGCCCCTGCGGTTGCTGCAGAAATTGTTTCAACGAAAAGAACAAACACCGGAAACAGATAGCATACATAACTGGAAAGGCGGATCATTGATTACCCGCCTGATCAGCACCTGCTTTTGGATTGAATTTAAAATTACTTGGTATCTTGCCCGCCTCGGAATTAAAATACCCGGGCTCACCTGTTATTGTATATGCCGGTACGCTCCCTGATCATACCCTGTCATAATGAAGCCCTGCGGCTGGAGCCCGGAAAATTTTCCGCCTTTCTCCAACAGTCGGCCGGCACTCAGCTATTGTTTGTAAACGATGGAAGTACCGATGATACACAGGCCGTGCTGGAACGTATCAGGCAGGAAAATCCGGATCGTGTTTCCATACTTCAATTGAAGAAACGCAGTGGTAAAGGAGAAGCCGTACGCAGTGGCATGATGGAAAGCGCAGCCCGTTTCCCGATGAGTTCATATACCGGATATATGGATGCCGACCTGTCCGTTAGCCTGGACGAAATGAACCGGCTTTTTGAA
>CAZYTV010000362.1:0-2981 GCA_964650455.1 uncultured Chitinophaga sp. | reverse complement strand
CCTGATGAGTGTGGTGGATTATGCGGTAAACCACCTGAAGATCAAACATGTGGTGGTTTGCGGGCATTATGGCTGCGGAGGTATTAAAGCGGCTATGTCCAATACAGATTTCAACCAGGTTCTCAATATGTGGCTGAGGAATATCAAAGATATTTACCGGATTCACCGGAAAGAACTGGAAGCGATCACCGATGAAGACACAAGGGTGAACCGGATGGTGGAGATCAATGTAAAAGAGCAGATCTTTAACCTGGCCAAGACCGCCATGATCCAGCGGGCATGGACAACTGACCAGCGTCCCGACCTGCATGGATGGGTATATGACCTGCATGACGGACTGATCAAACCGGTCATCGAAATGAAGGCAGGATCGGATATAGATAATCTTTATGAATTTGAGGGACTTTGATAAAGTACGAAGTACGAGGTACGAGGTACGAAGTACGAAACATAAAGGACGCTATCGAACTACCGGTCTCGAAACTCATAGCTCGTCGCATAAAGTACGAGGTAAGAAGTACGAAGTACGAGACACAAAGGTCGATAATGAACTTTAGGTCTCGAAACTCATAGCTCACCACTCGCAGCTTGAAACAAGAACTACGTTTTCTTACTGATTAATTCAACAAAAACTGTTGCACAATAAACGTAGCTGCTCCCGCGAGATATCCCAGTAAAGCCACCCATCCGATTTTTTTAACGTACCAGAAAAAATCGATTTTTTCCAGTCCCATAGCAGCCACCCCTGCAGCGGAACCAATGATCAGGATGCTGCCTCCTGTACCGGCACAAAACGCCAGAAATTCCCAGTAATAATGATCGGTCGGATATTGTTCCAGGCCATACATGCCCTGGGCACCGGCCACCAGGGGTACATTATCCACCAGGGCCGAAAGCAATCCGATGGTCATCGTGATAGCGGAAATATTTCCAATAGTACGATCCAGCCATTGAGCTGCAGTATGCAGTATTTGGGTGGATTCCAGAACAGACACACATAATAAAATCCCCAGGAAAAAAAGAATGCTGGGTGTATCAATTTTCCGCAGGGCATGATTGACCGATAACACTCCTTTTTCCCGTTCGTCTTTTTTACTATGGATCATTTCGGTACAAACCCACATAATGCCCAGTCCAAACAGGATGCCCATATAGGGAGGTAAATGGGTAATGGTTTTAAACACGGGCACCATCAGCAGGCAACCCACGCCCAGCCAGAAGACCAGGTTTCTTTCCTGTGCATTATAGGTAAAGTTTTTATTCTGCAGGGCTTCCGGTCGCTGGCTTACATTGCCTTTGAGCTGACGACTGATCAGCCAGGCAGGCACCAGCATACTTACCAGGCTGGGCAGAAAGACTTTGAGGATAATATTGGCCGCGGTAATCTGTCCGCCGATCCAGAGCATGGTGGTGGTTACATCCCCGATCGGTGACCAGGCCCCCCCGGCATTGGCGGAGATCACGACCAGCCCGGCATACAACATGCGCTCCTTCCGGTCTCCGATCAGTTTTCGGAGAAGCGATACCATCACTATTGTAGTGGTCAGGTTATCCAGTACGGCTGATAAAAAGAAGGTGATAAAGGCCAGCAGCCAGACCAGTTTCTTTTTATCGGTGGTCTGAATTTTCCGGGTAATCAGTTCAAATCCATCATGTGCATCAATCAGCTCTACAATCACCATCGCTCCCAGCAGGAAGAAAAGAATTCCGGATATATCACCCAGGTGTCCGGAGAGATGATGCACCACTTCCTCTTTATCCGTTGTGCCAAGCGCATAGACCGACCAGCAAAGCGCAGCCGTCAGCAGGGCGGTAGCTGCTTTATTGATCTGGAAGGAATGTTCAAAGGCGATGAACAGGTAACCCAGCACAAAAATGATGATGAGTAAAGTAGTCATACGTTCGTTTTTAAAAATCGGCCCTGCCGGAATCCTGCAAATTAAGCAATAGCAATTTTATGTAGGTTTGCAGTATGTCCATCCAAGTCAAAAACCTGCTTAAAGAATACGGAGAGCAAAAAGCGGTGAACCAGCTTTCCTTTACCGCCAGTAAGGGAGAAATCGTCGGTTTCCTGGGTCCGAACGGCGCAGGCAAGTCCACCACCATGAAAATCATTACGGGTTATCTCCAGCCCACGGGTGGTGAAGCATGGGTTTGCGGCATCAATGTGAACGAATCTCCCCTCGAAACCAAGAAAAAGATCGGTTACCTGCCCAAACTGAACGCACTCTATTCTGATATGTATGTTCGGGAATACCTCTCCTTTATTGCCGTACTTCATCAGTTGACCGATATAAAAGGCGCCGTGGAAAAAGTGATTGAAACAGTCGGACTGACCCCGGAATCAAAGAAGAAAATCGGGCAGTTGTCCAAAGGTTATAAACAACGGGTAGGATTGGCTGCCGCGCTGATTCATGATCCAGAAGTGCTGATCCTGGATGAACCCACGTCCGGACTCGATCCAAACCAGATCATAGAGATCCGCGACGTGATCCGGAAACAGGGACAGGACAAAACTGTTTTGTTTTCCTCACATATCCTGCAGGAAGTGGAAGCGATCTGTTACCGGGTGATTATTATCAATAAAGGCAACCTGGTGGCGGATGACACCCTGACGAATCTCAGGAAATCGGCCTCCGGAGAAGTAGTGAGTGTGTCATTCAAAGAAACTTTAGATCGCTCTTTACTGGAGAAACTGCCTGCTGTAAAAGAGATTACAAAAAATGAGGCGAACAACTGGCAGTTAGCCACACATGATTCTGATCAGTTGCGCAAACAAATATTGGCCCTGGCTTTGCAGCACAACCTCAACATCGTTTCTTTGCAAAGCGAAAACCAAAGCCTGGAGGATATTTTCAGGTCCCTCACTAAAACAAACAACATTCAATCATAATAAGTTTCAACTATGAGTTACATTTCAGAAATCTTCGCCAGACAAATTTTAGACTCCTGCGGAAATCCCACCGTAGAAGTAGACGTGA
>CAZYTV010000361.1:0-2993 GCA_964650455.1 uncultured Chitinophaga sp. | reverse complement strand
CAACGGGGCTGCCATTATCTCATTTATAATAAGATCCCCTGCATTATAATGTACCAGAGGGTTCTTACTCCACAAATCCCTATGATGGTGGAACGAGGATTAAGGAATTCAAACAAATGGTACAGGCCTTTCACCAGAACGATATCGGGGTGATCATGGATGTAGTGTATAACCACACGGCATTAACCGAAAAATCCAATTTCAACCAGCTTGTACCCGGGTATTACTATCGACAGGATAAGTATGGTAAATTTTCTAATGCCACGGCTTGTGGCAATGAAACAGCCAGTGAACGGTCTATGTTCCGGTTATTTATGCTGGAATCGCTTCGTTACTGGGTTAAGGAATACCATGTGGATGGATTCCGGTTTGACCTGATGGGGGTGCATGATATTGAAACGATGAACCTTATTTCGAGGGAACTACATCAGGTAAAACCGGATATTTTATTATATGGGGAAGGCTGGACAGCCGGGGCATCGCCCTTACCGGATTCAATACGGGCGCTGAAAGCCAATGTGGCCAGGCTGGACCGAATTGCTGCTTTTAGTGACGATATCCGCGATGGTATCAAAGGCAGTGTGTTTGATCATGCGGATAAAGGATTTGCAAGCGGGAAAAAAGGAATGGAAGAAAGTATAAAATTTGGCATTACTGCCTCATGCCCGCATCCCCAGGTGGATTATGCCAAAGTAAATTATTCAAAAGCAGCGTGGGCTGCCATACCTGCACAAACGGTGTCTTATTGTGAATGTCACGACAATCATGTGCTGTTTGATAAACTGGCAACCTCTGCCAAAGAAGCCACTCCTGAAGACCGGGAAAATATGCACCGGCTGGCTTTATCCATCGTACTTACTTCACAGGGTATTTCCTTCCTTCATGCCGGCACCGAATTCCTGCGCAGTAAAAAAGGGGTGGAGAATTCCTATGAATCTCCGGATACGATCAATTCGATCAACTGGGATCTTAAAACCCGGCATGCGGGGACAAACGCATATATCAGTGCATTAATAAAATTGAGGAAATCGCATCCTGCCTTCCGTATGTCATCGGCGGAGCATATTGCCAGGAATATCCGTTTTGCTGAAAAGATGCCTGAAGGGATCATCGTCTATGAAATTGACGGGAAAGCAGTGGGGGATTCCTGGTCAAAGATCATGGTCTGCCTGAATGGAACTTTCTCCCCGGTAACGCTGCCACTTCCGGGAAAGTGGGAGCAATTTATCCATGATAACAGTACCGTTATCCCGGACCCGGAAGCAGCCCTGTCTTCTGAAAAAAGATTAACGTTGGCTCCTTTCAGTTGTTCAGTGCTTTACCAGTAATGAACCGGTTTATTTTTCAGCATGCGTTAACGCATAAACTGCAAAACTGGCCAGCCAGTGCTCGCCCCCGTAATGTCCGCTGACCACATTCGGCAGTGCCGAAGCCAGGTGACGTACTGCGGATTTTTGCAATTGCTTTTTCCTGGGATCATTGACGGGTAACAGGGTTGCCAGTCCCTGCATACACCAACTGCGGCTGAAACAAAGTCCGTCCAGGTGAACAATCTGCAGATCACTCCGGTCGGATACCACCGGTAATACCGCCAGGTGGTTTAAGCCGGTACCCGTTATAAACTGGTTGAACCAGTTCCTGAATTTTGCCGGTGTCAGTACCCGCCGCATCAGGTCGGCTTCTTCGAGGCTGGGTGACAGAAAATCCGAACCATTGGGTTCCCAGGATGCAGGTGCATTTTTGTCTTTTGCAAATAAATACAGGGCCGCATCAGTGATGGATTTTTCAAAATCATTTAACCCGGCGGTCCTTGCATAATCCAGGGCAAATACCAATCCGAATGCAGTATTCGGGTGAACCCCGGTCCGGTTGGGATAGGTTTGTTTGGGTAAAAAAGCCGACCAAAGAGAAATGATTTTTTGCATCAGGGGTTGCAGGGCAAAATGCCATTTCTCTGCGTCCGCGTCTTTCCAGTTTATTAATTCCTCATCCATTTTCAGTAACCAGGCCCAACCATAGGTTCTTTCCCAACCGGCTGTCAGCGGGATATCAAAATACTTTAATTCCTGCTGAATATTTTCAATAGTAATTGTCCGGTTGATCGCTTTGCGGATAGCACCGGCTTCGGGTAAATCCGGAAAAAGTTTCAGGATTTTGATCAGCATCCAGTGTCCATGTACGGAAGAGTGCCAGTCGAAACAACCGTAAAAAGCAGGATGCAACTGACGGGGCAGCAGCACATGGTCGCTGTCGCGGTACGATGTATGATTGGTTTTATTAGGGAATTCCTGTTCGATGCATTTCAGTGGCAGTAGGGCCAGCCGGGTGGCACCAGCGGTGGTCAGGAAGAACTGGCTGCTGTCTTTACTTACCGTATACAGAGGGACCTGCTGGCCATTAATTGTATAAGGAAAGAGGAATAAGCATAAAAGTATAAAACGGAACATCAGCAATGTTTTGAAACAAAAAGATAGTAAAGTAAAAGGAAACCATTTTACTGACCACGGTGCAAAAAAAAGCTGTTCCTGAAAGTGGAACAGCTGTATAAAAAATGGGATTAATTAATACCTGTCACGGGGTGGACGGGAATTATTTCCATAACCACCACCACTGCCACCGCGATAACCACCACCACCACTGCCACCGCCATAACCGCCGCTGTTGCCACCACCATAACCACCACGATCTCCACCACCTCCACGGTTTGGACGGAAACCACCTCCACCACCTTGTTTGTCTTCCGCTTCTTTCACGACCAGGACTTTCTTACCAATGGGCAGATCATTTAATCCTTCAATCGCTTCTTTAGCTTCCTGGGCATTTGCCATTTCGACAAAAGCAAAACCTTTACTTTTGCCGGTTTCGCGATCCATGGCAACTTTAACGGAAGTAACCGTTCCGAACTTCTCAAAAAATTCTTCCAGTTCTGCATCATCCATGTCATACGGCAAACCAGCAACAAAAAGTTTCATCTAATAAAATTTTAGCAAATG
>CAZYTV010000360.1:0-3001 GCA_964650455.1 uncultured Chitinophaga sp. | reverse complement strand
CAATTGCGCCGCCACCTGGTGAAAGCTGCCTTCATATCCTTGTATGGAAACCCTTTTGCTCATACGCTATATACTCTTATCAATTTTATAAATCATTTTCTTCTTTGTGACACTAAGCCTCCCCTAAGGGGAGGTTTGGAGGGGCAAAAAAAAATCCCGGCCGTTTGGCCGGGATTCTTTATGTTGATGTTTCTTAGTTGTTCAGTTTGATTTCAACAAAAGCATTCCCGGCTTCTTTTTAAAAAAGAAGTAATAAAAATAAATACCAAAATATGCTTTCATTGTCGTCATGAAACAAATGTAGGTTTTGCAGCGGTTATAACCAACAACTATTTTAAAATTATTTAGTGCGTCCGCCGCTTTCCGCATCATTCATGCGGATTTTGCGGCCACGATAGTTCTTTCCATCAATCGCTTTTATCATTTTCTTGGCAGCTCCGGCTTCGATTTCCACCCAACTGTTCATCTCTTTCATATCAATACGACCCAGCACATCTTTCTTCAGGTCACTCATATCTAATATGAACTGAAGGAAACTGGCCTTGTAAAAACCATCCTTTGTCCCCAAATTTACAAACAGTCGTTGATATGATCCGCCACCGCCTCCAAACTTACGGCCCTGGGTATCTTTCTGTTCAAAACGTGCAGCCCCTTTTTCCCCTCCCTCTCCTTTTTTGCCGGCATCGCGCAAATTCAGGTCAGCAGCATTCTCCTAATACTTCAGGAAACGGTCAAACTCCAGGGCAGCCACCCGCTGCAGAATTTCTTCCTTTTCAACTCCAGCGAACTTTTCACGCAGAATGGGAATATAGGTTTCATACTCTCCATGACTGATATCCGCTCCAAGCATTTTGTCAATAAAAGAGAAAAATTGTTTGCGGCACACATCCTTGCCACTGGGAATATCCATTTTATGCACCCTTGTATTCACCAGTTTTTCGATCTGGCGAAGCCGGTATACTTCCTTAGGGGTTACAATAGAAACGGATACTCCACTTTTACCTGCACGACCGGTACGGCCGCTGCGGTGGGTATAAACCTCCACATCATCCGGTAATTCAAAATTGATAACATGGGTGATTCCCTGCACATCAATTCCACGGGCGGCCACATCAGTAGCGGCCAGCAGTTTTACACTGCGGTCACGAAACAGTCCCATTACTTTATCCCTTTGCTGCTGGGTCAGGTCACCATGGATCGCATCGATATCATACCCCTCACGGGTCAGCTTTTCCGCGATGTCCTGGGTATCGGCCTTGGTACGGGCAAATACAATCCCGTAGATACCGGGATTAAAGTCAATAATCCGCTTTAACACTTCATAGCGGTTATGGTGCTGGGTCATGTAATAATGGTGATCAATATTCGCATTTCCCTCATTCATCTTGCCTATGGTAATCTCGAAGGGTTTGTCCATATACCGCTTGCTTACCTGGCGTATCTCCGCAGGCATGGTGGCACTGAATAGCCAGGTACTCTGTCGGTTCGGGGTATTCTTTAAAATAAACTCGATATCTTCTTTAAAGCCCATGTTCAGCATTTCATCGGCTTCATCGAGTACTACATAATGTATTTGTTCGAGGTTAATGGCTTTGCGTTCGATCAGGTCAATCAGACGGCCAGGGGTGGCGACCACGATATGGGTGCCTCTTTTCAGATCGCGTATCTGCATGCTGATGGAGGTACCTCCATATACGGCTGTTACCGCAACAGAAACTTTTTTGTTTTTGAATTTTTCCAGGTCACTGGTAATCTGGAGACATAGTTCCCGGGTTGGGCATACGATCAACGCCTGGGGGAAACGGTCATCTTTATTGATCAACTGGAGAAGGGGCAATCCGAAAGCGGCCGTTTTACCGGTACCCGTCTGGGCCAGTCCGATAAAATCTTTAGTACCCTGGAGTAATACCGGGATGGCTTTTTCCTGGATTGGGGTGGGCTGGGTAAACCCTAAGGTCTCGATGGATTGGAGTAATCCTTCCTCAATACCCAGTTCTTGAAATTTGTTCACTTGATAATATTATAATGTATAAATAAAGCGCAAAGGTAGTAGTTCGGGGCGGGATAGACTGAAAGACGGGATAACAGGAAGTAAGAAAGTCGGGAAGCCGGGAAGACCGCAAGTCGGTAAACACTTCATATTTTCCGACTTGCGGACTTGCGGACTTTCGGACTCCACTAAAAAAGAAAAGCCGACCCCGCGGTCGGGGACGGCCTTCAATGATTTGTTTGCCAATTCAGAATTACTTCTTAAGTGAATCAACAGCAGCTTTAACTGTAGAGTCAACGGCTTTAACTGTAGAATCAACGGCTTTAACTGTAGAATCAACGGCTTTAACTGTAGAATCGATAACATTTGCAGTGCTATCAGCGTTTGTTTTAGTTTCGCTAGAGTTGTTACAAGCTACTGCGAAAGAAGCGATAGCTACGATTGCCAGAAATTTCTTCATTTTCAATGATTTTTTTGTTTTGTTTGAAATATTTCGCTTTTTATACCCAAAACGGGAAAAGGTAACCCGGTTTTTAAAATTTTTTTTTAGGCTGCTCAAGGGTTACTATTTTTAAAAACCCGTATTAAATAAGGGAATGTGAAACAAGAGATTAACGAAAAGGACCTGCTGCAAGGATTAGCCATAAACGACGAAAGAGCCGTTGAAACGATCTACAGGGAGAACTATAATATGGTTCAGTCCCTGATAATCAACAACAACGGCTCGGCAGATGATGCTAAAGACATATTCCAGGAATCGATGATTGTGTTGTATGAAAAAGTGCGTTCCGGAAGCTTTGAGCTCAATTGCCTGATTAAAACGTATATTTATTCTGTTAGTAAAAGACTGTGGCTCAAAAGGTTACAGCATTTAAACCGATATTCACCTCCGATCGATGACCTCGAATCCCCGGTACCCGTGGATGAGGATATGGAAGACCATGAGAGAAGAGATGCCGAGTTTGAAATGATGAATAAAGCCATTATCAGCCTGGGAGAACCCTGTAAAAG
>CAZYTV010000359.1:0-3023 GCA_964650455.1 uncultured Chitinophaga sp. | reverse complement strand
TGGGAAAACTGGTTTCCTACGAAATGGGTAAAAGTTTACAGGAAGGTTATGGCGAAGTGCAGGAAATGATTGATATCTGCGATTTTGCGGTGGGCTTATCCCGGCAGTTACATGGATTGACCATGCATAGTGAAAGACCGGCTCACCGGATGTATGAACAATATCATCCTTTAGGCATTGTCGGTATTATTTCCGCGTTTAATTTCCCGGTAGCAGTTTGGAGCTGGAACAGTATGCTGGCCTGGGTTTGTGGTGATGTTTGTGTATGGAAACCCTCTGAGAAAGTGCCGCTTTGTGCACTGGCCTGTCAGCATATTATTGCGGATGTATTCAGAAAGAATAATATTCCTGAAGGGGTATCCGGATTGGTGGTTGGAGGTCGCGAGATCGGTGAATGGATGGCTGCGGATACCCGTGTGCCGCTGGTTTCAGCCACAGGTTCAACCCGGATGGGAAAGGCTGTGGGCACTACGGTAGCAGCCCGGTTGGGACGTTCATTACTGGAACTCGGTGGTAACAATGCTATCATTATATCAAAAGAAGCAGATCCTGACATTGCGATCCTGGGGGCTTTATTCGGAGCGGTTGGTACGGCCGGCCAGCGCTGTACCACTACCCGCCGGCTGATCATTCATGAAGCTGTTTACGAATCAACAAAGGATAAACTGGTAGCCGCTTACAAACAACTGAAGATCGGTGATCCGCTTGACCAGCATAATCATGTTGGACCGTTGATTGATAAAGATGCAGTGCGCATGTACCAGGATGCCATTGCTGCTTGTAAAAAAGAAGGGGGCCGGTTCGTAGTCGAAGGGGCCGTACTCACAGGGCCCGGTTACGAAAGCGGTTGTTATGTGAAACCCTTTATTGCGGAAGCAGAGCCGGGTTACCAGATTGTACAGCACGAGACTTTTGCGCCGATCCTGTATTTATTAAAATATAAAACAATTGAAGAAGCCATCGCGATTCAGAATGAAGTGCCCCAGGGACTTTCATCCGCGATCATGACCCTGAATATGCGGGAAGCTGAGCAGTTCCTCTCCCAGGCAGGCAGTGATTGCGGAATTGCCAATGTAAATATTGGCACCAGTGGGGCTGAAATCGGCGGCGCATTCGGTGGTGAAAAAGAAACCGGAGGCGGTCGTGAGAGTGGCAGTGATGCCTGGAAAGCCTATATGCGCCGGCAAACAAATACGATCAATTACAGCCATTCCCTTCCCCTGGCACAGGGAATCCGGTTTGACCTCTGATAAGATCTCCACAGCTGTTGAAAACATTGAAAACCGGCATATTATGATATACCGGTTTTTTTGTTGACTTTTGCATCAAACCCATTAATGCGACAATTAACGCCTATGAGAAAGATCTCTGCTTTCCTCTTCATCCTGCTTGGTTGCGGGCTGATATCAACCGCCCAGGTCAGAGTGGCAATTGTAGCCGGTGGACATCAATCCACGGTAATTGAAGAAAACGAACTTCCCAATTGGAATGATATAAAAAACAACTATACCGGGCGAATTGGCTTTCATACCGGTTTTATAGCTGACATCGCGTTTTCTCCTAAGTCCAAACTCTTTTTCCAGCCCGGGGTAATTTATTACAATAAGGGGCGTAAATATGCACAGACATTTGACCCGCCAGTGGGAACCATTGTACGGCAGCAAAGCACCCAGTATATTAATTATATTGATATCCCCCTTAACCTGGTACTGAAGTTTGGTAAGAAAACAAAATTTGTGATCGGTGGCGGGCCATACGGCTCCTTCTATTATACCGGAAAGGAAACTTCCCAAACTGCACTGAATACCGGTGTGGTGGACTCTGAAGAAAACAGTGATCTTTCTGTAGGAAATCAACCTGGTCAGTACCGTACCTATAACTTTGGAGTTAACGGACTGGCTGGTGTGGAATTCAAAGGTTTTTTTATTACAGCAAATTACAGCCGCGGCCTGAATGATTTCTACGAGTCCACATCCTATATCGGCACATTCCGTCATCAGACCATTGGTGGAACAATCGGTGTTTACCTTGGTAAATCTGAGAAAATTGAAAACAAAATTAAGGATAAGGATAAGGATGGAATTGAAGATGAAAAAGATGCTTGTCCGGATGAACCCGGTACTGCAGCCACTAATGGTTGTCCGGATAAAGATGCGGATGGTATTGCCAATAAATCAGACAAATGTCCGGATGAAGCGGGCCTGATAAAATACAATGGTTGTCCTGTGCCGGATACTGATAAAGATGGTATTAATGATGAGCACGATAAATGCCCGTCTCAGTTTGGTGTTATCCGTTATGCCGGTTGCCCGATTCCGGATAAAGATGGTGATGGGGTGAATGATGAAGAAGACAAATGCCCGGAAGTTAAGGGAACCAAACAAAGGAATGGCTGTCCGCCCGAAGAAATTAAAAAAGAGATCGTTGAGAAAGTGAACTACGCGGCCAAACGTATTCAGTTCAAGCAGGCAGAAGCGGTATTACTCCCCAATTCCCTGAGAGTACTGGATGAAGTCGCCACCATCCTTCTTGATAACCCGGATATTCAGCTGTCTATTGAGGGCCATACCGCCAATAACGGGTATTTGGATGCCAATATGCGTTTATCACAGGAAAGGGCTAACAATGTAAAAGCCTACCTCGTGAAAAAAGGGATAAGTCCTGAAAGGCTGAAAGCTAAAGGATTCGGACCAACCCAGCCTGTTTCGAAGGGTAAAACCCCGGCTGAAGTTGCCCAAAACCGAAGGGTGGAACTGAAACTGAGTAATTAACAGCTCGGCAACGTGAAAAAAATGCTAAAGCCCCGGTTATACGGGGCTTTATTTATGTAAAATGTATGAATGGTAATCATTATTTTTATGCCTTTACCAAATTTGTAAAATAAAACCTGATCATGTTATTAGTAGTAAAACGTACCTGCTTGCTCCTTTCCGGCATCCTGTTTGTAATTGCTCTCCAGGCACAGAATAGTGAGATTCCCAAAGGCTGGCATACGATGGACAAAAAAGCCAGTGGTTATTATT
>CAZYTV010000358.1:0-3034 GCA_964650455.1 uncultured Chitinophaga sp. | reverse complement strand
GTTCGAACCCGTCAACTCCCACAGAAAGTTCGCCCTATACAGGCGGACTTTTTTTATAGCCAAATTTCTCGATTTTATATGGTTTATACCTTTTACATACTATTTTCTCCTACTAAGAACAAGTTTTACATCGGGCATACTGGTGACTTGATAAGCGAACGTATTCGAAAGCATAATTCTGATCACAAAGGGTTCACGGGTGGTATGGGGGATTGGGATCTAGCCTACTCTGAGAAATATGTTTCGAAAATTGAAGCTTTTGCCCGGGAAAGAGAGGTTAAATCCTGGAAAAGTAGTATCCGGATCAAACAATTGATTACCAAATCCTAATTTTCTTCACTCTACTCAACTGGATCAGTGCATCCCGCTTATTGCGGGAGGGTCGGCGGTTCGAACCCGTCAACTCCCACAGAAAGTTCGCCCTATACAGGCGGACTTTTTTTTTTAAGATGCCATAACCGTTGCTCCCACCAAACGGTTCACTTTTGATTTATAAAATTAGCTTAGGTTTTTTCTTACCCTTCGGCCAGTTCACTGGAATTCACCGCTTTAAAATTGATCCTCCAGTTCCGTCCACTCTATTTATCTCCGTTTATTTACTTAAAATTCAGAAGTTCAGGGGTTCTCATTATTAAAATTGCCAATTGTTTCTATTTTTGCACCCATGCTGAATGTAAAGAACGATATGGAAACCGACAGCCTGGAGGATGTGGACCTGCTGACCGCCACGGAAGATCCCTGCCACCTGGTTGTCTGGAATGATGAAGTGAACACATTTGAGTGGGTCATCGAGACCCTGATGACGGTTTGCGGCCATAGCCATGAACAAGCTGAACAGTGCTCCTATATTATCCATTTCCGTGGTAAATACGCGGTAAAGAATGGCACTTATGATGACCTCAAACCATTCTGCGATGCCATCACCGAACGGGGCATTAATGCAACAGTTGAAGTGGTGGCCGGATAAGCCTGAGCCATGCCCCTTTTTATTCTTGATAATGAAATAAGTTTTCCCCCGGTTCACCTGGCAGAACCCGATGGGTTGCTGGCTATCGGGGGTGACCTCTCCCCTGCACGCCTGCTGGAAGCCTACCGCCATGGCATATTCCCCTGGTATGAAGGTTCCCCGATTCTCTGGTGGTGCCCCAACCCGCGCTTTGTATTATTCCCGGCTGAATTAAAAATTGCTAAAAGTATAAAGCCCCTGCTGAACCGCCAGGCTTTTACGTTCACCGTCAATAAAGCTTTCGCAGAAGTGATCCATCATTGTAAAAACAGTTACCGGCCCGGACAGGACGGTACCTGGATCACGGATGAAGTGGAAAAAGCATATATTAAACTACATGAACTCGGCTATGCGCACAGTGCAGAAGTATGGTCGGACGGACAACTGGCCGGCGGTTTATACGGCATCCGTCTGGGCAAAGTTTATTTTGGAGAAAGCATGTTCAGCAAAGAAAGTAACGCTTCCCGGTACGCATTTATTAAATACATGCAGGTACTGCAAGAAGAAGGTGTACAGCTCATCGACTGCCAGGTATATACGGACTACCTTGAAAGTTTTGGAGCCCGCATGCTTCCGGCTAAAGAATTTGATCAGCTGCTTCAGAATCTCGTGGACAGATAATGAGGTAACATGGCCTTCCAGGTATTCCAGTCATGCGGCCACTCCTGCCCCCAGATATCCAGTTCGTAATTAATTCCCTTATCATAGAGGATTTTGGCAAAATTTCCGCTGCTGGCAGGATCCTCATAAGGACCACTACCGGTCAGAATATGGAGGTGATGACTGCGCCGGATCTGCTCCAGGATACCATGATCATTCAGGTTGGGCATATAATGCATCGGACTGTTGAAATAAACATCCTCGTCAAAATGTCCTTTGCTGTACTCGGTAAGATCATACACCCCGCTCATGGCAATCACCCCGTTAATAAGGTCAGGTCTTTTCAAAAAGAGATTCATACTGTGCAATGCCCCAAAGGAAGCACCGCAGGTAATAATCGGGGTTTCGGCACTGGTCTGCTGACGGATAAAAGGCACCACTTCGTTGAACACATAATTGTTCCATTGCTGATGACGATAGGTTTTATGCCGGGGATCAACATGATTATTCATCCAGCTTTCATTATTGATACTGTCGATAGAAAATACTTTCACCTTTCCCCCATCAATGTGTCCGGCAATATGCTCCATCAACTGAAACCGTTCATACTCCAGGTAATCTGCCGCCGCTGTCGGAACCAATAATAAGGCAAATCCAAAATCTCCGTAAGTAGCGATGGGCATATCCTTATTCAGTGAAGGACTATACCAGGAAGTGATTTCTCTTTTCATATTAACCCGAATTAAATGCCGGTTCCGGCTTAAAAATTTCCAGCGAAGGTAATTGTAAAAATAAAAGACTAAAGGCTTTTGTTTTTGCCGTTTTAACCCCTCCAAAAAAAGAAAACCGTATTTTTTCTTGGTAAATAAACAAAGTAATATTACTTTTAATTTACAGTATTTTTACTGTATGAAGTATAAGTAAATTTACTTACTCCCTCAAACCATTGAATTCTAATAAATAACATATAGATCTTCCTATCGGAAAAAATAGGAATCTGATATCCATTTCTGTGCAAAACCATATTCAGGCCCCATGGGGTCAGGTCTAAAAGCTGGTTAGTATATGAAAGAAGAACAGATCCGTATCATGCTGGTGGATGATCACCCACTTGTTCGTGAGTCCTGGAAACTATTACTGGAAAACAATCCCCGTTTTCAGATTGTAGCTGATTTTTCCGGTGGTGCAGAAGCGCTGGAACGTTTACCGGCTTTTAACCCGGATATACTGCTGGTAGACATTAATATGTCGCCAATAGATGGGTTTGCTGTTACCAAAAGCGTGTGTGCCATGATGCCCGCCGTGAAAATCATCGGACTATCCGTTTATAACCAGCCGAGACACGCAACCCGTTTGCTGCAATTGGGTGCCCGTGGCTTTCTGACCAAAACATCCACACTGGGTGAAATTAACCAGGGAATCATAGCA
>CAZYTV010000357.1:0-3055 GCA_964650455.1 uncultured Chitinophaga sp. | reverse complement strand
AATACGATGCGGTACAGCATGAGTTTATTGTACAGGAGAGCGGGTTGAAATTTATCATCAATCTGAGTGATTACCTAGATACCGGCTTATTCCTGGATCACCGGCTCACCCGTCAGCGGGTAAGGGGCCTGTGTGAGGGAAAGAAAGTGCTGAACCTGTTTGCCTACACAGGTTCTTTTTCGGTGTATGCGGCGGCCGGGGGAGCAACTGAAGTGGTGACTGTTGATTTGTCCAGGACTTATCTCAATTGGTCAGAACGAAACATGGCACTGAACGGGTTTACGGATATCGCCAGGTATAAGACGTTACATGCCGATGTAAAGCAATACCTGAAGACCCTGCCGGCTGGCTATTTTGATCTGATCGTTATGGATCCCCCTACCTTCAGTAACAGTAAACGGATGGACGATATACTCGATATTCAGCGGGATCATGCGGAACTGATCAATGATTGTCTTTCTGCCATGAAATCAGGCGGACAGCTTTTTTTCAGTACCAATTTCAGAAAATTTTCATTAGAGCCTGAAAAAATCAACAGCCCGCTGTTAAAGGACATTACCAAAGCGACGACTCCCTTTGATTTTGAAGGAAGGTTATTCCGCAGTTGTTTCCTGATCAGTAAGCCCTGATCCTTATCATTTATAAATTAAATTCAGCAGGTAAGCATACGATGGATACAAGTGATGGATAAACGCCTTATCCTTTCCATCACCGGGAAATTTCAGCCTGTATTGTTCGTCCGGCATCAGGATCACCGGGGTGCCGGCCCGCATGTAGTTACTGCTTCTGAAATAATCCGGTTCTTTTAACTGGGGCAGTGTTTTACTGACACTCAACTTAAATAATTTATGTCCCAGGTATTTTTCCAGTTTACGTTGGGCTTTACGGGGTTTTCTTTCCAGTTTACTGTAGATCATATTTCCGGCCAGCCGCAACAGGAATTTCTGTTTTTTCAGAATAGATTTAATATTCACTATCGGGTTGGCCGGATTAAAATCTCGCAGTGTCTGTATGGAAAAGGGTGATTCTGGCACCCAGTCCCAGGCATTTACTACTGTAAGGCCCCAGCCACCACGGGTGATAAAATCAAAATCGTAAGCATAATTGAGATTGCCGGGTTTTGGGGCAGCACTGCAATAGGTTTTGAACACTATATCCGCAGGGATGGTTCCTTTTTGTTGTTCATAATGCAGGTAAGATCGGGTCAGGAAAGCAATAGCGCCGCCCTGGCTATGCCCGCTGACGATAAACTGCCGGGTACCCTTCTCTTTATAAAGGGTATTGATTTTTTCAATGATGGATGGAGCCAGGTGGCCCAGGGCAATGGTCCATCCGGCATGTACGGCTGCACCCGGGTTATCGGACAGCTTATAATTAAATACCATGCTGTCGTTGAGCTGCAGTGATCCGGTTGCGGGAATCATCGGGGCATAGAAATTTGCGGACCAGCTGGTTGCGTTTTTTACCGTGCCACGGATACTGATCACCGCCACATTATCCTGGCGGAGGAAAAGACTCCACCGGTTCATCAGTCCTGTTTCAGGCGATTTGAATTCCAGTTGATACCGGTCCTTTTTTATTTTTCGTTCATTGGAATCCGCAATACTGCTGCCGTGAAAGGCAATGGATAAAATGTCTGCATATTCGGCCGGATCGAAGCCCGGTTTCAGGGAGGTTTGTGCTGAATTAACTACTGACAGGGTGAGCAGCAGGCAGGTGATGGTTATTCTCATCGGAGGTTTTTGTTTATGAAAAGTTCAGATTTTCCCGGGACGTAAAAAAAAGAAGCTTCGACTATCAATGCTACAGTTAATTCAGCACGACAATCGAAGCCCCTTTTTGTTTACAAAAATGTAAACGGATTATAAAGTCTTCAGCACATCATTCATATTTCTCACGGCATCAGCGCTTTTGTTGAAAGCGGCCTGCTCAGCTTCATTCAGTTTGAAGTCGATGATTTTTTCCCAGCCGTTTTTCCCAATGGTAACAGGCACGCCCAGACAGATGTCTTTTTGCCCGTATTCCCCATCGAGGGCCACGCAGCAGGTGAAGAGTTTTTTCTCATCACGAAGGATTGACTCCACTAAAGCAGCTCCGGCTGCTCCCGGTGCATACCAGGCAGAAGTGCCGATCAGGGCTGTCAATGTAGCGCCACCCACCATTGTATCTTTTACAATTTTCTCCTGTTGTTCAGCACTCAGGAAATCGGTAACCGGGGCGCTGTTCCAGGTAGCGAGGCGGATCAGGGGGATCATGGTAGTATCACCGTGACCACCAACCACCACTGCATTCAGGTCAGCAGGGCTGCAGCCCAGGTGTTGGCTCAATTGGTATTTGAAACGGCTGCTGTCGAGTGTACCGCCCATACCAATGATGCGGTTTTTAGGAAGACCGGTGGATTGCAGGGCCAGGTAGGTCATGGTATCCATCGGGTTGCTGATCACGATAATGATCGCATTGGGAGAATGTTTCAGGATGTTTTCACACACGCCTTTCACGATACCGGCATTTACACCAATCAGTTCTTCACGGGTCATACCTGGTTTACGGGGCAGACCTGACGTGATCACCACCACATCGCTGCCGGCGGTTTTGGAATAATCATTGGTACTGCCGCTGATCTTGGTATCAAAGCCAAGCAGGGTGGCTGTCTGCATCATATCCTGGGCTTTACCTTCGGCTACCCCTTCTTTAATGTCCAGCAGTACCAGTTCCTGGCAAAGCTCTTTACGGGCGATATTATCAGCACAGGTTGCTCCTACTGCCCCGGCGCCTACAACAGTTACTTTCATGTGTAAAAAAGTTTATTTTAATGAATAATTATTTACTTGTTTCTGTACCGTTTTTGCGGACGGCGCAAAGGTAGCGGATGCCGGTTGTTTTTGACCTGACTGTTATCAGTTTTTGAACTGAGCCAGCATTTTTTCAATAGTCATCGAACCTTCGTGAGTACCGATCAGTTCCTTTTTCCGGTTATAAAAGGCCATAAAAGGCAGGTTGCTGATCATAAAATAAGTGGGCATCATGACCTTGTTGTCCTGGGTGATGGTAATAT
>CAZYTV010000356.1:0-3056 GCA_964650455.1 uncultured Chitinophaga sp. | reverse complement strand
TTCCTGCATTTTCCGGCCCAGCATTTCGGCATATTTGCCCGGATGCAGGGGAAGGAAAGGAGCGCCAAAACAGGCACTGAAAGTAGGTTTGGGTTCGGTAACGCCGGCTTCTGTTCCTGCTACTTTTGCCGTATAGCCGGAGATAAACTGGTACATGGCCTGTCCTGGGGTGAGCCTGGAAACCGGTGGTAACACACCAAATGCATCACAGGTCAGGAAGAATATATTTTTAGGTAAGCCGCCTACCGAAGGTTCCTTTGCATTACTGATAAAATGCAGGGGATAGGAGACACGGGTGTTTTCGGTTACAGTACCATCATCAAAATTGATCCGGTTGGTTCCGTCAAAGAATACTGTGTTTTCGACCAGTGCACCCGGACGGATCGCATTGAAGATTTCCGGTTCTTTTTCCTCAGTCAGGTTGATGGTTTTAGCATAACAGCCCCCTTCGAAATTGAAAATATTATCGTTGGTCCATGCATGCTCATCATCCCCGATCAGTTTTCGGTTGGGGTCAGCACTCAGGGTGGTTTTACCGGTACCGCTTAATCCGAAGAAAATAGCTGTATCGCCATCATCACCCATATTGGCACTGCAGTGCATGCTCAGCACATCTTTCTCGTGGGGTAAAATATAATTGAGAATGGTGAAAATACCTTTTTTGGTTTCCCCGGTATAACCGGTTCCGGCAATGAGGATCATTTTATGTTTGAAGGAAACCACCGCCGCATTATGCTGGCGCGTGCCGCAGGCTGCGGGATCCAGTTTCAAACCCGGGGCAGAAATCACATGCCAGTCGGGAGAAAAGGCATCCAGTTCTTCCTCAGTTGGGCGGAGAAACATATTATACGCAAAGAGATTATTCCAGGGTTTTTCATTGACCACCCGTACATTCAACCGGTAGCGGGGATCCGCGCAGGCATAACAATCGCGTACCCAGATTTCAGGGAGCTGGTTAATATAATCTGTGATTTTTTCAAAAATGGTATCAAAGTGTTTTGGCTCGATTGGTAAGTTGAAATCATTCCAGTGAACAGACTCATTGGTGGTTTCGTCTCTTACAGTGAATTTGTCTTTGGGGGAACGACCGGTAAACTCACCGGTCTGAATCACCAGGGCGCCGGTATCGTTTAAAACGCCATCACCGATACGCAAGGTATCCTGGATAAGTTCTTCCGGACTAAGCTGGTAATGAATGGATTCTGTGTTTTTTAAGCCGATTTTTTGCAAATGTTGGGCAGGAATAGCAATCGTTGGTACTGACATATATCGCAAGCTCATTTGGTGAAGCGACAAAGGTAATACCAAAATCCATGATTTTACATACAAGTGTTAGTATGACACATTAAAAAGTTTAGAAAACAGCGCATATTTTATTGGTGATTATTCATTTTCAAGGATTTGTATTAATAATTTTTCAATAATGTTTGTCAAGGTCTGAATTTTATCCATATTTATTCACCTGTTGTTGTTTTGTGATGAAAGTCAATGGGATAAATGGATAGGATGTTATCTTTAGCGGAATTATTCAACTTATTCACTTATTCCTTAATCAACTGATATGAAATACCTGCCATTAAACCCGGAGATCTTCGTTCAGAACCGGCAACGATTTGTCCGCCAGATGCAAAAGAATTCGATCGCCATTTTTGTCAGTAATGATGAAGTGCCCGTTAATGGGGATGCGATTTACGCTTTCAAACAAAACAGTGACCTGTTCTGGCTGAGCGGGGTGACCCAAGAAGACAGCATGGTGATCCTGTTTCCGGATAATCCCGATCCGAAATACCGGGAAGTACTGGTACTGGTACGTCCCAACGAACTGAAAGAAAAATGGGATGGTAAACGCCTGCGGGTAAAAGAAGCGCAGGAGATGAGCGGTATCAAAACAATTGTATGGCTGGATAGTATAGAGGGATTATTACAACCCTGGATCCACCTGGCTGATCATATCTATCTCGACAGCAATGAAAATGACCGCAAAGCAAGCCTGGTGCGATCCCGTGATTACCGGTTCATTGATGACATGAAAAGCCGTTACCCGCTGCATCATTTTCTGCGAGCCGCGAAGATCATGAAAGAACTGAGGGCCATTAAAACCTCCCTGGAAGTGGAAGTGATGAAGAAGGCGATGGATATTACCGATGTTACTTTCCGTCGTTTATTAAAATTTATAAAGCCAGGGGTGATGGAATATGAGATCGAAGCAGAGATCTTTCATTCTTTCCTGAGTCAGCGGGCCACCGGTCCGGCTTATGGCAGTATCATTGCGGGTGGCGACCGGGCCAGGACATTACACTATGTAAGTAACAGTGAGGAATGTAAAGACGGAGAACTGATCCTGATGGATTTTGGCGCGGAATATGGAGGTTATTGTGCTGATCTTACCCGGACGGTGCCGGTGAATGGAAAGTTCACCCGTCGTCAGAAGGCCGTTTACAATGCCTGCCTCAATATCCATAATTATTGCCGCAGTATTTTAAAACCCGGCATCACGATCGTTGATTATACCGATAAAGTTGGAGAGGAAGCTACTCAGCAATTCCTGAAAATCGGGTTATTGAAAAAAACGGAAGTAAAGAATGAGGATCCCGAAAACAGGGCCTATCGTAAATATTTATACCATGGCATTTCCCATCACCTGGGTGTGGATGTGCATGACCTGGGCACCAAAACAGAACCGGTAAAAGCGGGGATGGTATTCACGATTGAACCAGGCATTTATATTGAAGAAGAGCAGATGGGCGTACGGATCGAGAATAATTTCTGGATCACCCGCAATGGCAGTGTGGATCTGATGAAGAATATTCCGATAACTGTCGAAGAGATTGAAGCATTGATGAAAAAGTAGCTAGTTAGCTAATGTGCCAATATGCCAATTAACCAATGTGCCAATGAGGGGAGAGTATGAAAGAATGCAGGTCGGTTATAAAAGGCAAAGAATAGAAAATAAATTTAAAAAAATAAAAAAATATTGTTTGTTGTAACCGCCGGATTTAAAATACTAATCCTTCTTTATGGGTTTTCAAACCCTTTAGGAACTTTATCACTTTAAA
>CAZYTV010000355.1:0-3070 GCA_964650455.1 uncultured Chitinophaga sp. | reverse complement strand
CAGTGGCCGCTCCTATCGTTACCTGGGCATGGCGGTTGCAGTATTGTTTATTCCGGTCGCCCTTTCATTCTTTGTCCCGCTGGTAAAAACAACACCCGCGCCAGATAGTAATATAGTGGTGGTGCAACCCAATATCGATCCCTATGAAAAAGTATCGGATGTGGCCGGGTCATTTGAAGCGCAATTACAAAAATTGATTTCCATCAGTGAGTCAAAAGTAACCGGGCAGACATCTTTACTGGTATGGCCCGAAACGGCTTTATATATGAGCACCGGCATTGATGAAGTAAAAATAAAAGACAACTACTTTCTGAATCCGCTCTGGGCATTTCTGAAAAGGCATCCGAAACTGACCCTGTTTACCGGGGTGGAAAGCTATCGCCAGTTTCCGGCTGCAACAAAATATGCAAAAGAATTCTCCGGCCAGTTTTACGAATCCTATAATGGTTCAGCCCTGCTCGACAGCAATGGAGCCGCTGCCTATTACCATAAATCCATGCTAGTACCCGGGGTGGAAACATTGCCCTGGTTCCTGAAATTTATTGACAGCTGGTTTGAAAAATTTGGAGGCACCACAGCCGGTTATGCCAAACAGGAAGACCGCCAGGTGCTCACAGAAAAAAATGGCTACCGCATTGCCCCTTCAATTTGCTATGAAAGTATCTATGGAGATTTTATGCGGCAATATGTTAAAAATGGCGCCAACCTGGTCTGCATTATCACCAATGATGGCTGGTGGAAAAAAACACCGGGACATAAACAACACATGAACTATGCCCGCCTCCGTGCCATTGAAACCCATACCTGGGTGGTTCGTAGCGCCAATACCGGTATCAGTTGTTTTATTGATCCCAATGGAAATGTGATCGATCCGCAGCCATATAATACTGCTGCGGCTATTCAGTTACCGGTTCCTGCCACCCATACACCCAGAACTTTTTATACCCGTTATGGCGACCTGCTTTCAATAATTATGACCGGACTCAGTATTTTATTACTGGTATGGGTGATTGGATTAAAAGCACGTGACCAGTTTTTTAAAAAGAAATTTCCTGCACTTCAATAATAGCCATGAAAAAAACAATCTTTTATGAAGGACGGAAAATCAGTTACCAGGTTTCCGGTAAAGGAAGGCCTGTTCTCTTTGTACATGGCTTTGGTGAAGAAGCTAATGTGTGGGATGGGCTGAAGGAACATTTACAAGACCGGTATAGGATCATCATTCCCGACTTGCCTGGTTCCGGGGAATCTGAACGGATACCGGATATGAGTATTGATGGAATGGCCGAACCCCTGCACGATATTATACATGCGGAAGGGCTCCACAACTGTACCCTGATCGGCCATAGTATGGGGGGGTACATTACCCTTGCCTTTGCTGAAAAGTACTGGAACCACCTTGATGCCTTCGGGCTTTTCCATTCAACCTCCTATGCAGACAATGAGGAGAAAAAAGCCACCCGGCGGAAGGGCATTGCCTTTATTCTTGAACATGGTGCTTTCGAATTCCTGAAAGCCGCTACTCCCAACCTGTTTTCACCGCAAACAAAAACAGAAAATACAGCCCTGGTTGAAAAACAAATTGCCGGACTTTCCCGTTTAACCCCGGAGTCCCTGGTAGCGTATTCTGAAGCTATGATCGGGCGGCCTGACAGAACGGAAATTTTAAGACAAACCCGTGTGCCTGTGCTCTTTATCATCGGAAAATCAGACATGGCCGTATCCCCGGAGGATAGCCTGAAGCAGAGTCACCTTCCGGAGATTTCGTATATTCACTTGTTGAGCCTTTCCGGACACATGGGTATGCTGGAAGAACCTGCTGCCTGTAACCGGATTCTGGATGAATTTTTGCTGGAAACGGAGAAACAATAACCGACTCACTGTATTCATGAAACGCATTTTACTTGCCTCTGTATTTTTACTCAGTTTTACCCTACCCTCACTCGCCGCACATATTATCGGGGGCGAGATGCGGTATACCTATGTGAGTGCAGGGGTGGCACCTAATTCAAAAATCTACCGGATCACCCTGATTTTGTTTCGCGGCGATGACCCCACTGGTGCAGCCTTTGCTCCTTTTTATGTAGTTGGAATTTATAATAATGACAATGGTTCAAAAATTATCGGAACTGCCGCCAATAATAACTGGCAGGTAACACAGGATGTACCTCCGGGAATACAAGGGGTGCCCATTGTACTCCCCACCTGTATCCAGGGAGCACCCAGCCTGAACTATACCTATGCGAGTTATTCCATGACAATTGAACTTCCGGTCAACCAGAACGGGTATACGGCGGCCTATCAAACCTGCTGCCGGATCAACGGGATGGTGAATGTCGGCAACAGCACCGGTTCCACTTATAATTGTATCATTCCCGGCAACAACCTTTTGCCCAACGGAAACGATTCTTCGCCACGTTTTTTTGCACCGGTAAATGTGATCTGCCGCAATGCCCCTTTTACACTGAATTTTTCAGCTACTGATCCGGACCCGAATGATTCGTTGGCCTATAGTCTTTGTAATGCGTATAACGGAGGGGCTTCTGTGAATGCCGGTTTCGATGACCCGGCCGGTCCTCCCTATGCTTCGGTGAGCTATACCTCACCTTATACCGCAGGCAATCCTTTTGGCACCGGAGCTACCATCAACCGGCAAACCGGTGTGATATCAGGTACTGCTCCTGGTTTTGGTAAGTATGTGATCAGTGTATGTATCGATATATACAGGCAGGGTGTACTGATCGGTTCACACCGCAAAGACCTGATCGTACAGGTTTCGGATTGCATCCTGACAGTAGCCAATCCACTCCCCGATTTCGTTACCTGTGATGGATTCAATGTACAATTCCAGCATTCCAGCACCGGGGCAAATACTGTTTTCTGGGACTTTGGGGTAGCTGCACAAACCAATGATACCGCCAATATTGACAATCCCACGTTCACCTTCCCGGATACCGGTGTGTACAATGTAAAATTTGTAATAAACCGCACAACCGGTTGCTCCGATTCTGTGGTCCGTAAAGTCGGCGTTTTCCCGGGTTTCTTCCCTGGTTTTGTATATACCGGCAGT
>CAZYTV010000354.1:0-3110 GCA_964650455.1 uncultured Chitinophaga sp. | reverse complement strand
TGACAGGTAAGCTTTTGGATCCGAATATTCTTGAAACGATGGTTGACGGGGAAACAATATCTCCTCCTGCCGGTAATCCGGCACTTCGAACAACAACCAAAGAATTCATTCTTGATTTTATATATGCCGTTCACCAGCTAAAAGGCAGTGATAGGCTAAATACTGTTCGCCTGAAACGGCTAAAGGAAAGGGGGGTTGGAATTATGCTTTTTTTAAAGAAGGAATATAATATTAAATAGCTTTATGGAAGTACATCACCATACTCATACATCAAGAAAAAAATGGACCCATTATTTCTGGGAGTTTTTAATGTTATTCCTCGCCGTGTTCTGCGGATTTTTTGCCGAATACCAGCTGGAACACAAGATTGAAAGGGACCGGGAGAAAGTATACATGCAAAACATGCTGGATGACTTAAAAGAGGATACCGTCATTTACGCCGATTACGGAAACAGGTATGTGGTCATCAAAGACCTCGTGGATACTTTGGTCGTTCTGATCAAAAGCCCGGATCGCAGAAAACATATCAGTAAACTGGCCTATACGGCCAGGATCCTTACTGCCAAATGGAAACAGATAGCCACGGTAAAACGTACCTATGAGGAGATGAAAAGTTCGGGCCATTTACGGTTAATCCGGAAGAAAGAAGTGGCGGGTAATGTTTCCGCTTACTACAGCTCATTGTCAGAACTGGATACCTATAATACAGTGGGTATGATGTGGTCCAATAATTACGCGCAGGCGATCGCCAAACTATTTGATGGGGAAGCCTTACTGAAAATCATTACAGAAAAGCAGGAAATACCCTTGACCGGTGATGCCCTTATTAGCGAGGATAAAACCGCTATTAACGAACTTCTTACCAGTGCCGGGTATTTCTTTGGTGCGCTTTCGCTCAATAACAATGTTGCCACCAACCGGAAAGAAGCGGCAATAAAGCTAATTGAACTGATGAAGGATAAATATCACCTGGAGTGAGAGACAAGTTACGAGCTACGAACTACGAAGTACGAACAGATGGCGTAAAAGAGATTGACTTTGTTGTTTTAGATTGAATATACTTAGGAGGCCCTAACAACTAAGAGCAAACAACTAACACCTACCCGGTTTACTTAAAACTTATAACCTACAACTTATAACACAAATGAAGTACTTACTGCCCGCCCTGCTTTTGCTCTCCCCGGTTTTATTTGCACAAAAAACAGTTCCTTCACCCAATAAAGCAGCGGTACTCGCCTCCGTGGAAAAACACCAGCAGGAACTGATCCGGCTGAGCGACCAGGTCTGGGGCTTTGCTGAAACTGCGATGAAGGAAAACAAATCGGCCAAAGTCCTGGCGGACTATGCAGAAGCCCAGGGTTTTCGGGTTACCCGCGGCGTGGCCCAGATACCCACTGCTTTTATCGCCGAATATGGTAGTGGTAAACCTATTATCGGTATACTGGGCGAATTCGATGCGCTGCCCGGTCTCTCGCAGAAAGCACAAGCCACTAAAGAAGCCTTGCTCACCGGTGCCCCGGGTCATGGCTGTGGTCATAATATGTTTGGCGCGGCCAGTCTCGGTGCCGCCCTTAGTATCAAAGAACTCATCACTGCAGGCAAACTCAAAGGAACGATCCGCTTCTATGGTACCCCCGCTGAAGAAGACCTGGGCGGTAAAGTATGGATGGCCAAAGCAGGTCTGTTCAATGATCTGGATGTATGCCTCGACTGGCACCCGGATTATGAAAACAAAGCCAATATGCAGAGTTCACAGGCGGTGATCGATTATACCGTTTCCTTTAAAGGAAAGAGTGCTCATGCTGCCGCCGATCCCTGGAACGGTCGCAGTGCACTGGATGCAGCCGAACTCTTTACGGCTGGCATCAATGCCCTGCGCGAACATGTGAAACCCAGTGTACGCATGCATTATGTCTATAAAAATGGTGGTAATGTGCCCAATGTGATCCCTGAAGAAGCGGCCGTCTGGATATGGATCCGCGATTCCAAACGGAGTGGTGTGGCAGAAGTAAGTGAACGCATGATGGATATTGCTAAAGGAGCCGCCCTGATGGCCGGCACCAGTTATGAAGTGAAGCTGAACAACGGACTTTATGAACTGCTGGTGAATGAAACTGGAGCAAAAACCCTGCAGCGCAATATGGAACTGGTAGGACCAGTCACTTATACCAAAGAAGAACTGGCTTTCGCCGATCAGATCATGAAAGAATACGGGCTGGAGGCAAAAGGAATCAGCGGCGCGATCAAACCACTCGAAACCACGAAGGCCGATCCGGTAGGTGGCTCCACCGATGTGGGCGATGTGAGTTATATCGTGCCCCAGATCACCCTGCTTGCCACTACAGCCCCTTACGAATCACCCTGGCATTCCTGGGTGGTGGTGGCCTGCGGAGGCATGAGCATCGGGCATAAAGGATTATTGTTCACTTCCAAATGTCTCGGCACCACGATGGTCGATTTGTTTGAAAATGAAAAACTGCGCCAGGAAATCAAAGAAGAATTCCTGAAACGGAAAGGCAAGGAAGTGTGGAAAGCCATGCTGCCTGACGGACCACCACCGGTTCCGGTACAATGATACCCAACGTATATTAATAAAAGTGGTGATGCCGAAATGAAATGTCAACTGATCTTATTCAGATATTACATATGAAAAAAATAATCCTGCTATTCAGTATTTTATTAACTCAGCAACTTGGCGCACAATCCTATAAAAAAATCCACGCCAAAGCCATTGTAGTGGACACACACAATGATATCCTGATGCTGGCTGCCGACCGGGGAATGGTATTTGACCAGGATCTTACCGGCAAAACACACAGTGATTTAAACCGGTGGAAAAAAGGCGGACTGGATGTACAGATTTTTTCAGTGTATTGTGATGGTGATCTGAAAAACGCATTTGCCTATGCCAACCGGGAAATGGACAGCCTGGATGCGGTAGGGGCCCGCAACCCAGGTAAAATTGTATTGGTAAAAGATTATGCCGGGCTGCTGAAAGCTGTTAACCAACATAAGATCGCAGCCCTGTTTGGGGTGGAAGGCGGCCACATGATCGAAAACGATCTTTCTAAATTAGAAGCCCTCTTTACCCGTGGAGCCAGGTACCTGAC
>CAZYTV010000353.1:0-3116 GCA_964650455.1 uncultured Chitinophaga sp. | reverse complement strand
CTGGCTGAAGACCGGGTTTATACCGATTATAAAACCATGCTGGAGAAAGAGGCGGCCATGCCTCCTGAAAAACGGATTGATTTTGTCACGATCGTCACACCCAATTTTGTGCATTTCGACCCGGCCATGATGGCTCTTGATAAGGGATTCAATGTAGTGATCGAAAAACCGATTACGTTCTCACTGGAAGAAGCCAAACTGCTGAAAGCAAAGCTGGAAACCACCGGCCTCAGTTTATTACTTTGTCATACCTACAATGGTTACCCCATGGTGAAGCAGGCCAAACGCATGCTGCAACAGGGGGTGCTGGGTACGATCCGGAAGGTTTATGTGGAATACCCGCAGGGATGGCTGAGTACCTTCCTGGAAAAAACCGGTCAGACGCAGGCCGCCTGGCGTACCGATCCGAAGAAAAGTGGTAAAGCGGGTTCCATGGGAGATATCGGTACCCATGCATTTAACCTGGCGGAATATGTGACCGGGCTGAAAGTGACCAGTATCTGTGCTAATATAAATACGATTGTAGAAGGGAGGATGCTGGATGATGACGGGGCCGCCTTCCTGCGTTTTGACAGCGGGGCCAGTGGGGTACTGATGGCTACACAAATCGCAGCAGGTGAGGAGAACAATGTAAAGATCCGCGTGTATGGGGAGAAAGGCGGACTGGAATGGAAACATGAAGATACCAATACACTCCTCGTAAAATGGCTCGATAAACCGGTGGAGATATATCGGGCAGGTACGGGTTACCTGGATTCTTTCGCCAGTCATAACTGCCGCACACCGGCCGGACATCCGGAGGGTTTCCTCGAAGCTTTTGCCAACCTGTACCGGAATTTTGTACTCACGGTCAGGGCAAAAATAAATGGGGAAACACCTAAGCCCGAATGGCTCGATTTTCCAGGTGTGGATGAAGGAATTCGTGGTATGGCATTTATTGAAAATGTAATCGAGTCCGGCAAGTCGGACACCAAGTGGACGCCGTTTACCGTATAGGATTTTTTATATATAATATATTTAATACAGATGACAACCATCAAAGGACCCGGTATATTTCTGGCCCAGTTCATGGGGGAGGAAGCTCCGTTTAATAATCTGAAATCCATCTGCCTCTGGGCTGAATCACTTGGATTCAAAGCAGTACAGATTCCGACCTGGGATTCCCGTTGTATTGATTTGCAACTGGCTGCAGAGAGCCAGACTTATGCGGATGAGATCAAAGGCATCGTAAATGATTGCGGACTCGAGATATCCGAATTGTCAACCCATTTGCAAGGACAACTGGTGGCGGTACATCCGGCTTATGATACTTTGTTTGATGGATTTGCGCCGGAAGCATTGCGGGGTCATCCCGGGGCCAGGACGGAATGGGCCATTCAACAGGTGAAATATGGAGCAAAAGCTTCACAAAACCTGGGACTCAATGCACATCCCACGTTCAGTGGTTCTTTGTTGTGGCATACGTTTCATCCCTGGCCACAACGGCCTGCCGGGCTGGTGGAAGAAGGCTTTAAAGAACTTGGAAAGCGATGGACTCCCATCCTGAATTACTTCGATGAATGCGGGGTGGATGTTTGTTATGAGATTCATCCGGGTGAGGATTTGTTTGACGGGGCCACTTATGAAATGTTCCTGGAAGAAGTGAAGAACCATCCCCGCGCCTGTTTACTATATGATCCATCCCATTTTGTGTTACAGCAACTCGACTATATCCAGTATATCGATTTCTATCATGAACGGATCCGTGCCTTTCATGTAAAGGATGCGGAATTTAATCCGACCGGCCGCCAGGGTACTTTTGGCGGTTACCAGTCATGGGCCAACCGGGCCGGCCGTTATCGCTCTCCCGGCGACGGGCAAGTGGATTTTAAAACCATTTTCAGCAAATTGACCCAGTACGATTATCCGGGATGGGCTGTGATGGAATGGGAATGTTGTATCAAACATCCTGAGGACGGAGCAAAGGAAGGAGCGGAATTTATCAGTCAACACCTGATCCGGGTTACAGAGAAAGCTTTTGATGACTTTGCCGCCAGCGGAACGGATGAAAAAGTAAACCGTTTATTGCTCGGGTTGGATTAACCACTAAATTCGTGCAGCAAAAATTTTACCCAATTAAAATAACCTTTATGAAAAAGTTTTTTTTACCGATGATGGCATTGATGATACTGGCCTCCTGTGGTGGCAGTGAATCAACCAGCGGAGGCACCACTGAACCGGTTGCTGAAAAACCGAAAGACCCTGCTTATGAAAAAGGGCTTACCCTGGTTGCAAAAAATGATTGCCTGACCTGTCATAAGATCAGTGAAGCATTTACCGGACCCAGTTATACGCAGGTGTCTGAAAAATATGCGGGTGCTGATGCCGCTAAAATAAAAGAGATTGCTGAGAAAGTGATCAAAGGTGGTTCCGGTGTTTGGGGCTCCGCGATCATGACCCCGCATGCATCCCTTTCACCCGAAGATGCAGAAGCCATGGTGAAATATATTTTATTACTTAAAAAATAATCAACGATGAAGACCCTGATCATCGGCACTTTCGCCGCTATGGCTGCTGTCTCCTGTAATAACAGTGCTGATACTGCTAAAAAAGCGGAAGGCGACAGCCTGGTGCCTCCAACTACTGCTACTGCCAATGTACTCTCTGAAGTACAGCAGCAAGAAGGCTGGCAATTATTGTTTGATGGTCAGACCACGAAAGGCTGGCATAAGTATGGCGGGAGCCCTGTTGGCAGCGCCTGGAAAGTTGCCGATGGCGCGCTTTACCTGGATACCACTATTAAAGAGGACTGGCAGATTAAGGATGGAGGAGATATTGTGAGTGATTCCGCTTTTGAAAATTTTCACCTGAAACTGGAATGGAAAATTGCAAAGGATGGTAACAGCGGCATCATTTTTTATATCCATGAGGATACTGCCAAATACGAATGGCCCTGGCATACCGGACCTGAAATGCAGGTGCTGGATAATAACGGCCACCCGGATGCAAAGATCAGTAAACACCGGGCCGGTGATCTGTATGACCTGATTTCCTGCAGCAAGGAAACGGTAAAGCCTGCGGGTGAATGGAACCTGGCTGAAATAAAATCACCAAACGGTAAACTGGAACTTTCGCTG
>CAZYTV010000352.1:0-3152 GCA_964650455.1 uncultured Chitinophaga sp. | reverse complement strand
TCCTGGAAATCATTTCCCACCCGGTTTACCAGCGGTTGCGGAATATCCACCAGATGGCTTTTGCGCACCTGGTATACCCGGGCGCGGTGCATTCCCGGCTGCATCATTCCCTTGGCGCTTATCACCTGATGAAGATGGCCCTGGGTGAATTAAAAAGCAAAGGCGTCGATATTACTCCAGAAGAAGAACTGGGTGCCCAGGCCGCCATCCTGCTCCATGATGTGGGTCACGGCCCTTTTTCCCACGCCCTGGAACAGGAACTGATCCGGAATGTCCATCATGAGACCCTTTCACTGCTGCTGATGCGGCAACTCAATACAGAGCTGAACGGTAAACTGGATATGGCCATTGCCATTTTCATCAATGAATACCCCAAAAAATTTCTGCACCAGCTCGTATCCGGGCAACTGGATGTAGACCGGTTGGATTATCTCAACCGCGACAGTTTTTTTACCGGGGTAGCTGAAGGCGTGATCGGGTATGACCGCATTATCAAAATGCTGACTGTTCATGAAGGACAGCTGATGGTAGAGGAAAAAGCTATTTATTCCATTGAAAAGTTCCTGGTAAGCCGTCGCCTGATGTACTGGCATGTATACCTGCATAAAACGGTGGTCAGTGCCGAGAATATGCTGGTACGGGTGATCCGCCGGGCCAAGGAACTGATTGCTTCCGGGGAAAACGTCAATGCGGTATCGGCCGAACTGAATTATTTTTTAAAAGAGCCGAACCCGGATTTAACGATAAAGGAAAACCTGCAACGTTTTTGCCGGCTCGATGATCATGATATCATGGCCACCATCAAACAATGGTGCAATCATCCGGACCGGATACTGGCTTTACTTTGCGGATATTTAGTGGAACGGAAATTGCTGAAAGTAAAACTCCAGGCTGATCCGATTGATCCGTCTTTAATTAAAGAAAAAATGGCGGAAGCCCGGACCTTGTTAGGTATTTCAGAAGCAGAAGCCGCTTATTTTGTATTTACCGGCGAAGCCTGTAATACCACGTATAACCCGGGGGATGAACGGATCAATATATTATTCAAAGATGGCAGCATCAAGGATATTTCAAAAGTGGACAATGCCCTGATCCAGCACAACCTGAGTGACACTGTTAAAAAGCATTACATTTGTTATGTGAGAGGCGAGAAGAAAGAAGCGAGAAGCTAGAAGCAAGAAGCGAGAAGGGTGTCAAAAGTTGAATTTAAATTTGAAGCTATGAACATTTATCTTCTAAGTTCGGTTTCCCATTTACCCAATTCCTATTCCCTATTTCCCAATTCCTAATCCCCCAATACCTAATTCCCAACCATGCAATTCCCTGCCGGCCAAATAGCCCTGCTTGTCAACGGTAAAACCGAAGGCGACCCGAATGTAACCGTGAACTCATTTGGTAAAATTGAGGAGGCCCTGGAAGGTCAGCTCAGTTTTTTTGCCAATCCCAAATACGAAGAATTTTTATATAACACGAAGGCTTCTGTGATTATTATCAATGAAGCTTATGAACTCCGTCAGCCGGTAAAAGCCACGTTGATCAGGGTGCCTGATGCTTATACCGCATTTGCCACGTTGCTGAGCAAATACCAGGAGATCAAACATCAGTCGCTGGCCGGGATTCAGCAACCGGTATATATCGCCCCTACGGCTACGTATGGTCAACAGGTTTATATCGGTGCCTTTGCCTACCTGGGTGAAAAGGTGAAAGTGGGAAACAATACCAAGATATATCCCAATGCTTACCTGGGTGATAACGTTTCAGTGGGTGACAATTGTATTATACATCCAGGCGTAAAAATTTATAATGACTGTGTGATTGGCAACAATGTAACCATTCATGGCGGCACGATTATCGGCAGTGATGGTTTTGGTTTTGCCCCGCAGGCCGATGGCAGTTTTAAAAAAGTACCACAGATCGGTAATGTGATCATCGAAGACGATGTGGAGATCGGTTCCAATACCACCATTGACCGGGCTACCATCGGTTCTACGATTATTAAAAGTGGCGCCAAACTGGATAACCTCATCCAGGTAGCCCATAATGTGGAAATAGGACATAGTACGGTAATCGCCGCCCAAACGGGTATCAGTGGCAGTACCAAGATCGGTAACCGGGTGATGATCGGGGGCCAGGCCGGTATTGTGGGACATATTCACCTGGGTGATGGCTCCAAAGTAAATGCGCAGAGTGGTGTCAGCAAATCCATTGAACCCGGCAAAGCAGTAACCGGATCTCCCGCTTATGACTATACCGCAGCGCTCCGCAGCCAGGCAGTAAGCCGTAAACTACCTGACCTGGAGAAAAGGATCAAGGAACTGGAAGCCATCGTCAAACAACTGATGACAGAAAAGGCAGGTTAACCTGGTTCTTTCGTTCATCATTATCCCTAACTTTCCGGTATGAAAAAAATGCTCCTGGCCATCCTGTTGCCCCTGCTTGCTGTATCCCTCAGTGCCCAGCAAAAACCCGCCTATATCATCTATAATAATAAAGGGAAAAAAGTATCGTATAAAAAGATGCTGAAGTCCCTGGTCAGAAAAGATGTGGTCATGTTCGGTGAAACGCATAATAACGCGATTGCCCACTGGCTGCAACTGGAAGTCACAAAGGATTGCGGACAGACACGAAGCCTTGTACTGGGTGCGGAAATGTTTGAGCAGGATAACCAGGCAGCCCTGGATCTTTACCTGCAGGGTAAGATCAATGCCAAACAACTGGACTCGCAGGCCCGGCTCTGGAAAAATTACCCGACAGACTATGCGCCGCTGGTGAATTATGCCAAAGAAAAAAAGATTCCTTTTGCCGCCACCAATATCCCCCGCCGCTATGCATCGATGGTTGCCAAAGGCGGATTTGCGGTATTGGATACCATTCCTGCACAGGCAAAAACATGGATGGCTCCCCTGCCCATGGCTTATGATGCCACATTGCCCGGCTATGTAAAAATGAAGGAAATGATGGGCGGTCATGGAGGTGATAATTTACCCAAGGCACAGGCCAGTAAAGACGCCACCATGGCTTATTTTATACTGAAATACTATACACCGGGCAGTCTTTTTATCCATGATAACGGTTCCTATCATTCGGAAAACTATGAAGGGATTGTCTGGTATCTCCGTCAGCAAAGACCCGAATTGAAATACGGTACAATC
>CAZYTV010000351.1:0-3243 GCA_964650455.1 uncultured Chitinophaga sp. | reverse complement strand
GATGATTTTTGTCGGGATCGAAGTGATCGGGCATGTTCCCAGTGTGTTGCACACCCCACTGATGAGTGGTGCCAATGCCATACATGGGGTGGTGATCATCGGGGCCATCATTGTAATGGGCAAGGCCGAGCCTGACAATTACCTCGCCCTGGGACTGGGCTTCCTGGGGGTGATACTGGGTACGATCAATGTGGTCGGCGGATTTGTGGTGACCGACCGGATGCTGGAGATGTTTAAAAAGAAAAAGAAAAACGGATAAGCTGATACTACAGGAGCTGACTTACCTGTATCACAGTAAGAAAACATTAAACGAATTAAAATGGAACTGAGTATACTGACCATTTGTTACCTGATCGCTTCAGTCACTTTTATCCTTGGTTTAAAAATGCTCTCGAATCCGGCCACTGCCCGTAAAGGGAACCTGATCGCTGCTGCAGGTATGACTATTGCTATTTTCGGGACGATCTTTTTATATGAAAATAACGGAGCCAAACTGGGGAATTACGGATGGATTTTTGGCGGTATAGCCATTGGGGCCCTGGTAGGGACACTGGCAGCCAAAAAAGTGAAAATGACCGCCATGCCTGAAATGGTGAGTATGTTTAACGGAATGGGGGGTGCCTGTGCGGCCCTGATCAGCATTGTGGAATTTAATCACCTGATTCATACGGCAGATGGCGATCTTTCCGCACATACTCCTACGCTGATAATTATTTTACTGGGCTTGATCATCGGTTCTGTTTCATTTGCCGGTAGCATGATCGCCTGGGGTAAACTGAATGGAAAAATTAAAGATATTGTATTCCCGGGGCAGCATCTGCTGAACATTGCCTTATTAGTGGTCATTGTATCATTGGCCGTTTACCTGATCGGCTGGGCACCTGCCAATGCCGGATTGATCTTCTATGCCATCTTTGCCATCGCTATTTTATATGGTGTGTTTTTTGTAATGCCGATCGGCGGAGCGGATATGCCGGTGGTGATTTCCCTCCTCAACTCTTTTACCGGTGTGGCGGCTGCCTGTGGTGGTTTCCTGTATGATAATAAAGTAATGCTGACAGGCGGTATACTGGTTGGTGCTGCAGGTACATTGCTCACCATCCTGATGTGTAAAGCCATGAACCGCTCCCTGACCAATGTATTGATTGGTTCTTTTGGCGGCGGACATAAAGAAGCAGGCCCGGCCGGAACCAAACAACAGGGAGCTGTTAAAGAAATTTCATTAAGTGATACTGCAGTAGTTATGGCTTATGCCAGTAAAGTATATATCGTACCCGGGTATGGACTGGCTGTAGCACAGGCCCAGCATGCCTGTCATGAACTGGAAAAATTACTCGAAGGAAAGGGAGTGGAAGTGAAGTATGCGATTCACCCGGTGGCAGGCCGTATGCCCGGTCATATGAACGTATTGCTGGCAGAAGCGGATGTGCCGTATGACAAGCTGCAGGAAATGGAGCATGCCAATGAGGAATTTGCCGGAACGGATGTGGTGCTGATCCTCGGAGCCAATGACGTGGTGAACCCTGCCGCCAAAACAGATCCATCCTCACCGATTTATGGTATGCCGATCCTGGATGTGGAACTGGCGAAAAATGTTATTGTGAATAAGCGCAGTATGAAACCCGGTTATGCCGGTATTGAAAATGATCTATTCTTCCGTCCGAAAACCTCGATGCTTTTTGGCGATGCAAAAAAAGTACTGCAGGACCTGATCGCAGAAATCAAGAATTTATAACTAAAGAGTAGCCGGCTGCAGAACTGCATAAATAAAAATTTTGTACCTAGTTTTGCCGAGTGTCATTACCACAGGAATTTCTTACATCACTGACTGGGATCAATGGTTTCATCCTTGAAGCCTTTGAACAGGTTCACCAATCGGGTGAGCAGGTTACTTCCCTGCGATTGAATCCGGCCAAGACGAAAGGGATTCTCCCCCCTGAATTAGCGAGGCTGGCGCAACCGATACCCTGGGCAGCGATGGGATATTACCTGGATCAGCGGCCTTCATTTACATTTGACCCCCTTTTTCATGCCGGAACTTATTATGTGCAGGAAGCATCTTCCATGTTCCTGGAACAGGCTATCCGGCAACTGGTCAATGGCACTCCTGCATTGAAAGTACTGGATCTCTGCGCCTCTCCCGGAGGCAAATCCACCCATCTGCAATCCCTGTTACCTGAACATAGCCTGCTGGTCAGCAATGAAGTCATCCGTTCCCGTGCGGGGGTACTCCGGGATAATATTATTAAATGGGGGGCAGACAATGTAGTGGTCACCAATAATGATCCGAAAGATTTTGCGGATATGGAAGCTTTCTTTGATGTGCTGGTGGTGGATGCCCCCTGCAGCGGGAGTGGCTTATTTCGCCGTGATCCGGAGGCGATCCGGGAATGGAGCCTGAACAGTGTACAATTGTGTTCCCAGCGTCAGCAACGTATTCTTGCAGATTGCTGGCCTGCATTAAAAGAAAATGGCTTGCTGATCTATTCCACCTGTTCCTATTCCCGGGAGGAGGATGAAGAAATCATGGATTGGATACAGGAGAAACTGGAAGCAGATAATTGCAGGTTAAACACAGAGACAGCATGGGGAATACTGGAAACTGTTTCTGCCCTTGGTAACTGTGGTTACCGTTTCTGGCCGGATAAAGTAAAAGGAGAAGGATTTTTTCTGACTTGTTTCAGGAAAAAAGGAGGCGGGGAGGGCAGAAAATTCAAATCCAGGAAACAGCCGGAGTTAACAAGCCGTTCTGAAGCGGAGATGGTGGCAAAGTGGATGGTTACTGAAGGGAAAACGTTAATCAAACATCAGCAAACCGTTTATGCATGGCCGGCTGAAAGCTTCAATGATTTTGCTTACCTGCTGGAAAAAATGAAATTGGTTTATTCCGGTGTAAAGGCCGGCGAACTGATGCGTGATAAACTGGTTCCGGATCATGCATTAGCGTTGAGTGGTTTATTACTACCATCTTTGCGCCGGATTGAGTTATCCCGTGAGGATGCCATACGCTATCTTCAACGCAAAGAGATCCGCCTGGAGTCGGAACCTGCCGGTTGGGCCCTGGCCAGTTATACCGGGAAAGCACTGGGCTGGCTGAATATACTGCCTGGCCGGGTCAATAATTATTACCCCAGGGAACTCCGTATCCTCAAGGAAATTTAACCGGGAAACGGTAAAAAAACTGCAACTTTGCCCACAAATCCTCTCGGTATGAAAAAAAGCATTTTTATTGTTTCGTTCCTT
>CAZYTV010000350.1:0-3258 GCA_964650455.1 uncultured Chitinophaga sp. | reverse complement strand
GAGCTGTTCTTCGGTTACCACATTTCCATTTCCCCTGTGAAAACTGAGTTGATACGTTTTGATACAGGGTACACAATCCTCTTTTATTTTAAAGGTTACAATGCCGATCTCCCTGATGATTATACTGTTGCTGTCCCGGTTATAAGTACCTTCAAAATTTTCCTTCAGATAATTAGAGGAATCTGAAAAATGATAGGCAGTACCGGTAATATGTGTGCCTGCCACCTGCAACTGGAGTTCAATCTGATAAACGGGAAAACAGCCACTCGGCGCCATCACGACTTTGCCTTTCCAGATACCGTTAATATTCTGAGCGGACAACGAAACACCGGTAACCAATAAAAAATATAATAATAAATGCCTGGCCATAACGATGGAAAAATAAGGAAAAAAGGAGCGGTCTTGAAAAAATTACAGCAGCGGCAATATTCTGTACAGCAAAAACCCGGCAGGAAAACGGTTATCCCGGCTTCTGGTACCTGAATTTAACCACAGCATTCTTCTGTTCAGTAGACGTGATCCGGACTTCAAAACGTTGCGTACCGGCTTCCACAATCATCAGGGAGGTATTGGGAGGAATGGTTCCCAGGTTCTCTGCCACCATGGTCAGCTCATGCTCATTATCCAGGTCATTCATTTCAAAGTGTAAAACCAATGGGGTGGCCGTTAACCTTTTTTCAGACAGTACCATTTTCTTATCCAGGTATACCGAAATCGTATCCCCGTCAATTTCCCCGTTGTCAAATAATTTAACCGTAACCTGGTTATTGCTGATCGTAAGGGTCCTTACCAGTTCATTGATCCGGTTTTTAATCACCGGTGGGGTGGGTACGATCACCGCCGGTTTTATTTTCTTAATTGCCGTGTCATTTCGGGTATTGATCCCGGCAATGGGTTTTAAGATGGCGGTATCCTTCTTTATTACGGGTTTTGTCACTACCGGTACTTTCTTCGCTACTGGTGGAATGACTTTTGCTTTTATGGTGTCCTTTTTAACCGGGGCTTTATTCACGGCCACCGGGTTTGTTTCATTATCAGCGGGGTTGGTTTTCACCGGCGCTTTGTTGACCAGAACGGGACCGGGTTTTATTTTTCCACGCAGGAAGGGTTCGATATAAAAATCCGAATTGGCCACCCGGCGCAGGTATACTTTCCCGCCGCCGCAGTTGGCACCCTTTTTATTCATCAGTCCGTCTTTTTCAAACTTACTGGTATAGGTACCTTCCAGGAATTCTTCTTTTCCGGAGCGGCTGTATTCAAAATTGCATTTCATGATACAGGCTGCAGAACCGTCTGACATCCTTAATTCCACCGTCCTGATTTCCTGGATAAGGATCTTCTTTCCTGCTTTATTATAATTTCCGGTCAGGGAGGCTTTCCCGTAAAACACGGTGGACAGATAGGAATAGGAGACCCCGGATACCGAACTGCCGGTCTGCTTAATTTGTAATTCAAATTTGTAGTGGTCGTAGGACTCCGTTACAAAATAGCCCCGCCAGATGCCAGACATATCCTGGGCTGCCAGGGAAAAACCGGCAAAGCAGCAGAGCAGGGTAAAAAGTAATCTTCTGATCATTGGTTTCATCAATCGGCAAATTTACTAAAATGCAGGATGAATGAAACGTGTGTTCCGGGCAATAGTTTGTTAATTTTAACAGGTTTTTAAAATATGCAGGTACTTAAATCAGCGTACTTTTTCTGCTTCCTGGGCTCGGGCTTGTTCCTGCATGCCCAGGAAAAAGATCCGGATATGCGGCTGGCGATCCAACTGGATTCTGTGGCAAAAACAACAACGGTTGCCCGCCACTTTGCCACTCTCTACCGGGAAACAGTCCTTATTTCCATGCAGCATTACCAACAGGCAGTATCCCGGGAAAAAGATTTTATTGGCAAGTTTGAGCAGACTTTCGCGGACTATTTTTTCCGTGCTGCTGCAAACAAAGGAGCCGGGCAAACATCCGGGGCCTGGCATTCCTATTTTAATGACCCTTCGCTCAGCCCGCTCCAATACCAGTTACTCGGTATAAATGCCCATATCAACGCCGACCTTTCAGCGGCCCTGGTTGAGTGCTTTACGCAGGTAGAATTGCAGGCACATAAGAAATCATTCATCCGCTTTCAGCAGGGACTGAAAGTCCAGTTTTACCGGTTTTATGCAGAAAATATACAGTCTGCAGCAATCACCAGGTTGCTGGATAAAGTACCCTTCGGGCTGGCCAGAGCTTATGGATACCGGATGATGATCCGCTGGCGAAAACGGCAGTTCAAACTGGCGCTGTGGCATTACAACAACCCGGAAAAAGCAGCTGCGCTAAAAAAGAAAACGGACCGCCGCAAGGAAAGGACCGACCGGTTGATTCTGCACCATCTTTAGGCTTTATTCGTTACCTTTGCCCTCCGATAAAAACAAGTAAAACAGATGATTAATATTACCCTGCCGGATGGGGCAGTCAGGCAATACGAAGCTGGTGTTTCAGCGTTGGATGTTGCCAAATCCATATCCGAAGGGCTGGCCAGGAAAGTACTGGCCGCCAGTGTGAATGGACAGGTTTGGGATGCCACCCGCCCGATCAGTACTGATGCGAGCCTGAAGCTGCTGACCTGGAATGATTCAGATGGCCAGATGACCTTCTGGCACTCTTCTGCGCACCTGATGGCTGAAGCTGTTGAGGTTCTTTTCCCTGGTGTCAAATTCTGGGTCGGTCCTGCTTTGGAAAATCCGAAAGGTTTTTATTACGATATGGACCTGGGTGACCGGAAAATGACGGAAGAGGATCTGGCAGCCCTGGAGAAAAAAATGAATGAGCTGGCCCGGCAGAACAATACTTACCTGCGTAAAGAAATGCCCAAAGATGAAGCGGTGCAATATTTTTCCGGGAAAGGAGATGAGTATAAACTGGATCTTCTCAGTAACCTGACAGACGGAGAAATTACTTTTTATACCCAGGGAAATTTCACTGATCTCTGCCGTGGCCCCCATATTCCCAATACCGGTTTCATTAAAGCCATCAAACTGATGAGCATTGCCGGTGCTTACTGGAAAGGCGATGAAAAAAATAAGCAGCTGACCCGTGTATATGGGGTTACATTTCCTTCACAGAAAGAACTGGATGAATACCTGGCCATGCTGGAAGAAGCAAAGAAAAGGGATCACCGGAAACTCGGTAAAGAGCTGGGCATTTTCACGATGGATGATGATGTGGGACCGGGCCTCCCTTTATGGATGCCCAATGGTACTGTGATTATTGAAGAACTGGA
>CAZYTV010000349.1:0-3291 GCA_964650455.1 uncultured Chitinophaga sp. | reverse complement strand
ATAGCGGACTCCAGCAGATGTATGAGCAGGTACAGGGACAATTTAATCGCTACATGGTGCATATTGCCCGGAATGTGGGTGGTCAGACGCTGACCCCTAAAATGGCGGAGGAAAGCGGACCTGTTTACGAAGTAGTTTCCGAAGCAAAACAAAAAGAGGCAGTGGATTTCCTCAATAAAAACCTGTTTACCACCCCCGGCTGGTTACTCAATAATGAAATCTTCAGCCGTACCGGATTAAGCGGAACTACCCTGGTAGGCCAGGTGCAGGATGCCGTAATCAACCGGTTACTGAGTGGTCGTACACTCAGTAAACTGACCGATGCAGAGACCACCCTGGGTAATGCAACTTACCAGGTCACCGAATTACTGGCCGATCTGAAGAAAGGTATTTTCAGCGAACTACCCGCAGCCAGACCTGTGGATATCTACCGTCGTAACCTGCAGAAATCTTTTGTGTCTGCCCTGACCAGCCTCCTCACACCGGGTACCAGCACCACGCTGGCTCCGGGTATAACGATCAGCACAGGCGGACTGAATGATAAGGCGGATGCAAAAAGTATTATCCGGGCTTACCTGGCTTCACTACGATCAGAAATCACAGCCAGTGCCGGCCGGAGTACCGATAATATGACCAGGTATCATTTACAGGACCTGGCGGAAAGAATCAATAAAGCATTGAATCCCAATAACTAAGTCGAGTATTAGCATAGTATAAAGGGCCTCCCCGGGGGCCCTTTACTATTTTGAAATGGAGCTTTGCTGTTTGCCCGATTCACAGTATCTTTGCAACCCGTTCAAAAAACGGAAGTTCTTCTACAGTCCGCCATGCGGACAACTATTGCCGAAGAGGTTCGACAAAGGTCCCCCGGTGGGGAATGCCTCAAGGGTATAATCATTAAATACTGGGTAACATGCCTAAAGTAAAAACAAACTCCAGTGCCAAAAAACGTTTCAAAGTAACGGGCACCGGGAAGATCATGCATCAGAAAGCATTCAAGCGTCACATCCTGACGAAAAAATCAAAAAAACGTAAGCGTAACATGCGTCTGGACGGGACTGTTGCAAAATCACATGTGGATTTTGTAAAACGCCTGCTGCGTCTGAAATAATCATTACGTTCATCAAATTTATTCATCAGTCAGTCTGCTGACTAAAAATCATAAAATATGCCTCGTTCAAAAAATGCTGTGGCCTCTAAAGCCCGCCGCAAAAAAATATTAAAACAAGCCAAAGGTTTCTATGGCAAACGTAAAAATGTATTAACGGTAGCCAAGAACGTTGTGGAGAAAGGGATGACCTACATGTTTGTAGGCCGTAAACTGAAGAAAAGAGAATACCGCACTTTGTGGATCGCCCGTATCAACGCTGCGGTACGTGAAGAAGGAATGACCTATTCTCAGTTCATCAACAAACTGCAGACCAAAGGCATTGAACTGGATCGTAAGGTACTGGCCGACCTGGCCATGAATAACCCGGAGACATTCAAGAGCCTGGTGAATTCAGTGAAATAAGCTTTTCAATGAACTATAAGCAAAAGGCCCGGAAGTTCCGGGCCTTTTGCTTATAGGTTTAGTCGTTTGCTGTTTAGTCGTTTGTTGTTTAGTCGTTTAGATCGTGCTAAGATACTCTTCCGCTAAACGACTAAACGAATAAACAACTAAACTCTTAATGTTCTCCCAGTATCAGCACCAACGCATAAATAATTCCAGGTAACCATCCCAACAGCGTCAGGATCAGGCTGATCCAAAAACGATTATTAATTTCCCCTTCGTAAAGATAAACAGCCAGCGGGGGAAGGAGGATGGCCAGGATTACCAGCAGGAGTGTGTCTGTATCCGCTTCTTTACCTGCTTTTTTAGCGATTTTAAAAGCACGAAGTTCTTTTTTCACTTCTTTTACACGGCTGCGCTTTTCTTTACGGGACAAGCTGTTGAATTCATCCATGGCCGATTTTACTTTGGCGGGATCGGGCTCATTGGATGCTGTTACGGGTACAACCACAGCGGCCATTGAAGTGGCAGGAGCGGTACTTAACATCAGAAATGCAAGAACTAAAAATAAAAAGGGTCTCATACGCTACGATTTTAGGTTTATCTCACGAAAAATATGCCGGATTCACAAAAATAATCCCGCGCTTGGCGGGACTATCTATAAATAGATCAACGAATTGAAATTTACATGATATCCATAGCCTTTACAAAAGAAGTCGTCACAAAAGGCAGGGTCAGGGTCAGCCATTCATTGTGTGTTATCACCATAAAAATTAAAAGAGCTGTGCTGGCCAGAAAGCCCAGCCACCAGAGGCCTTTGTACTTTTTTGTTTGCTCCATGTTTTTAAATATTTTACGCAAAAATAAGGGCGGCCGGGGAAATCAAAAAACTGAATTTTCCATTCCGCCCTTTCTTTTCCGGAACAAAAGCGGAATTGACAGCAAAGCACCCATCAGCGCCAGGGTCCATTTGACGATCACATAAAAATGATACTCCGTAAAAATTGTCCTGATAGCTGACTTATCGGATAACCAGTTAAGCAGGAACAGGTTTTCCCGGATATCACAAAGCCAGGCGACCAACTGCAAAACGGCCAGAACCAATAACAGGGTCCTCAGCAAATGACCCGTTACTTTAAAACGGGCCATCATACACAGGCTGGCAATCCCGCCATAAGCTCCGGCCATAAATACAAAGTCAAAATACAAATGGGCCCGAAGGAGGGTTTGAACCGGCTCTGCCAGGTTATAAAGAATATCCATTACCCGGCCGGCATCATAAGAAATCTCCAGGCCGATGATGGTAAAGAGGCTGCCTTTGTAATAAAACCCGGTTTCCAGCCATTTCATGCAAAAAGCCGTACCCAGAAAAAGGCCCAGGCAAAAAAGAAAGTAATTTCTCCACCCTTTATAGCTTAAAATCATAGGTTTGTGTACCTGTTTTTCTAAAAAATAAGGCTTTTTTATAATGAATAATCCTGATTTTAGTTACTTTCGTACTAATGTGTGTGTGAAACACAATAAAGGGTTTCAGAATCCCACACCTAACGATTGTGATAAAGTTACAGTTTTACTTACGGTTTAATACCCGCTATGGACAGAGTCTCCATATTTCAGGTAACATAGAAGAGTTGGGTAATAGTGATCCATCCCGTGCACTTGCCATGCATTATCTGAATGATGAATTCTGGCAAGGCACCGTAGACATCTCCACAAAAACACCCCCGGTTAAAATCAATTACAATTACTTTCTGAAAAATGAAAACGGTGAAACCATTACTGAATGGGGTAATGACCGT
>CAZYTV010000348.1:0-3357 GCA_964650455.1 uncultured Chitinophaga sp. | reverse complement strand
ATCGAACCTGTATCTGGAGCTTCGGAAACTCTTATACTATCCATTGTACGACGAGGCCAGTAAAAAAAAGAACCAAAAATCCCCACCTGCGCTAAAGCTTCGGCGGGCAAGCAAGATGCTCCTCTAAACGACTAAACAACAAACGTCTAAACCCTATTTGATTAGTCCCGGTGCATTGGTCGCAAACACCTTCACGGCAATGGCGAGCAAAATTACGCCAAAAAACTTTCTTACCGCCATTAATCCGGCTTTTCCGAGCACTTTTTCGATCATATTTAAGGAGCGGATGACCAGGTAGATAACAATCAGGTTAGCCAGGATGGCCAGCAGGATCGTATATTCATTTTTGTCAGAGCGCTCAAAAGTGGCTTTGAGCGACATAATCGTGGTCAGCGTACCACTTCCGGCAATCAGGGGAAAGGCAATCGGCACCACGGTACCGCTGGGTGCCCCCTGCTCCGGCTTGAAAAACTCAATGCCCAGGATCATTTCCAATCCGAGAATAAATATCACGATGGAACCGGCCACTGCAAAGGACCGGATATCCACTCCCAACACATTCAGAAAAGGCTTTCCGATAAAAAAGAATAATACCATGAGACCCCCGGAAATCAGGGTTACTTTAATCGCATTGATATTCCCGGTCTTTTGTTTGATGGAGATCAGCATGGGAATAGATCCCAATATATCTATAACCGCAAAAAGGGTGAACGTTAGTGTCAGGAATTCCTGCAGACTGAATTGCATGTGGCTGGTTTTTACAAAAATACTCTATTCGGCAGGTTTATCGGCAAGCCCTTTGTCCCGAAGTGTTTCCAGGCAGGCCCGGCATAAACAATCACGATATTCATTTTCTATTTGCTGTTTTATCGGTTCTGTCAATACAACCCCATAGCACTGGCATTGCAGGATATTGCCGGCCTTACATTCAAAACCTGCCCCGCAACGGGGACAGGTTTTAAACTCGTGTTTTATCTTTTGTTTATTCATCAGAACTGGAATCTTATACCACCATACCCGTTAAAGCCCAGGGTATTGAACCCGCTGATCTCGGTATATTGAGTGGCGGTGATATTCCGGAAATCGGCAAACAATTTCAGTTTGGCTGGAAGAAAACTGTACTCAGCATAAACATCCCAGAGCAGATAACTATTTAATGTGGTACTGACCGTGGAATAGGTATTCGTGTCAAAATAGGCGTCTTTTCTTTTTCCAACCCACATCAGGTTAGAACTGATAAAAAACCGGTCCGTGGCCCGGACAGCCGCATTTAATCCCATGGCTGAGGCGGGTCTGCGCAACAGGTTGTTATAGGTTGTATCCTTATTGCCTTTTTTCGTCGTGAGTTCACCCGTTGTATAGGTATAAAAGGCTTTGATCGTGGTGCTTTTTACAGGTGTCCAGGTGGCCTCCAGTTCTAACCCATGATCTTTTTGTTTGTCCTGGTTGATATACTGCGAAGTAAAAGTGGAAGGGTTGTAAAAAAAGAATATCAGGTCATTAATACGCCTGCTGAAGAGAGTGGCCCTGCCGGTAAATTTATTATCAGGCGCATAATACTGTGCACCCCCTTCAAGAGTTACCGCTGCTTCCGGTTTTAAAAGGCCGTTTCCATACTCTGAATACAACTGGTACAAGGAAGGGGTCCGGTAAGCCGAGGAAAGATTGGCAAACAGTTTTACTTTTTTATTGACCAGGTAAGATGGGTTAATATTAAATACAGCATGGCTTCCGTAAGCTGAATGAAAATTAATCCGGCCTCCCGCTTCAGCATTGAATCCGGAACGGGTACCTGTATTCACCGCGGCATACACACTCTGCTGATCCATGTTTTGATCAAGGGGAACGGGGGGTGCCCAGGCCGGTACAGCGGTGTATAACTGATCCGTGGAAGTAAAACGGAGATCTCCCCCGGCAGTTAGTTTGGTCATACTGCCCAGCGGGATATTAATAAAAGCATCCACAAAATGTTCGGCTCCTTTATACGTACCATGGGAATAAGTGTCATATCCATTCCTGCTTTTAGTGGAGTCGTCTGTATATACACGGTCTGTATGGGTATAACTGTACAGCAGGTTCAGCTTTGACTTACTGAAATTAAATTCACTGCGTAAACCGGCCTGCCAGTTTTCCTGGGAATAGGTATAATCCAGTTCATCGGTAAAATTTCCCTGGTCCAGGTCTCCTTTTACCGTGTTATAACGTAAAAAGGATTGCAGGTAAATTTTTTCAGTGGGCTTATACCCAAGTCCCAACTGTATACTGTGCTGCAGGAATTTATCTTTATCTGTTACCGGGAAACTGCCCCTGTCCACGGCTTCATTAATTCCTTTTGTGGTATGAACAGAATAGCTGGCATTGTAATCAACCTGGCCTTTTTTCCCGTTCAGCCCGGCATTGCCCCTGAATGTCCCGTTACTGCCATAACTGGCTATGGCCTGTCCACCCAATGGCGTCTTGCCTGATTTCCGGGTAATAATATTAATAACACCGGCAATGGCATCTGTACCGTAAAGGGTTGACTGGCTGCCTTTCAGTATTTCAATCCGTTCGATATTGGACAATGACAGATTCCGGATATCAAAGTTGCCACCGATGCCCGACGCGTCGTAGGCAGGAATGCCGTCAATGGTGATTAATGTGTGCTCCACCCGGCTGCCACGCAGGTACAGACTCTTGTCTTTCCCGGCATTACTGTTAGCCCCGCCAATGTAAATACCGGTCTGTTCCGTTAATAATTGCGCCAGGTCCCTGCCACCACTTCTTTCCAGTTGTTCCCTGGTAATGATGGTGACCACTTTGCCGGTCAGCGATGTCTTGTTGGGATACTTGTTGGCCGTTACGACCGCTTCATCGAGCAGGGTGGTATCCTGCTGCGCCAATAGCTGATTGCTGAAAATGACAGCAGCCAGCACAAAAAAATGTCTTTTCATTTTACAATGAATTTTGTGTGACTGCTTCCGAGAAAATAAAAAGTGAAAATAAAAACGTGCCCTACACGCTGATATCTTCATGCCTTTCACCCGAAAGCTGAATAATGATTAAGTGATCAGGCAGGTCTTCTGGCTCAGGATTCGCTGCACCTTCCCATTCCGCCATCGGCGGAACAGTGGTATGTGTTGCAGCAGGTGGTTTCGGTTAACTTATGGTTCATCAACCCTTTGGCAACCCTTCGGCAACCCTTCGGCAACCCTTCGGCAACCCTTCGGCAAGCTCAGGGTGACAACTATTGTCATGGTGAGCTTGTCGAACCATTGTCGAACCATTGTCGAAGCACCTTCCTTTACAGCTACGGGGATAGCACCGGACTCTCACCGGATTTCCCTTTTAATCTCCCGCTTTTGGCGGGGGAACCAA
>CAZYTV010000347.1:0-3360 GCA_964650455.1 uncultured Chitinophaga sp. | reverse complement strand
GAATGGCAGCAGGAAACCGGATAATTTTACTGTTCGGCGGAGAATTGCCCATCCAACTCTTTTTTATTAAATTTATCCTGAAGATTTACATCTAACTATTTTCAGGAAATATGTATGAATTAGTCCAAAAGAAAAGCAAAGGCAGGAAAATATTAATCGGTGTTGTCGTGTTTATTTTTTTATCCGCCTTTATCCGGGAACTCGGTGTTATGATGCGCCCGACGATTGACGATGAGCTGGTCAAAATAGCGAATGAGATCAACACTCATACCCCGATCATCATAGATAGTACTACCCGGCTGAACAATGTCTCGGCCTTACCCGGTAAAGTATTTCTATACAACTATTCTCTGGTCAACACTGATCCGGCCCAAATTGACACAACCTTGCTCATACAATTTTCAAAAGAGTCACTCGTAAACAGGCTGAAAACATTTCCACAAGCAAAATACTTCAGGGAAAATGATATTGAACTCCGGGTCTATTATACAGATGAAAAAGACAGATACCTCTGTCGATTTTCTGTGGTCCCCGGGGAATATTAGCAGCACCCTTCCCCTTTTCTTAAGCCCGGTGACCTTTCAACAGGCATAGCCCCCATTCGTCCAGCCTGTCAAAAACTGACCGGCTGGATTTTCTTAGCTTACTTTTCAAACCAACAACCATGAAACGCATATTATCCCTGGCACTGTTTGCCCTTTTCCTCAACAGCAGTTATGCACAGATCACATTGACCATGCTGCCAAGCGGTGGCAATAAAAAAGCTGCCGTGAGTGAACAGATCGGTATTACCCATGTTGCGATCCAATATGACCGGCCGGGGGTGAAAGGTCGGGAAGGTAAAGTCTGGGGAGAACTGGTACATACCGGTTTTGCCGATCCCGAATTCGGAACCAGCAAATCTTCGCCCTGGAGGGCCGGAGCCAATGAAAATACAACCATCGAATTCAGCACTGATGTGATGATAGAAGGTAAATCACTCCCCGCCGGCAAGTACGGTTTCTTTATTGCCTACGACCCCAATGAATGCACCCTGATTTTTTCCAGAAATTCCGGTTCCTGGGGACATTATTACTACAGTGATAAAGAAGATGCCCTGCGGGTGAAGGTAAAACCCCAGGCTCTGGATCAATCCGTGGAGTGGCTGAAGTATGAATTCAGTCATGAAACCGAAAACAGCGCTATGGTTTCCCTGCAGTGGGAAAAACTGTCTATCCCTTTTAAAATTGAAGTTGACTATATTAAAACACAGATTGAATCTTTCCGCCAGGAACTGCGTACAGAAAAGGGATTTTTCTGGCTGAGCTGGAACCAGGCCGCCAATTGGTGCCTGCAGCGGAATACTAACCTTGATGAAGCCCTCTTATGGGCTGATTCGGCCACCAGTGCCGGATTCAGCGGCGACCGGATCTTTGGCACCTGGGCCACTAAAGCCCGTATTCTTCAAAAACTGGGAAGATCAGATGAATCTGCAGCCGTGATGAAGAAAGCATTACCTCTTGGCAGTATGACTGATCTGCATCAGTATGGCCGGCAACTGCTCAACCTAAAAATGAAGCAAGAAGCCTTTGATATTTTTAAACTGAATTTTGATAAAAACCCCAACCAGTTCACGACTTGTATGGGATTAGTTCGAGGCTATTCCATTCTCGGGGATTTCAAAAACGCACTCAAATATGCCAACCAGGCCCTGCCGCTGGCGCCGGATGAACAGAATAAAAAAGCAGTGATGGGGATGATAGATAAGCTTAAAGCAGGGAAAGACGTGAATTAAATCTGTTTTATAACGGAGACTCCGTTTCCAATTCAAAAGTCAAAATTAAAAACCTAAAGCAGAAAATTTACAATTGTTTTGGAAATGCAATAAAGCAACATGGCTGTTGACTACTTACTACTAACTACCAACTACTAACTAGTTACATCCCAGTATCTCACACAATTTCGCCTCCAGTGCCTGGCCTCTGAGGTTTTTAGCAATGATCTTTCCCTCCGGATCAATCAGGTAATTCTGAGGAATACTTTGTATCCGGTATAAACGGGCAACTTCATTATTCCAGAATTGCAGATCGCTCACATGGGTCCAGGTGAGCTGATCCTCGTGAATGGCATCGACCCAACGGGTTTTTTGCCCGGGACGATCGAGTGAAACGCCGAGTACGGTAAAGTTTTTGGGATTGAATTTTTTGAAATTCTGTACCACATTTGGATTTTCATCACGACAGGGGCCACACCAACTTGCCCAGAAATCAACCAGTACATATTTTCCCCTGAATGAAGAAAGGGAGACAGGAACTCCTGAAGTATCTGACTGTGTGAAATCAGTGGCAACCGTACCGATGGCACCGATTTTACTGTCTGCAATGGTAGTTGCAATTTGTTTACCGGCCCCGGATTCCTTTACTGAAGGATCAAGCTTATTAAATCTTTCTTCCAGTTGCTGGGGATCTTCATTAAATGCATAGGTGGCAGAAAGCACAAAAGCGGTAACCAGGGATTTCGGTTTATCCAGCACCATTTTATCAATTGATTTTTGTACCGCCTGCTGCATATTCTTATGGGTCACCAACAGGCTGTCCCTGTCAGGTCCGGGCATCGTATTATTGACTACTGAAGCAAGCGAGCTAAGCTGCTGGGCCAGAGGCATAAATTCCTGAATAAAATCCTCAAAGTCTTTATGTGAGGCAGAACCTTCGATCCTGAATACGCCCGGCTTTGATTTATTGCCTGAAAAACTGATGGTTTTGTTTTCAACATATAGTTCCACTGGTTTTGGTTCATTCCCGATAAACAGGAAGCAAAGCACCGGTTCAGTAACTGTTCCTTTTAACTGGAATACAGATTTATTCAATGTGCCGGTGGCCATATCTGTATTTTCTCCGTTTCGAACCATCCGGATCGTGGTGCCATCAGGAAAACCATCCAGTTTGCCATTGATGATAAATGAAGGATTGGTCTGCGCCAATAAACCCAACGGGGCCAGGAAAAACAAGAAAATAATTTTTTTCATAAAAGCTGCTCCTTTACTCAGTAAATGAAGGTATAAAGATAGGCAAAGACCGCATATTCCTTAGTCCCTTCTTAGACCAGAACAGACGACAAAAAGGATTTTGTGGATGCATTAACATCTGTACTGTTTTCCAGGGCTTTAATATAGGCACTGCCAATTATTCCGCCTGCTGCCTGCTTACAAACGGCATCAAAACTGTGTTTATCCTTAATTCCGAATCCTACCAGCACAGGATTTTTCAACCCGAGGCTTTGTAGCCGGGACAGGTATTCTTCCGACACGGCACTGCTTTTATCCCCACCTGTGGTAGAGGAAGAAGACACCGCATACAAAAATCCGCCGCTGAGGCTATC
>CAZYTV010000346.1:0-3394 GCA_964650455.1 uncultured Chitinophaga sp. | reverse complement strand
GCCCGTACAATCGGTTTGGCCTGCCGCCGACAAAGCACCTGTTGAATTTCAACCATTGGCTACACGGATTTTTTCCGCTGAAGCCTTTATTCTGGTTACCCCTGAATACAATGGAAGCTATTCGCCGGCATTAAAAAACCTGCTGGACCACTTTCCGAAACAATTACATAAGCCATTTGGCATTGTCACCGCTTCACCAGGTGCCATGGGTGGTATGCGGGCTTCACAGCAATTATTACAACTTGTACCGGCCCTGTTTGGTATCGCGTCCCCGAATATGCTGATTACTCCCGCTGTGGATAAAAAATTCAGTCCGGACGGCGACCTGCTTGACGAGAGTTTCCAGGGTGCGGTTCATACCTTCGTATCTGAGTTTTTATGGCTGGCTGAAAAGCTGGTTGAAGAAAAAGTAGCTGCCTAAAAAATAAAAGGAACAAACATGAAAACCATTTTACATAAAGCTGGTACACGCGGTCATGCCAATCATGGCTGGCTGAACAGTTATCATACCTTCAGTTTTGCCGGTTACCATGATGCGGAGCGTATCCATTTCGGAGCATTGCGTGTACTAAATGATGATACCGTGTCCGGAGGTATGGGCTTTGGCGCCCACCCGCACGACAATATGGAGATTATCTCTATTCCCACCAGCGGTGATCTGGAGCATCAGGATAATATGGGCAATAAACAGGTGATCCGCCAGGGTGATGTGCAGGTTATGAGTGCAGGTACCGGTATTCAGCACTCCGAAAAAAATAAAAACAAAGACAAGACCGTTGAATTTTTTCAGATATGGGTATTCCCGAATCAGCGGAATGTACAGCCCCGTTATGATCAGCAAAGCTTTACAGATGCTGATAAACACAACCAATTACTGACCGTTGTTTCCCCGGTTGGTACCACCGACGGAAAAGTGCATATTCACCAGGATGCCTGGTTCAGCCTCGGCAGACTGGATAAGGATTTCACTACTGAATATCAGCTACATAAAAAAGACAATGGAGTATATGTTTTCGTGATAGAAGGCGATGTCACGATCAATGGAATCACTCTCAACCGCCGTGATGGTCTCGGAATCACTGAAACGGATGTTTTATCTATCAAGGCAGATTCGGAGGCAGAATTATTGCTGATGGAAGTACCTATGGTGAGTTGATGGTTGAGCGTGTCTTATAGCAGAAAGAGGTTGAAAGCAGGGTTTAGAAGGTTTATAAAGTCTGAAAGTAGAATGAGTTAGAAAGCAGGGTTTAGAATGTTTAGATATATCTTTCATAGCAGGGGCTGTTGACTACCATCTTCCGGCTACTATCTACCGGCTTGCGGATTTACAATTAATTTAAAAAGGTCTTATGCGTAACCAAAATATCGAGCGTATACTAACACCCCCTCCTGCCCATATGTTAGGCGACGGGTTCAGGGTGCATAGTTTCTTCCCTGGTGGAAGACTGATTGATAAAAAGAGGATGAGTCCATTCTTTCTGATGGATTATGGCGCGAGGATTGAATTCACTCCATCGGAGGAGCCCCGTGGCGTGGGCGTGCATCCGCATGCCGGTTTTGAAACCGTGACCATTGCCTATCATGGTAAGATTGCTCACCACGACAGTGCCGGCAATAGCGGCATCATCGGTGAAGGCGATGTACAATGGATGACTGCAGGTTCCGGACTGCTGCACAAAGAGTACCACGAAACGGAGTTCAGCAAAACAGGAGGACCTTTCCAGATGGTGCAGTTGTGGGTCAATCTCCCGGCAAAGGACAAAAAAACTGCCCCCAAATACCAGGAAATCACGAATGGGGCAATGGGACGTCAACTCCTTGCTGATGGCAAAAGCTATATTGAAGTGATTGCCGGGGAATATAATGGCACCAAAGGACCCGCTTTCACTTTTACCCCGATGCATGTCTATAATGCCCGGTTAAAAGCTGGCGGCAGTGTCACCCTGCCATTACCAGCCCACTATAATACTGGACTGCTGGTCATACAGGGTACTGCTTCCATTAACGGACAGGAAGTAACTGCTGACCATTTTGTTTTGTTCAAAAACGATGGTGAGGAAATAGCGCTTGAAGCGAAAGAAGACAGTATCCTGTTGGTATTATCCGGCGAACCCATTGACGAACCCATCGCCGCTTACGGCCCTTTCCTGATGAATACCTGGCCGGAAGTGGAGCAGGCGATACAGGATGTAAATACAGGGAAGTTTGGTTACTTAGAGGATTAGTTGAATATTATTTTCTTAGTATTCTGGCAGTCGATAGTCTGTAGTCGTTAGTTGTTAGTAAAAGAAACTGAACTCACAAGTAGTCAGAAAAAAGATCTTTAGCACTTACTATTGACTAACGACCTGCATTTCCCGACAGACAATTAAATTCCTATTTAATACCTGTATTTTCTATAAAAGCAATCAAGTTCTTCCTGGCTTTCTTCTGTATCGCCCTTTTCATCCATCCCATCCAGCCAAAGACCTGTCCTTTCCAGCCTAGGGCCTGGCCCGCCCATTTGCTGAGCGGGAAAGCGTCGCTGTGTTCAATGATCTTTCCGTCTTTGAGTTTCATGAAGGCCTTGATATGATTCACCACTTTACGGCCGGTCTGGGAAAAAGTGTAGGTGGCCGTCCATTTGCAGGTAGCGTATTCTTCATCCAGTAACTGAATGTCAGAAAATGTGAGGGAGAAGTCCTTTGCGTTTTTGCATAGCATTTCCCACATATATTTCGCCTCATCCCCCCGCAGTAAGCCAAACGCCGGATCACTGAAGACGATATCGTCACTGTAACAGGCATTCATGCCCTGGTAATCCTTTTGCTGAAAAGCCGTATAAAACCGGCTGATAATTTCCGCATTGGTTTGCATAACTTTTGTTGTTGGGTATTCTGTAAATTTAAAGCTTCAAAATAACTTACATGCGAAAATTAACGGTTTGCCTGCTCTTCGTACTTTTTTCTGTACCTGTCTTCGCCCAGACAGTCCATATTATTCCCCAACCTGTTTCAGTAAAACAACCGAAGACCGTCGCCCGGTTCAGCATCAGTCCGGCAACGGTACTGGTACTTGAAGGAAGCAACCTGGAGAATACAGCGAGGTATATCAATGACTACCTGGAAAAAAACTACCAGTTTAAATTAAACATACTCAAAAATTCTGGCAATAAAAATGCCATCCGTCTGAATTATGAACGAATGGACAATACCCTACCAGGCGCCTACCAGTTAACCGTTGATGGCAAAGGCGTATATATAGCCGGTGATAATGAGGAAGGTGTTTTTTATGGTATCCAGACTTTGATTCAGCTCCTGCCCGTACCGGATGCCCGGTTGAAAATGCGGCCGGCCGTACTGGATATTCCGCATATCAGTGTGCAGGATGCACCCCGGTTGGAATACCGGGGAAT
>CAZYTV010000345.1:0-3405 GCA_964650455.1 uncultured Chitinophaga sp. | reverse complement strand
AAACTCGCATACTATACAGTCAACTGTTGCTTTGTTTCATTACTGTCACCTCGCGACACTGCTACCCTGCCGTTTCTCGTTCGTGGAGATAGCCGCTTTAGCCCCGGTACTTACGTTGATATCACAGGTCTGTGTATTCATCTCCTCACCTTTGAGTTTACTGCCGGTATCACCATGCACTTCCAGTTTCTCAGCCTTGCCTGATAAATTAACCTGTGACCCGGTGTTTTGTTTCACCGTCAATGACTTAATATCCACTTCCCCGTTCACCTGGGCTCCAGTATTCACTTTTACATCCAGGACAGCTGTTTTCAGTACTCCCTGTATTTTCACCAGGACTCCTGTATTGGCGTGCAATTCATCAAGCTGTTTGTAAGATACATAGGCTTTCAGGTTCTTACTTTCTTTCTTTTTATTGATAGCCTTCAGTTTTGAATCATAATGAATCTTCAGGATGCCATTCACCACTTCAACAACGATCCGGTCGCGATATTCAGTATTAACGGCGCTCACCGCTACTTCTTCAGTTGTACCCTGCGAAAGGAACAACTCAATTCCCGTTGCCACATCGATACCATGGAAGGAACTGATTTCTTTTTTAATTGCATTCGGATCATTAATGGTTTGCTGGGCCCTCACAAAAGCGCTTAACCCGGTAAGGAAAAGCAGAGATATACATAACTTCTTCATAAACGATGGTTTTTAAGTAGTACGAAGAACGGCGTAGAAATGTTACAGGCCGGGTATTAATTTTCTTTGTATTTTTGCCTTTGTAAAGAGCCTTAACATGAAAGGCTTGATTTTCAGCGTTTCCCGGGGTGTTTCCGACTGTGATCGGAATCTGAGAAAATACCCGTAGAACCTGGTCAGGGTAATGCCTGCGAAGGGAAGGAGTTATCAGTTGTCCTTTCTCCACAGCGTTTCCCTCTTATTTTTTAACGGTTAAATGTAAAAAAATGAAGAGGATTATTATGTCCACCTGCCTTTCCATGGCAGCATTGTACTGTTCTGCGCAGCAAAATGAAAGCGCTAAAGACAGTTTCTACACCTTATCACCGGTCGAAGTAAGGGCTATCCGGGCTGGTGAAAATGTTCCGTTCACCAAATCGAATCTGAACAGAAAGGCGATTGCTGCATCAAATCTCGGGCAGGATATTCCCTACCTGCTCAACCAGACTCCTTCTGTAGTGGTGAATGCCGATGCCGGAAATGGTATTGGCTATACCGGTATCCGCATACGCGGTTCTGATGCCACCCGGATCAATATGACTATCAACGGCATCCCTTATAATGATGCGGAAAGTCAGGGCTTGTTCTTTGTCAACCTGCCGGACCTCAGTTCGTCCGCTGGCAGCATACAAGTACAACGAGGAGTCGGTACTTCCTCCAACGGGGCCGGAGCTTTTGGTGCCAGTATGAATTTCAGCACCAATGAAGTAAATAAAGAATCCGCCCTCGAATTAAATAACAGTGCCGGTTCCTTTAATTCCTGGAAAAACACATTGAAATACAGCAGCGGGCTGGTAAATGGCTTTACCACGGATATCCGCTTGTCCCGGATCAGCAGTGATGGATTTATTGACCGGGCCAGCACGAAGCTGCACTCATTTTTTATCTCCACTGCCTGGATCGGTAAAAAAACATCTTTGCGTTTCAATGTCTTCAGCGGAAAAGAAAAAACCTACCAGGCCTGGTATGGAATACCGGAGGCTGATCTGCTGGCAGGCAACCGGACGATCAATTATGCCGGTATGGAAAAAACCGGCAGCCCATACTCCAATGAGACAGACAATTATTCACAGACCCATTACCAGTTATTCTTTAACCAGGAACTATCCAAAAAAATCAGTTTCAATGCAGCCGCTTTCCTCACCCGGGGCAAAGGGTATTATGAGCAGTATAAAGCTGATGAAGATTATGCCAGATACAATCTCCCTTATCCTGTAAACGGCAACGATACCCTGTTCCTTTCAGATTTTATCCGCCAGCTCTGGCTCGACAATTATTTCTACGGATCTGTTTTCTCCCTGCAGTATAAATCTGCAAAATCACAGTTTACGCTGGGTGGCGGACTTACCCGTTATGACGGGAATCATTATGGCAAGATACTCCGTGCTTCCAACGGGCTCACCGGGCTGGACAGCTGGTATAACCTGGATGCGTTTAAAACCGATTTTAATATATATGGTAAACAACAAACAGAGATTGCAGGTGGCGTATACCTGTTCTATGACCTGCAATACCGCTACGTGAAATATGCTATCAATGGTTTCCGGGATAATCCCTCCCTTATGATCCACAATGACTGGCACTTCTTTAATCCCAAAGGGGGAATCACGATGAAGAAGAATAACTGGAAAACCTATATTTCCTATGGCATGGCGAACAAGGAACCCAACCGGGATGATTTTGAAGCCGGTGCCGCCCAACAACCCCGTCCGGAACAATTACACGATATCGAAGCAGGCGTTGAACGCAGTGGGAAAAAATATAATTGGGGAGCCACCCTCTATTACATGCGCTATAAGGATCAGCTGGTGCTGACCGGCAGGATCAATGATGTGGGTGCCTATGCCCGGACCAATATTCCGGAAAGCTACCGGGCAGGTATCGAGCTGCAGGGCGCCGCCAGTATCCGGAGCTGGTTAAGTGTATCAGGCAATCTTACTTTCAGTCGTAACAAAGTGCTCAACATGGAAGAGTATATTGATGACTATGATAACGGCGGACAAAAACTGAACCGTTATGCTTCTGCGGATATTGCCTACTCCCCTGCGGTTACCGGTGGTGGCACCATTGATTTTATCCCCTTTAAACACACAGGCATCAGCCTGATCAGTAAATATGTAAGCCGCCAGTATCTCGACAATACGGGTAACAAAGCCCGTTCCCTGGATCCGTTTTTTGTGCAGGACCTTCGCCTGAGCTATACCATTAAAGCAAAAAAAATAAAAGAACTGAATATCATTGCCCAGGTGAATAATGTGCTCCATCATGAATACGAACCGAATGGGTATACCTTCAGTTATATTTACGGGGGACAACAAACAACTGAAAATTATTATTTTCCGATGGCGGGAATTAACTATATGATCGGGGTGAATTTGAAACTTTAAATATTATGCCAATTAAGCTCTTAGTACTTCAGTTACAGGTTAGTACTTTTTTCTGTATTAGATTAATTGGCAATAATTAGCCAATGTGCCTATATGCCAATGTGCCAATGAATGAAAAGCCTGAAAGATTGAAATTTCATTATTATATTGAAAGTGTATTTATAAAAAAAAGCCCTATGGGCTTTTTTTTATAAATAATTCGTGGGCTATCAACAGGAATATTCAAGTTGATTATACTCTCCGACCTGTAAGTAATGGGCACATTGGCATATTATTTATTCCCGAACTT
>CAZYTV010000344.1:0-3442 GCA_964650455.1 uncultured Chitinophaga sp. | reverse complement strand
TGCTTCGGTACCGCATCCATCTGGGACAGGGCTGATGATACCAGGTTTCTTGTGTCCTTCAACCCCTCTTTACTATCCGTCCACACTAACACATTGAAATGGGATTTCACAGGCAGTCGTTGCTGGCTGATGGCTTCATTTAAAAAATCATTGGTGGCATCCCGGCTGATGGCATTCTCTCTCGAATAGGCACTCAGGGAATGCAGTCGGAGTCTTTTGCTTTCCAGTTTCTGAATCGTTTTCTGCGGGTCTTCAATAAAGATGTACTGGTTATATATATGATTACAGGGAAGCAATTGTCCTAAGGGGGAAGCAAAGCCAACACTGAACTTCGATTTGTCCGTCGAGTATTTATCATAGTTGATCCTGGAACCGCAATAATTGGGTAAGTCAGCGGCATCTGCCAGAGTAAATAACTGGCAATGATTCGGGCCCACCTTCAGGCCATCCTCAAAGTTTATATCCTGGAGAATAAACGATTTTTCATTGGGCTGCAGGTTCAGGTATCGTTCTACCAAACCGCAATACTGTTGTTCACCGCTCAGTTCTTCATTGGTAAGTCTTTTCAGCTTAATTAATCCGCTGTCATTTAGAATTCGCTCAAACTGACCAGCATTATCCAGGAAATCCTGCAAAAGTTGTGGTTTCAGCGTTTGCTCCGGAACAATGGAACGCCTCAGTAAATTGGAGAAAAGAGAAGAACCTGGTTTTCTGCCCGCTGGTTTTTTGGTCAGCATAATATAACACTGGTGATCCAGGTAGGGCCGTTCATTGAAAAAACGTTCACTGGCACGGGATAAAAAACTTACGCCGATGGTGCTGAAGTCTGCTGCATGTCTTGATTCAGTGAACCAGTCCTGTTTATGGAAAATAGTTCCCGCCGGGAGTATCTTTACGGCACGGATCAGCGACTGGTGAAGCACTTCGTACTCCTGGTCCGATAAAGTGAAAAGTTCAGGTAGTTCCACTTCATAGGCGATGGTAACATCTCCCTGTTTGGATAAGATGCAGTCATGCTCTACACCAAAAATTGGCAATATGTCCTTCATTTGTTTTTCCACTGCTCAGTGTACACTTTTCTTGAATAAATTTTTACAACGGAAGGAATGGACCTTTTGGCCAAAGTCTTCATCATTCCATGCTCTCCGTACTGACGGCTCAGTTTGTATACATGCATGAATAACCCGGTTCCTGCTACTACAATGATCAGTAAACAAATAAAGCTGTTAACCCCGCAGATATACAGGATTGCGAACAGGATCAATAGTACCAGTAAGCCACCTCCCAGATACCAGATATATTGTGCTTTCAGTCCCTTGAACTCAATCGGGCGGTTGATCCCTTTATTGATGGAGTAGACACTAGTTGACATATACAACGGTTTCAGTAAATTTCTTTGTAGTGGAACGCAGAATCAAACGGTACAAACCGGATGGCAGGCCTGTCAAATCAATTTGCCTGACCAGGTCACCGGAGCTATGCTGGATCATCTTTTGCCGGATGGGTTGTCCTTCAGGGTTAATAACAGTACAGATATACCTGCCGGCAGGGGCATTGGTCAATCGGATACTAAATTCACCCCCCGTGACTGGGTTAGGAAAAATCCTGAAAGATTGATTTATAGTTGTTATAGGGACAGTTTTACGTACAACGACAATGTTACTGTACATTACTGTGCCTGTACTTTCTGTCGCTTTGATCCGGTAGTAAACTGTTTCTTCCGACTGAGTAGTTGAATAACTATAGTCAGCCCTTTCTCCTGTATTCCCGGTGGGCATAATAGTGCCGGCTGATTGAAATAAACTCCCGTCTACAGAATGTTCAATAATATAATTTTGAATTTCGGATTCTGTCATATTGGACCAGGCGATGGTAACCATGCTAGTTACATCCATTTCAGCCCGCAGGTTGACAAACCTTACCGGCAGAATGCCTCCGATACTGCTGTCGTAGGAGAGCAACCCCCTTCGCACTAATTGCAACGGGCCTCCGCAATTATAATTGTACAGGTTATAGGGAGGTCCGGGAAACACGGTCTCGGGACTGAAATTGACGTTACCCGGTGATAAATAAAAGGGATGCGTAAAATCGTACCAGGTCAGGCAGATATTGGGGGCAGGAAAACATTCAATAGGTTGCATGGTCCCCCAATCCATATCCCAGTAGGACACAGTAACAAATCCGCAATCTAACTCTTGACCATTGACCACATAATGAGTTGCTGCATTAGGATCACAATCAATATAATTCAGCCCAAGTGTATTGTAATAGGAAACGGCTTTAGGCGCAGGCCATGCATAGCCGGGATAATTATTTCCGGTAGAGTCCAGTACACCTCCCATTACATTACCATATTGCAAACCCTGCTTATATACCCAGATATCATAATTGGATAACACAGCAGGCGTAAAAACATTCGCAGTTCCGTTAAATGTTACACTATAAAAGGAAAGGATCAGCCGGTTTTCCCGTTTCGGGGGATTGGGCGCATCATCAACCAGCCTAGTTTCAGTATACCTTGCCCGCACACCAATGTACTGTGCAAAGCAGGCAAAATTTAAAAGTAGCAACACAAATAAACAGGTCAATTTCGTTTTCATAATTTCAGTTTTAATATAGAAGTAATGGTTACCTTATAGGTCTTTCTTTAGGACTATGGACTTTCGGACTTCCCCTCTTCCCGCCTACACCCCAAAAAAACTTCGGATCACGGTAGCTACAATCACCAGGAATACACAGGATCCAAACCAGGCAGCCGCCACTTTACCTGTATCCGGGTCACCACTGTTCCATTTAGAGTACACCTTGACTGCGCCGATCAATCCCAGCACTGCGCCAACTGCATACATCAGGTTGGTCCCGGAAGCGAAATAACTTCTGACTTTAGTATTGGCTTCATTGATACCGGCATTACCATCCTGTGCAAACAACATAGTAGTTGCAAAAAGACCAGCCAGTATACAAATGGCGTGAAAAATTGGAAGTTGGAATTTTGTTTTCATTGAATTTTCTATTTTAATTGAAGGGGCATTTAACCCTCCCGGCACCTCTCCTTACGGGGAGAGGGCGGGCGGGCATGGCTGTCACTTTGCCAACATCACCTGCTCCAGTTCATCTCCATTCAGGGTGACAGCACAATTGTTTTTCAGTTCAGAGATCAGGATTTGCTGAGCCGTCTGCCGGTAGGGTTGCTGCAGGATAACCGGGTGATGTTGCCCGATACGCTGCAGCTTTACCAACAGCTCGCTCTTTTCAGGTCTTTCAAGGGATACTTGTTCCAGGTAAGCTTTTAACTCCAGCTGGTATGAATGGACGGCATCTTCCCAGGGGCTTTCCGGAGACATAGGATTCCCACGTGCAGAACTGCCACGGAACAGCTTGGCTATAACAGGGGCATAAAAAGGGAGGCCTGCGTACAGGTAATAAATAACGGTTGCCAGGA
>CAZYTV010000343.1:0-3463 GCA_964650455.1 uncultured Chitinophaga sp. | reverse complement strand
AAGCTTACGCATAGTGGGATGATTTTTTGGTCCGGTAAATGTAGGGGATTGGGGGGAAAGGCAGGAGGGGAAGTTGACGGATGGTTGATGAGGTTGATAAGGTTTGACGTTTAGGCGTTTAGTTGTTTAGCGGAAGAGTATGTTGAATGGTCAACCCTTACCACCAGTTCCAAAAAAAAGAGGCTGCTCTTACTCAAGAACAACCTCTTTAAAAAAAGTTCTACCCCATTACTTAGTCTCCGCCATATCCGGAATCGCTTCCACCTTGTACTCCCCGGCATCCAGTTTTTTCTTGGTTTCGGAGAAGGCTTTCAGGGTCAGTTCGATGTCCTCGTCGTTGTGAATGGCTGAAGGGATCAGGCGGTAAATGATATGTCCTTTAGGGATTACAGGATAGACCACGATACTGGCAAATATGCCATAATTCTCGCGGAGATCCATCACCATCGCGGTGGCTTCGGGAACATCCCCTTTCATATATACGGGGGTTACCACAGAGTCGGTTTTGCCGATGTCAAATCCCCTTTCTTTTAATCCGTTCTGCAACTTGCGGGCATTGCTCCAGAGTTTTTCTTTCAGTTCCGGATGGTTGCGCAGCAGTTCGAGACGCTTCAGGTTGCCGATTACCAGTGGCATGGGCAGACTCTTGGCAAAAATCTGGGAACGGATATTATAGCGGATATAATCAATGATGGTTTTATCACCCGCTACAAAGGCACCGATTGACGCCATGGATTTGGCGAACGTGGAAAAGTAAAGGTCAATCGCATCCTGGCAGCCCTGTTCTTCACCGGCACCGGCACCCGTTTTACCAAGGGTACCAAAACCATGGGCATCATCCACGAGTAAACGGAAATTATATTTTTCTTTCAGGGCGGCGATCTCTTTCAGTTTGCCCTGGTCACCGGCCATTCCAAACACACCTTCAGTAATCACCAGGATACCGCCGGCTTTTTGTTTTTCAATCAGGGCTGTGGCACGTTGTAATTGTTTTTCGCAATCATCCACTTCGTTATGTTTGAATACATAACGGTGGCCGGGGTGCAGGCGTACGCCATCAATGATACAGGCGTGGCTTTCGGCATCATACACGATAATATCGTGACGGCTGCACAGCACATCAATGATACTGACCATACCCTGGTAACCGTAGTTCAGCAGGGCGGCATCTTCCTTATTTTCAAAGGCGGCGAGTTCCGCTTCCAGTTGCTCATGCAGGTTACTGTTACCACTCATCATCCGGGCACCCATGGGGTAGGCCAGACCGTAATCAGCAGCGCCCTGGGCATCGGCCTTTCTCACTTCGGGATGGTTAGCCAGTCCCAGGTAGTTATTCAGGCTCCATACAATCATGTCTTTGCCACGGAATTTCATCCGGCTGCTGATATCACCTTCCAGTTTGGGGAATGCAAAATAGCCATGGGCTCTTTCACGGTGCTGGCCAAGTGGGCCCGCATTCTTCAATAAACGTTCAAAAAGATCTGCCATAAAAGCTTGTTTTTTATGTAGTTAAACAGGTTCTCCTGCCCGCCGTAGGGGTGGCGGAGGCGGGGCAAAGGTAAGGGATTTAGTCGGTAGTTAGTAGTTCGAAGTCGGTAGTCAGCAGCCAGCAGCCAGCAGCCAGCGGCCAACAGCCGGTAGCCGGCAGTCAGTAGTCAGCAGTCAGCAGCCAAAGGAGGATTTCTTGCTATTAGGAAGTTTGTGCTTTTAAGGAATAATCAATAGTTCAATAATTAATAATTCAAAGACTAAGTTAATGCAAGAGCTTAATCCTAACCAGTGCTTTTATATCCTTCAGCAGTTTTGCATTTTTAACCGGAATACGGATGCCACGGCCTTCGGCGTATACTGTGGCGGCAGCCAGTTCATCTTTTAATGCCTGGTCGATTTCACTTTTGAGGATGCTGTCAAAGGCCTTTTGGCCGAACACAAAAGCCGCCAGAAAATAACCCGATCGCGGAATAAGATATACGATTGCCCTTTTTTTATCTTTTATCCTGAACGACCAGCCATATTTCACCCCCGGGAAATTCCATTCATCTTTACCAGCAGGGTATTGGGCATGTACAAAGCTGACGATCTCTTCCCAGTATTTCATTTTTACACCTAAAGCCTTACCCAGAGTTGCGGCTGCAGGTTGTATTTGCTTATCTGTAAATGGATTGCTGTCCATAACGCGTATGTAACTAAATGAGTAATGAGTAATCAGTAATGAGTAAGAAACCTAAACTTTATAAACCCTATAAACCCTTCTATCAACCTCTTTCTCCTATAAGACTCTCTAAACGCCAAACTCCAAACGCCAAACGCCAAACTCTCAACTTTCAACCCTCAACTCTTTCTCAAAACACACACTCGACTCCACCCCCACATATTGTCCGTAATTGGGAATGGATTGGTACCCATTCTTTTTATAAAGTGCAATGGCATCCGGCATAATATCTCCCGTTTCGAGAATACATTTTTTATATCCCAGTTCTATGGTCCAGGCTTCCAGTTCTTTTAATACGGCGGTGGCAAGGCCCTTGCCCCGGGCAGCCGGGGAGACAAACATACGTTTGACTTCCATTACGCCAGGTTCATATTGTTTGATTGCACCGCAGCCCGCCGGTTGATCCTCCAGGTAAAGTACGATCACATGATTGATGTTATCAATTTTATTGAACTGGTCAAAAAAATCATGGTTATCGCCATTAATCCCCATCAGGTAGGTATCCAGTTGCCTGACCATTTGTTGAAAATGGGTATTCGAGGAATCAGTGCGGATACAGGTGTACATATTATTTTTAATTGAGTATCAGTCAGGCCGGGTATCCGGCTTATGCACTCAAGTTATTAAAAAATGAGATAGTTGAAAAGTCTCCGGTTGAATTGTGTAACGAGGGTGAATAAGATAGGATTCAGGTCAGGCTGAAACCTTGCTGAATTCCTTACATTTACGTTCATTCTGTCACATTTTTAAGCGATTCATATGAAAAGTTGCCGGCATTTCTTTTTACCATTCTTAGTATGTTCTTTCATCACTGTAAACAGCCAGCAGGGCTGGGCCCCGCTGGGAAACGGAAAAGACCTTAGCGGCTGGAAAGTGCTGGGTGGGAAAGCTACTTACAAAATAGAAGACGGTGCGATTGTTGGCACCACCGTGGCCAACACCCGGAATACTTTTTTATGTACAGAAAAGGAGTATGGTGATTTTGTGCTGGAGCTGGATGTATGGGTGGAAGATGAAGAAGGGAATTCAGGTATTCAGACCCGCAGTCATTTTGATCCCGCAGGTAATAACGGGGAAGGTAAAGTTTATGGACGTCAGTGTGAAGTGGATCCGACCTGGAGAAGATGGACCGGTGGCATCTATGATGAAGGACGCCGGGAATGGCTTTACCCGATGCAACTGAACGCAGCCGCCCAGTATGCCTACAAACCCAACCAGTTTAATCATTATAAAGTGGAATGTATCGGGAAT
>CAZYTV010000342.1:0-3469 GCA_964650455.1 uncultured Chitinophaga sp. | reverse complement strand
CGGGTTAGCAATGGCCGGATTGTCGAGAAATTGTGCTGCTGTCCAGTTATACCTGATGACCCCGGCAGTACTGAGTTCGGTGGCCTGCAGTTGAACCGGCTGGTTCATCGCCGCTACTGTATCCCTGCCGGCAAAAATGCGAACAGCCGGTGTTACCGTTACCCGGATATCATCATCCTGCAGGGAAGGGCAACCACGGGCATCTGTAACCGATAAATAATAAGTGGTGCTGGCCGTGGCTTTTAAGGATGGATTGGCCAGGTTGGAAGAACTGGTAAAATAAGTGGAAGGGGTCCATTGATAGGTGGTCCCACCCGTTCCGTGTAACTGAATGATTTTGCCATAACAATCCGAAAAGTCGGCTCCGGCATCGGGCACCGGTGCCGGCCATATATTAATAATGATGGAATCCCTGCGGCTGCAAATACCGGTACTGGCGTTGACATAATAGATGGTGGTAGCGGCCGGACTGGCAATCGGGTTCAGGATGCCGTTGTTGGTCAGCGTGTTGGCCGGAGTCCAGTCAAACCGGGTGGCATTGGAACTGGCATTGAACAGATAACTGCTGCCTTCACAGATGGCCGTATCTCTTCCTGCATCAATGGTCACAGTATTATCAAGTAATATGCTGGCGGATTGTGTGGACAGGCAACCATTTTCATCTTTCACGGTAATAGTATATTGTCCCTGGTTCAGGTTGAAAACCGGTGAGGATTGAAAACTGATTCCATCGGATGACCAGGTATAGGGTGCTTTTCCACCCTGGGCGGTCAGCGTGATTTGTCCATCGGGGTTACCGGAACAACTTGCCGGAAGCACCACAGGATTGTCCACTAATAAATCGGGGAAGGCCTGACCGATCGTAATACTGATGCTATCGGTACAATCTACATCCCTGACTTTTACAGAATAAATGCCGGTAGGGAGATTGGTGAAACTGCTGGAGTTTTGCCAGTTTATTCCATCCAGGGAATATTGTACCGGGGCTATCCAGCCGGCACCTGCCAATACCTGGAGACTTCCATTGGAACCACCCCTGCAATTCACGTCTGTCCTGGAAAGGAATTCCGCTTTTTTCATAACCACATATACTGAATCCCGGGCAAGACAGGTTCCGACTGTCGCGGTACAGATATATGTAGTAGCCGGGTTTACCGGTGTGGCCAGCGGATCCGGCGTATTGGTATTGCTCAGCGTGGGATCAGCGTTCCATTGGTAATCGGTATAGCCCGGAGAAGCCAGGAGTTGTACTGAATTGCCCAGGCAAATCCTGGCGGTATCCGGTGACAGGGAAAGAATATCATAATCCCGGATCTGGATCATCGTACTGTCCGTAGGTGTACCAGCGGCACAACCGGCGAGGGCATACACTTTCATTGTTTCAATTCCTTCCGGCATTCCGTCCATCAGCGGAATCACATTCACGGTTACAAAACTATCATTGGCCGGGATCATCACATTCAGGGGCATGGCCTGTATATCCGTTCCATTGATGGCCGTTCCACCATACGAAAGGGTGATGTTCAGGGGGAATGGGTCTTTCCTGGGCCGGGTGATATTGAATGCCCCCGTGGCGCAACCCTCCACCAGGTAACTGTTGCCGGATGCATCAGTTTGAGTAAGATTGGCTATGCCGAATGTATTCGAACTGAGACTTTTTGCCTGAAGAAATACACCGGTATCCACCATATCATCCCCCGAATCGGCCAGTACCAGTTTTAAGTGATAAGTCTGGCAGGGCTGTACTTTTTCCCTGGCAGTCAGCACGGAGGTATGACCGTCATGCGTAAAGAAAACATTCGTGCTGTTGTCGATATAATATTGCGGATTGTTCGGGCAGGCTCCTCCGGGTACATCATTCACATTAAAAATTGAAACAGGGATATTGGTATTGGGAATGAGGGCAATATTTTTCAGTCCGGTGATGCCAGGGCCCGAAATAAAAAAGGCGAAGACATCGTTGAATGTACAAACATAGCCGGGTACATATTCTTCTGAACTGAATACATAATTAAACCGGATACTGTCTCCCAGGGGTACAAAATCAAATTCCAGTACACAGGCATCTTCAAGGTTAAAATTTCCGACTGCTGTACTCAGGTCATTATCACCGGGTAATCCCCAGTTACCACTGGCATCTGCTGAAGCCGCCGGAGTAACCCCTAAACCATTAGTACCCCAAACAGTAGTATTTTCTGTTTTTGCACGCCCGGTTGTTAAAACAATACCTGAATCAATACCGATATTGGTCCGGTTGGCGCGATTTAAAAAGAAAGCAGCCATCAGGGGATTGCCGGCAAAACTTACATTGCTGATACTGACCCCGTCGCCCACCAGTCGCTGCGCCAGTGCCTGGACATTAGGATGTGTGGTTATAATGAGCTGCGCCTTACCCGTATGAGCGAATAAGCTGAATAAAAGGGATAATATGCAGGCGGTCAATCCGGATCTCATAAAACAGGTGACGAATATACTTTAAATGCATTGCTGAAGGCCATTTATAACCCGGCAAGCTTACTTTTGCTTTGCGGCTCTCCTCCCTTATCTTTGCCGCCTCAAAAAGAAAACAAATGGCATCAACAGCAGACATCAGCAGGGGACTTATCATCAAGCTGGATGGTAGTTTATACACTGTAGTAGAATTCGGAGAAAATAAAACGGCCCGTGCGGCCGCTAAAGTTTGGGCCAAACTGAAAGGGGTGGACAATAACCGAAGCATTGAAAAGACCTGGAACTCAGGCGATAATATCTTCCCGGTTCGGGTAGAAAGGAAAAGCTACCAGTTCCTCTATAAAGATGACACTGGTTATAACTTCATGGATACCGAAACTTTTGAGCAGGTGGCCATCCAGGAAAACCTGGTGGATGCTCCCCAGTTCTTGAAAGATGGACAGGAAGTGAGTGTACTCATCAATACCGAGACTGAACTCCCGATGAGTGTGGAGTTACCCGATAAAATTGTACTGCAGGTAACCTACACCGAGCCCGGACTGAGAGGCGATACTGCTACCCGTACGCTGAAACCAGCAACTGTGGAAACAGGTGGTACTGTAAACGTGCCGCTATTTGTCAATGAAGGCGAACTGATCCGTGTTAATACCAAGACCGGTGAATATGTGGAAAGGGTAAAGGAATAATCTAACCGAATTATATAAAAATGGCCCAAAATCGCCCGGTTTTGGGCCATTTCTGTTTGATTTCGGGTCATTTTAGGCCAAAATCAGTAAAATTTCATTGATTTTCTCCTATTGATTTCCTTACCTTAGCTTCCCTTTAGGGCAGGAAAATCTGTGGGGTTGAGGTTAATGCTGATCATTGAAAATTGTGTACTGATTATTGAGAATTAATGTAGTTACATTAAGAATGTTCAATATTCAATATTCAATGTTCAATTTTCAGTAAAGAGCTTACCGGGCCAACCGATGTTTCTGCCAGAAAGACAAGGCTTTGTAAACCAAAACATCTACAA
>CAZYTV010000341.1:0-3529 GCA_964650455.1 uncultured Chitinophaga sp. | reverse complement strand
TTTTTTGGCATTTTGGCATCTTTGGTGCTTGCTTGTCCTCCGTAGCCCTGCCTGCCGGCAGGCAGGTTTAGCGGAGGAGGAGTTGTTTTATACTTTGCAATTTTTACAAATCCCCTCCACCACTACTTCCACCTGCTCCGCCTGGTAACCTTTCGGCAATTTGATATCAGGCGTCACCACATCATCCAGGCAATAAGTATTATCGCATTGTGTGCAGACAAAATGAATATGGTGATCATGATGGTGACCGGCAGAACATTCGTCCTTGCAAAGGGCATACCGGATGGAATTATCGGCTGTGGGAATGGTATGAATGATTCCTTTTTCCACAAAAGCCTGTAAAGTGCGGTAGACCGTTACCCGGTCAAATTTTTCCCCGGCTTTCCGTTCTATATCACCATGGGCCAGGGCACCCGGTTGCTCCAGGAACAGGTGCAGGATCTTCCGGCGGCTTTCGGTAACACTCAGGTCACTCCGCCTGAGCAGGGAGGCAATTCTTGTTTCAATATCAGGAGTCTCGTGTCTGGGCATAAAAATTCTTTAAATAACCCCAATAAATAAGCCAACTATTCTTTCAGCAGCGCCCGGGCATCACTGATCATTTTCTTTACTTCATCATACTTGATCCCGTCATAAATTTTCCGGACATCCCCGTTCCGGTCCACCAGGGCCCAGAACTGGGTATGCAGAAACTGATCTTCGATCCGCTTCAGGTTATTGTTCGGATCATCGATGGTATAGCTGATACGGGCGGTATTATACAGGCTGTCCTTGCGGCCGGTAAGAAAAATCCAGCGGCGATGGTCTACCTGCATGGAATCCGCATACTTTTTGATCTGGGCCACCGAATCAGTTTCCGGATCACAGGTATGAGAGAGGATCAGAAAATCTTTCTCCTCCTTCAGTTCATTATACACTTTCCGCAAATTATTATTCATGATCGGGCAAATGGTCTTGCAGGTAGTAAAGAAGTACTCCGCCACATACACTTTCCCCTCCACCTGCTTTTCTGTAAATCGCTGCCCGTCCTGGGTGGTAAAACTAAAGGGTCTTACAAAACTGATCGGTGCCACTTTGGGGGTAGTGTACCCGGGGATGATCTGGGCCAGGGCAAAATAGAACCCCAGTGCCAGCGTCACAAAAAATAATGTATAAATCCAGCCCTTTTTCGACATATTTCTTCTATTAAAAAACAAAGTTACGCCCCGGATGGTTCAGATAAACCTTTCTCTTAACATTTTGCAACTATGTTGCCTTTTCGTATATTTACCGGCTCAAATGAAAGGAAAGATCAACTGGGACGCATTAGGTATCGGGGCTTCACTGGCCTGTGCCATTCATTGCGCTCTACTTCCCCTGTTTTTCAGCACCCTCCCGCTTTTCGGCATTAATATTATCCATCATATCGGGTTCGAAATCGGGATGATCATACTGTCCCTGATGATCGGCACTTACTCCCTGTATCACGGGTATAAAAAACATCACCACAGCCTGCTGCCTATAAGTCTTTTTTATACCGGCTTTATGTTCCTGGTATTAAAACAGTTTTTTCTCGAATACCATAACTGGTTACTGGTGCCTGCAGTACTGCTGATCGTCGTTGCCCATGTAAATAATTACCGCTCCTGCCAGGTACATAATCATGCCCATGCAGATGATTGTGATCACTGAACCTGTTCCCGTCATTTCCCTTAACTTAAATAAAAAATTGAATGATGAGAAATTCATACCTGTTAACCGTATGCCTGCTGCTGGCTGTAATTACCGGTGCTCAGTCCAAAGATGAAACGGCCATTCGCCAGGTGCTCGGAAAGCAAACAGCCGCCTGGAACCGCGGTGATATCGTCCATTTTATGGATGGATATTGGGAAAATGATTCCCTGATGTTTATAGGTAAAAGCGGGGTAACCTATGGCTGGACCAATACGCTTAATAATTATAAAAAAGGGTACCCGGATACAGCGGCCATGGGAAAGCTCCGTTTTGACCTGATTACGGTAAAAAGACTATCCCGTGATTATTATTTCGTGGTGGGAAAATGGTTCCTCCAACGAAGTATCGGCAATATCGGCGGTCATTATAACCTGCTCTTCCGTAAGATAAAAGGGAAATGGTTGATCATTGCCGATCACAGCAGTTAAGCGAGCTGCCATTTTTGCTGTAGTCTTCCAAATACAAAATAGGAAAGGCCCAGGCCGAAGGATGAGAAAAGGATATCAAAATAATCAAAAGTCCTTCCGAAAACCGGTATCAGTTGCAGGTATTCATTCAGTACCAGCATTCCAAATCCGAGCAGGCAGAACTGCCGCAGGTCAGCAATACATACCACCCGCAGCAGGCGGGCTATTAAATGATTTCGTCCGCTGAAAAACCAGCAGGCGCCAAATGGCAGGAGAAAAGAACCCAGGAAATTCGGGGCAATACCCAGGAAAAAATGGAGGGGTTGATCAAAATGAAAAAACGGACGGATCAATAATTTGATGGTCCAGATCAGAAGGGCTCCGGCAATAACCATCCATTTACTAAGCTGCTTTAACTCCATGCGGTTGTTGAATGAATAACTAAAGTAAGGATATCCACGACCCCGGCAATCCCCTCCGTCGGGTATTTTCAATCTTTCTTCCAGGTCTTATACAAATAACGAACCAGCCCCAAAAAAGTAACAGCCAACAAAATGTAAAAAATAATCGTGCCGGCCAGGGGCTTATTACCCAAAATGGCCAGTTCAAAATAAAGGCCGGCTGTCACCCCTGCCAGGGCCCACAAAAGAGTCAATGCAACTGAATTGAGGATTTTTACAAAAAAATCTTTTACATCATTGTCCCAGCCCTGTTCCATAAATTGAATTGAAGAAACAAGTTACTATTATTTGGCAGGTCCGGCCGATCCTGTTCAACGGATCAGCAGGTGCCTAAACTCGGCGGAGTCGCCATTAAACACATTAAAATCAACCGGGGAAACGATCCCGTTTACCCGGCCCCTGTCGCTGTGTTGCCAGAGTACCCAACCCCTCCTGATTCTGGGCTGAACCGGCTGGTAATAATGGGCCACCCAGAGGGGGTATTCATCAAACTCCAGTCCCAGGTAACGGTTATAAAAATCCACATTGGTATAGATGATCGGCTTGATGCCATAATGCGCTTCCACGATTTCCAGCCATTCTTTGGTTTCCCTTTTTAGCTGGGCCACAGGTGTACCATTCAATTGCTCCACATCCAGCACCGGTGGAAAATCCCCCTCACCCAGTTCCACTTCACTGATAAAATTGGCTGCCTGTGTCTTGCCGTCCCTGGATGGGGTAAAAAAATGATAGGCCCCGCGGACAATCCCCGCTTGCTTTGATTTTTTCCAGTTACGCCTGAACTGCGGATCCCTGGACATGGTGCCCTCCGTGGCCTTCATAAATGCAAAACCCAGTTGAATCTCTTTCACTTTCATTTTTTTCACCTCGTCCCAGGCAATCAGGTGCTGGTACTTGGACACATCGATCCCATGAATGGAATATCCATCGGGTATGGCAATGCCGAAT
>CAZYTV010000340.1:0-3575 GCA_964650455.1 uncultured Chitinophaga sp. | reverse complement strand
AAAAAGATCCCGGGTCAGGAAGGGACAATAAGTATAATCTCTACCTGGGTGAAGGGTTGCATTACTGGATTGGAATCAGCCGCATGTCAAGTGCCAGCACGCTGAACTTCCTGGCCATTGACGCTCCCGTCTTCAACTGGCCGCTCATAGAAGTGAGTGATCAGTTTATGCGGCAGTTTGGCATTTATGCAAAAGGAAAATTAGGCAAGCTGAACTATTCCACCTCTGTCAATAAACCATTTGCCACCAATAATATACCGCAGGCTGATGCCATAAAGGGGCGGGTGGCAACAGATAACAACGGAGATGCCCATCCCGCGTTACAGGGTTATTTTGATTACCAGTTCCTGGATCAGGAAGCGAATGTATTGCCATTCAGAGTTGGAACTTATGCAGGCACCCGGAAAGTATTTAATGTAGGTGCCGGCTTTTATCATAATAAAGATGCCACAAAAAGTATCGATGTTTCCGGAAGAATGGAAAAACATAATATCAATTTATTGGGAACAGACGTTTTTGCTGATCTACCGGTAGGTAATAAAAGTAAAAACATGGCGGTAACAGCATACAGTGTTTTTTACCGGTTCAATTTTGGTCCGAATTACTGGCGAACCCTGGGAGTAATGAATACATCTTCGGGTTTTGATCCCGGATTACCTGCAGCCAACCGTACTTTAAACGGCCCAGGCGATGCCCGGATGTTTGTGGGAACAGGTAGTATATTTTATACCCAGGCAGGAATACTTCTTCCAAAAGGTAAATCACCTAAATGCAGGGTTCAGCCGTTTGCCGCATATACCCGGAAGGACTTCGATTACCTGGATGAGGCAGGAAATTATTTTGATGCTGGGGCTAATTTTTTTCTGGATGGGCACCATGCTAAAATCACCACCCAATACAGTACAAGACCACTCTATTTCCAACGCAATGGGAAAAATATAACTGATGGCAGGAAAAGTGAATGGCTGCTCCAGTTACAGGTATATCTTTAGGCCGGATGTGGATGAAATCATACAAGACTTTGGGATAGCTGGGTGAAAGTTATCATCGGAACTGAACTAAATCATTTTCAGCACTATTTTCAATCAATACCTTAGTTTCCAAATCAAACCAGCATATGCCTTTTCTAGCCAGGGAAAAAACCGTTGCTCCACCGGGTTACAACCGCTGGAAGGTTCCAATCGCTGCCTTGTCCATCCATTTATGTATCGGTCAGATTTATGCCTTCAGTGTGTTTAACAAACCCCTTACCCGGGTTATTGGAATAAATGACTCTGCGGCCGGAGACTGGAATCTTACTCAACTGGGTTGGATATTCAGTCTAGCCCTATTCTTTCTTGGAGCCTCCGCCGCCACTTTTGGCAAGTGGATGGAAAGGGCAGGTCCCCGTATGGCCATGTTTACTGCAGCCATTTGTTTTGCCAGCGGGTTTGTTATTTCTTCGCTGGGCGTTTACTGGCACCAGATATGGATGCTCTACCTTGGCTCAGGAGTCATTGGTGGCATCGGGCTTGGACTGGGCTATATCTCACCGGTCTCCACTTTAATCAAATGGTTTCCGGACAAGCCGGGTATGGCTACCGGAATGGCCATCATGGGCTTTGGCGGAGGGGGTATGATCGCTTCCCCCTTATCAGTTTTCCTGATGAGCCGTTTCAGCAGCGAAAATTCCACAGGGGTGGGAGAAACCTTTCTGGCAATGGGTGGAATTTATTTTATAGTAATGTTGTTTGGTTCATTGATCATCAGGGTGCCTGCTGAAAACTGGAAACCAAAAGGTTTTAATCCTGCCCTTAAAAAAGAAAAGAAGCTCGTCAGCCATGCACATGTCCTGGTGGATGAAGCGGTAAAAACCAAACAATTTTATCTGTTGTTTTTTGTTCTGATGCTGAATGTAACAGCGGGTATCGGGGTACTTGGCCAGGCATCCGTAATGATTCAGGAATTATTTTCGGAAGAATCAGTGGGTGCTGAAAAAGCAATAGATGCAGCCGGAGCCGCAAAATTTGTCATGCTGTTGAGTTTTTTCAACATGGCCGGCCGGTTTATCTGGTCATCGTTGTCTGATATTATCGGAAGAAAAAACACGTATATCATTTTCTTTTCTCTGGGTATTGTTTTATATGCAGCTATTCCCGGCATCGGGGCTTCCGGTTCTGTCATACTGTTTACAGCCGCATTTGCTATTATTATGAGTATGTATGGCGGAGGATTTGCCACCATACCGGCTTATCTGCGGGATCTTTTCGGAACGAAGCAGGTTGGAGCAGTTCATGGCCGCCTGTTACTCGCATGGTCAATGGCTGCTATCCTGGGACCGGTGCTTATTAATTACATGCGGCAATACCAGATAGAAGTCAATAAACTTCCTAAAGCCCAGGTTTATTCCTTTACGATGTATATCATGGCCGGATTACTGGTTATTGGTCTTATCTGCAACCTGATGGTAAAACCAGTACATGACCGGTTTCATGATAAAGAATCAAAAGTATAATCTGATGTCAACCGGATGATTCATTCAGGCAGCTTACCTGTTGGCCGTATTTCGAAGTTTAAAAAACAGCATAATTTCCGAAAAAAAACAGATTCCAAGGCCAAAATACAGGACAACAAAGCTTCAAAACATTGAACCCTGTACTACCTTCCCCTTATGCTGATCAAGACTTTTGGCTCTGCAGTATATGGAGTGGAAGCCACCACAATTACCATTGAGGTAAACTGGATCCAGAACCAGGGCAAGGACCCTATGATTGTGGGGCTGCCGGATAATGCGGTGAAGGAAAGTCTGCAACGGATCGAGAGCACTTTCAAAACAAACAATTATGATTTCCCCCGCACCAAAGTGGTGGTGAATATGGCGCCGGCAGATATCCGTAAAAGCGGTACCGCTTTCGATCTGCCCATCGCGTTGGGGATACTCGCTGCATCTGAACAGATCAGCAACCCTGAAGCACTGGCCACTTATATTATTATGGGAGAGTTGTCACTCAATGGAGAAATACGGCCCATCAAGGGAGCACTTCCCATTGCCATCCAGGCCAGGAAAGAAGGGTTTAAGGGACTGATCGTACCAAAAGTTAATGCAAAAGAAGCCGGCATGGTGACCCAGTTGCAAGTGTATGGTATCAGTCATATTAATGAAGTGATTGATTTTTTTATCAACGGGGAACAGGGCCTTGAACCAGTGGTCATCAATACGCGGGAGGAATTCTTTCATTCGCAATATGATTTTGACATTGATTTTTCTGAAGTAAAAGGCCAGGAGAATATTAAACGGGCTTTGGAGATCGCTGCAGCCGGCGGGCATAATGCCATCCTGATTGGTCCGCCCGGTGCTGGCAAAACCATGCTGGCGAAAAGACTTCCCACCATATTACCTCCTTTAACCCTTCAGGAAGCATTGGAGACCACCAAGATTCATTCGGTGGCGGGAAAATTACCTGAGAATGCCACGCTGGTCTCCAGGCGACCTTTCAGAAGTCCACACCACACCATTTCCGATGTAGCCCTCGTAGGCGGTGCGGTTATTCCACAGCCCGGGGCGATATCGCGGGCCAATAACGGGGTTCTGTTCC
>CAZYTV010000339.1:0-3577 GCA_964650455.1 uncultured Chitinophaga sp. | reverse complement strand
ATCGCAGGGTGGCATATACAGGTGGTTCTATAGACGCATCACCCTGCATATAATCGATATAGGCAAAATCAGATGGACTCATCACCACTTCATGTCCCTGTCGGGCAGCTTCAATACCACCCTTCATTCCGCGCCAGCTCATGACCGCGGCATTGGGGGCGAGCCCGCCATCGAGAATTTCATCCCAGCCAATCATTTTTTTGCCTTTGCTGCTAATGATCTACTCCACTCTTTTTACAAAATAGCTCTGCACTTCATCCAGGTTTTTTAATCCTTTTTCCTGCATGAGGGCTTTGATCTGTTCACTTTTCTCCCAGAAGTTGCGGGCTGTTTCATCTCCACCCATATGTATATAACCGAAAGGGAAGAGTGCTGCCACTTCGGTGAATACCTTATCGAGAAATTCAAAAGATTTTTCGAGGGCCGGGCAAATGGTATTATCAAGGGTGCCATAAAAATGTTGTCCACCTCCGGGCCAGATCATAAAACGGTCACCGGGACTAACATAATACTCGCCTGCTGTGCAGGACAACTCCGGGTAAGCCGCAATGGCAGCCAGGCTGTGACCCGGTACATCAATCTCGGGCAGGATATTGACAAAACGGTCTGCCGCATATTTCACCAGTTCTTTAATATCCTCATGGGTATAGAAACCACCATAGGTGGCTTGTTCACCCGGCTGAGGTTTTGACAAAGTGCCGAATGTGCCTGTTCTTTCGACCCGCCAGGCACCCACTTCCGTGAGTTTGGGTAAACTTTTTATCTGCAGGCGCCAACCCTGGTCATCGGTAAGATGCAAGTGCAGCAGGTTGAATTTATACTTCACCATCTGATCGATATATTCTTTTACCTGCGCTACAGTAAAGAAATGACGGGATACATCCAGCATCAGTCCGCGCCAGGCAAAGCGGGGATAGTCTTCAATGGTTACTTCGGGTAATTTCCAGTTTTTTACCGGTTTTTGTCTTTCTGTTATTTCCACTCCGGCCGGTAATAATTGCAGCAGGGTTTGTGTGCCATTGAACAAACCGGCAGCCTGGCTGGCTTTTAGTGTGATGTTTTTAGTACTGATGATGAGCCGGTAACCTTCTGCCGGAATCCCGGGATCATTCGTTAAAATATAATTGATCGACCCGGGCCCTTCACTTTTGCCTTTTTTTATCTGTATTAAATTTCCTCCTGTATTTAACCGGTCTGCCAGTTGATTCACCATTTTTCTGATATCATCCTGGCCGTTATAATAAATGATGGCATTGTACGGGAGTGTATATTGACCCTGCCCTTGTTTAACGGATACCGGAACCGGTATCAGGTTCAGTGAGCTGGTTTTCTCTGGTTGTGCAAACAAGGTAAAAGCGCAAAGCAATATTATCGTAAGGATCTTTATTTTTTTCATGGTGCAAAAGTTGTACGGCAATTTACTATATAATCAACAGCAAATAAAAAAGGCTGACATCCCTGTCAACCTCTAAACTTCTAAACGCCAAACGACAAACCCTCAACTATCCCGGTATCCTCGAAATATACTTCTCAATCTGCTTGATCTGATCCACGATCTGCGGGGTGGTTGGTTTTAATGCTTTTGTTTTGCGGAAGAAATCCTTGGCCGCGCGGAACTCCCGTTTATTCATCATCAGGCTGCACATCTGAAGGTAAGCGGCTGCTTCATTCTCTTTGTCCGGTAAGCCCTTGCGCAGGGCCTGGCGGATATAGCTTTCGGCCTGTTTCAGGTCATTTTTTTGCATTGACAACATACCCATTTGAAGCAGGCTGGCCCCTTCTGCTTCTTTCATGGGCATACCGAGATCCAGTCCTTTCTTCATCATTTTTTCCGCGCCATCAAAATCCTGTTTCATCATGGCGATATTTCCCCTCAGGGTGTAATACACGGAGCGGATGGGTTTGTAAAGGAGATTCGGGAATTTGATCGAATTGATGATTTTTTCAGCACCATCCATATCCCCACTCTCCATATATTCCTGGATCAACCGCAACGGACCGAAAAAGAAATGTCCGGCGATCAGGATTACACCTACCAGGTAGAGCGGGAAGGCTGGCCAGAAGGAGGATGCATAATTCACATAAACACCCAGGGCAATCAGTGCCACTCCGATCCAGAGACGGTATTTAATCAGTAAGTTGTAGAATTTCATGATTTTTTATTTGCAGGACCGGGATATTTACCGGGCCAAAGAAATTTATTAATTATATCAAAATCAATACTTTGTATGTAAAAGTTTAGTTTTTGACTTTGCAAAAGTATTGAAAACTATGCATCCCCGGTGCGTTACCTGTAAGCAGTATTTCCGTTCGTAAACCACTTCTTTCAGTTCACCCTGGTATACCTATTGTTTTTTCTCCGCCAAGGTTAGTTATCATGCTTCTTTTTGGCATATCTGGCTGAAAAATTCAGCAAGACAATATGAAGCAGGCATTAGTGAAAAACAAGTGTTTCCATTTATTGGAATTTTTCCAATTTTTGTATTTGAGTCAATATTTGTAAATTGATTATTGTTTCTGGAAAATTTATAAAAACCGGCATATGACAACTTATAATATATATATAGTGGAAGATGATCCCTGGTATGGGGAGATTCTGGAATATCATCTTTCCCTGAATCCGGATTATAAGGTTACGCGTTTTGGGTCGGGTGCTGAATGTCTGGCCAGCATGCATTTAAAACCGGACCTGGTCACCATCGATTTTTCGTTGCCTGACATAACCGGGGATGAGTTGTATAAAAAAATCAAGGAAATCAATTCACAGGTTCCGGTTATCGTTATCAGTTCTCAGGAAGAAGTGGCCATCGCTGTAAACCTGCTCAAAATGGGTGTGAATGATTACCTCGTAAAAGATGAAGCCACCAAGGATCTTTTATGGAACAGTGTTATCCGGATCCGGGAAACCCAGTCATTGAAAAAGGAAGTGGAACATTTAAGGGAAGCGCTGGGTCAGAAATTTTCTTTTCAAAATACAATGATTGGTCAGAGTGAAAGCCTGAAAAAAGTCTTCAGCCTCATTGGAAAAGCAGTAAAGACGAATATCAATATCCTGATCAGCGGGGAAACCGGTACCGGTAAGGAAGTGGTGGCTAAGGCAATTCACTATAACAGTGACCGCAGTAAAAAAAATTTTGTAGCTGTGAATATGGCGGCCATACCGAGGGAGCTCATTGAAAGCGAATTATTTGGTTATGAAAAAGGGGCGTTTACCGGTGCCCTGACCCGTAAACCCGGAAAGTTTGAAGAAGCGAATGGAGGCACGATCTTCCTGGATGAAATAGCCGAAATGGATCTGAGTCTTCAAAGCAAACTGCTCCGGGTATTGCAGGAAAGAGAAGTGGTGCGGGTGGGCGGGAATGAAAAAATCAAACTCGATATCCGTCTGATCACGGCTACCCATAAAAAACTGGCAGAGGAAGTAAAACATGGTCATTTCCGGGAAGACCTTTATTTCCGGATCATGGGACTGCCAATCGAGCTGCCGCCATTGCGCGATAGGGGACATGATATATTATTACTGTCCAAACACGTTGCAGAGGAGGTGGCCAGGGAGATTAAACTGGGTAAGAGTCAG
>CAZYTV010000338.1:0-3616 GCA_964650455.1 uncultured Chitinophaga sp. | reverse complement strand
GAGTCTCTTCACCTCCAGGTTACCCAGTTGGAATCACCACTATCTGCAAACTGCCATTGACCTGAATATTTAAGTTGTGTGTTGTCTCTGTTGCCGATAGTTTTTCCCTTGACCGGCACCGCTGCGGCTGTTCCTTTACGGATATTCAACTGCCAGCTTTCATGAAAGACGGGTAAGGAGATTGTACCTGCATTCATCGTAAGAGGTAACCAGACATAGGTTGCGGCGGAGTTTTGTTTTGGAAATGACCAGCGGTCACCCATAAACATATAGGTCGTGTCCTGACTTCCTGCTACAGGCAACACAAAAGTTGTCTGTGCATTCCAGGTGAGGGTTCCCTCCGGGGCTAAAAGTGCGCGGTTGGTCCAGGGTCCCCTGATACTGCTGGCGGTGAAATAATAATTATCATTCCGCTCCCAACTGGTCAGGTGTGAACCGAGCCAGTAATAAAGACTGTCCTTGCGGAACATGGCCGGGGATTCACCACCGGTTATAAAGGCCATAGATACCTGTTCCGTTACCTGTTTATAATCATTGCTGAGTTGATAGATCTCCCCCCCATGAATAAGAATATACCCGGTGCCATCGGTATCCTGAAAAGTGCCCATATCCCATTTCCGGATGGGTTTCTCATTAAATAATATTGAGCCCCGGAAAGTGTAAGGTCCTGTTATGTTGGATGAAGTGGCATAGCCCACCGACTGATTTTTGTACCCCAGGGAATCAGCATGCATATACATAATGTACTCACCAGTCGAAGGACATTTCATCACTTTGGGCCGTTCTCCTACCCGGTCCGCACTCAGTCCGCCTGCTGCCTGTACGGGCAAAGCGACCGATTCAAATTTCCAGTTCATAAGATCCGGTGAAGAATAACAGGAGAAGCCTGCAAAGGCATTACTGGTATCGGAGTGGATCTCCCCGAATAAATAGTAACGATTATTCTCTTTGATGATACAGGCTCCATGTGCACTGATCGTCTGGCCACGGTCATCCAACCAGGGTACTCCCGGATGAATGGCGGTATACTTACCGGGCTGCTGAGCCACCAGGACTGTCAGCATCAGTAAACCCACTATGGTCAATCCGTACTTCAATTATTTTATTTAATATAAAATCAGCCTTTTATCTTTCGCTTTGCGGGTCTGCTCAATTTTATCTTCACCGGCTTATCCCGGTCACAGGTAATCACCCCGTCCTTATACTCCAGTTCCGCCACTTGGATCACACTGCGTTTATCATCGAATGATCCTTTGTCCGCGGGTTTGTCTTTACGACGACCGGGATGGGTGAAATAATAAACAAAGGCGCGACCATTATTTACAATCACTTCACAATGCCCGCCAATAGCCTGATCGTCTTTGCCCTTACCGGGTGCTTCGAGAATGCGGTCTTTTTGTCTGGTCCACTTGAGCAGGTCCGTGGAACTGTAGACTTCCATGCCTTTCCAGGCATCCACGATCATGAAGTGATGCTCTTTCCAGTAAAATACTTTGGGACCTTCACCCCGGGCGGCAATGGACTTGCCTTTATCGGTCCAGTGATAAAGATCCTTGCTCTCCGCGTACCAGATGCTCTTGCCATCTTTCTCATTATTGTACCAGAGGCGATATAAGGAGTCAGTTACTTTAAAAACGGAAGCATCAATCACTTTCTGGTTGACGAGTTGAAGGGTTGACAGGAAATTCCAGTTGACAAGGTCTGTACTATGGAGATGCACGATCACGCGGGGATGGTTCCAGTCGGTGAAGGTCCCGGGCACATAGGTGAGGTACATATGCCAGGTACCGTTTTCCTCAATAATATCCGGGGCCCAATGCGTATAACCCGGATCAGGACGATAATTGATATTGGCCGTATCCACGTATTTCCAATTACGTCCGTCTTTACTTTCTGCAATCCCTATCCGTGTACCATGCACCCATGCCACAGTTGAATCCACGATGGAAGCACGGCGGTTGGTATAGAACATCCACCATTTCTTTACAGCGGGGTTATAAACGATCACCGGATCGGCCGCTCCGTGATATACCGGATCATCATACATTGGTTTGGGTGCAGCTTTTTGTGTGAAAGCATGGCTGACCACAAAGAGGAAAGTGAATATGAACAGTATTTTTTTCATCATTCGAATACCAGCACAAACCCGTCATTGGGTTTGATAAAAAAGTGATTATGCCCTTTGCGTAAGGCAGACGTGTATTCCTTCGCACTCAGTACGCCATTCTCCATGGTAAATAACTGGCCCTTCTGCGCTTCTTTTACAAAGGGAAAATCAAGTTGCAGTTTCAGCTCGCTACTGTCTGCATTGATACCAGCCACATACCATTTTGTACCTGAACGACGGGCCACGGTATATGATTTTCCGGGATAACCATCGAGAAACTGAGTTTCATCCCAGGTAACCGGTACCTGTTGCATAAATTTTTTCACTTCCGGTTGTACGGTGGCCATGCCTTCCGGACCTTCCACAAAATGCTGAATACCGGAGAGGAAAATAACAGAAGTGGCCAGTTCGAAAGCCGGACTGGTACGGCGTTCTTTCCCCGGTATCTTATACAGACTCACCGGGGTGAAGTCCATCGGGTCAAAGGCATTGCGGGCAAAGGCGCTCATCACCATATGTGGTGCCGCCACATCGGCATCTTTCTGGTTAAATGTGATCATCTCATATCCGTACACGGCTTCCGTGGTCATCAGGTTGGGATAGGTACGCTGCCAGCCACGGGGTAAGGTCGCCCCATGAAAGTTGACCAGCAATTGATTGGCGGCTGCATCTTCGAGGATGTCCTGGTAATAGTTGATCATTGACTGTCCATCGCCTGCAAAGAAATCAACTTTCACCCCTTTGATCCCCATTTTATGAATACGTCCGAATTCCTTCATGCGGCTTTCTTTGGTGAGTAAAAGATCCTTCGGTGTATATTTCACGGTGTTCCATCCGCCGGCTGAGTTATACCAGAGAATCAATCCCACTTTTTTAGCCGCTGCATAATCTGCTAATATCTGAATACTGTCATAACCGATCTTCTTATCCCAGGCAGCATCCACGAGGCAGTATTCCCAACCCATATCGGCTGCATAGTCAATGTATTTTTTCTGTTCACTGAAAATAATATAATTGTCTTTCGACATGATCCAACTCCAGGAGGCACGACCAGGTTTGATATAGGAAGTATCAGTAAACGAAGCAGGTAAGGCGAGGTCAGTGCCTAACGTAGATTCCACAATGGTCTTTAATTCACCTACAGCTATTATACGCCAGGGTGACTCCCAGGGCAGTACGGACTGTGGATTCAATGCTCCATTGGTGAATTTCTCCGCGGACTGGGGAAAATTGATCTTGTATTCATTGTCCGGTGAGTTTTGCTGCAAGGAAGTACCACAATAACCACGACCCAGGGCCGCTTCGGTGAGCAGCATCCAGGTATCGCCGTATTTGAACATGGCGGGATAGATCCATCCGTTAGCCCCAGGCGCAGGAGTACCGGTTTTGATATCCATCATATAATGGGCTTCGTAGGAGGGGTTGCTATGTTCCCATCCACTCTGCGCTTCTGTCTTGGGTTGTAACCAGGCCCGGGCTCCTTCATAGTAGTGAAAACTTGTATGTTCT
>CAZYTV010000337.1:0-3645 GCA_964650455.1 uncultured Chitinophaga sp. | reverse complement strand
AAGTGCTGCTAACCATTCATGACCTTAATCCCCTGCATGAAGGGAAGTCAGACGAGGAGCAGGCGAAAAGTCTGGCTCATACCCAATCCCTTGTAGATAAAGCAGACGCACTGGTTTGCATTTCTGATTTTACCAGGTCCGATGTGCTGGCACACTGCAATACCGGGAATAAACCGGTATATGTCATTCATAATGGAACCCACCGCGTACATGCACCCGGATTGACCATCAACTCTTACCGGCCATCCCGGCCTTTTTTGTTTGGTATGGGATATGTCAATAAGAAAAAGAATTATCATGTACTGCTGCCGTTACTGGAAAATGAATCCATTGAGCTGGTGATATCCGGGCGATTGGATGACCCGGATTATGTACTTAGTATCCTGAATACAGCGGAAATAATGGGGGTGGCTGACCGGCTGCGCCTGACAGGGCCGGTCACTGAAGGTGAAAAAGCCTGGTATTACCAGCATTGTCTGGCTTTTGTTCACCCATCACTGGCCGAAGGATTTGGAGCCCCGGTGGTGGAAGTCATGCAGTTTGGCAAACCATTGTTCCTCTCCGGCCTGACCTCGTTGCCGGAAATTGGCGGAGATGCCGCATTTTATTTTTCTTCATTTGAAAAGGACCATATGCATGACGTTTTCCGGAAGGGAATGGATAAATATAACAGCAACGGAATGGCGGATCATATACGGAACCGCGGCACTGCTTTTACCTGGAAACAAAAAGCAAAGGACTACCTTGCTGTGTACCGGTCCATGATGGATCAATAATTGCAACATGTCAGAACGAGTTTGGACAGACCCATTGACGCAGGACGCCGGAAGGCGAAGGACAGAACTCTGCAAGGCCCAGGATTTTCATAAAGACTGGTATCATCGCTGGTGTGCCGAAATGAAGGAAACACCCCGGTTTCACCGCAAACAATGGGAGTATGCTTACAATATGCAGTCCTTATGGGAGCGTGACTGTATCCGTGAAGGAAGCCGGGGGTTGGTTTTTGCAGTGGGTTCCGAACCCGGTCCCTCCATTTTTGCCAAATTTGGCTGTTCAATTCTGGCAACAGATATTTTCCCGGAAAAAGGAAAGGAAAAAGGCTGGGATAACGGGCAACTCTGTTTCGGACTGGAATCACTCAATGCCCGCCAGCTCTGCAGCGATCAGTTGCTCCGGGAGAAAGTCAGTTACCAGTCCCTGGACATGAACCAGATTCCCGATGGTCTCGGTCCGTTTGATTTTAATTGGTCGAGCTGTTCTTTTGAACACCTGGGCAGTATCGAAAAAGGGATGGCTTTCCTTAAAAACCAGCTCAAAACCCTGAAACCCGGGGGCTGGGCGGTGCATACTACCGAATTCAATATTTCCAGTAATGACGAAACCCAGGACCTGAATGATACCGTGATTTTCAGGCAAAGGGATATCGACCAGGTAATTGGGGAATTAAGGGCCGAAGGCCATTTCGTGGAAGAAACCGATTTTTCCATCGGCGGGATGCCCGAGGATTTTATGGTGGACCTGACCCCACACCAACAGGACGTGCATGTTAAACTGCAGATCGGACGCTTTGTGGTGACCTCCCTGGGACTGATTATCCGGAAAAAGCCCTGAAACCGGCCGTCAGAATGGCTTCCGGCACTTATTTGCCTGGGTTTTCAACCCCTTTTCCACAGTAAAAAATCTTTGATTTTCAAATTGGCGGATTAAGCCCGCACCCTTACCTTTGCGGCCTGAAAATACCGGTAATCTCCGGACTTCTAATAAACACAAAATCATGGCAAACGTAGGTAAAGTAAAACAGGTCATCGGCGCGGTAATTGACGTGCAATTTGATGGCAATCTTCCCGAGATCTACAACTCACTGGAACTGAAAAAAGAAAATGGTGATATACTGGTACTTGAAGTACAGCAACACCTGGGAGAGGATAGTGTACGTACTATCGCGATGGACGGTACCGAAGGTATTGTACGTGGTACAGAAGTGGTTGATACCGGTATTGCGATTGCCATGCCTGTCGGCGAAGCAATCAAAGGCCGCCTGTTCAATGTAACCGGTGATCCGATTGATGGTTTACCCGCAGTAAGTAAAGTGGGTGGTCGCCCGATCCACAACATGCCCCCCATGTTTGAAAACCTGAGTACTGCCTCTGAAGTACTGTTTACCGGTATTAAAGTAATCGACCTGATCGAGCCTTATTCCAAAGGTGGTAAGATTGGTCTGTTTGGCGGTGCAGGTGTGGGTAAAACCGTTTTGATCCAGGAATTGATTAATAATATCGCAAAAGCATACTCCGGTTTGTCTGTATTTGCCGGTGTAGGTGAAAGAACCCGTGAAGGAAATGACCTGATGCGTGCGATGATTGAAGCAGGCATTATGAAATATGGCGATGCATTCAAACATAGCATGGAAGAAGGCGGATGGGATCTGAGCAAAGTGGATATGAAAGAACTGGCTGAATCCAAGGCCACATTCGTATTCGGTCAGATGAACGAACCTCCGGGAGCCCGTGCCCGTGTGGCCCTCTCTGGTCTGACGATCGCTGAATATTACCGGGATGGCGACGGACAAGGCAAAGGACGTGATATCCTGTTTTTCGTGGATAATATCTTCCGGTTCACCCAGGCCGGTTCTGAGGTATCAGCCCTGCTGGGTCGTATGCCATCTGCGGTGGGTTACCAGCCTACACTGGCTACTGAAATGGGGATCATGCAGGAACGGATCACTTCTACCAAAAATGGTTCAATCACTTCCGTACAGGCCGTTTACGTACCTGCGGATGACCTGACTGACCCGGCTCCTGCGACAACTTTCGCCCACCTGGATGCCACCACGGTATTGTCCCGTAAAATCGCTGACCTTGGCATCTACCCCGCGGTGGATCCCCTGGATTCCACTTCAAGGATTCTTTCTCCACTGATCGTGGGTGAAGCACACTATGCTTGTGCCGACCGCGTGAAATCAATGCTGCAGCGTTATAAGGAATTACAGGATATCATCGCGATTCTCGGTATGGATGAACTGAGTGATGAAGATAAATTAGTGGTATTCCGTGCCCGTAAAGTACAGCGGTTCCTTTCCCAGCCCTTCCACGTGGCAGAGGCCTTCACAGGCCTGAAAGGAGTACTGGTTCCGATCGAAGAAACGATCCGTGGTTTCAACATGATCATGGACGGTGAAGTGGATGAGTATCCGGAATCCGCGTTCAACCTGGTGGGCAGCATTGATGCTGCCATCGAGAAAGGGAAGAAACTGATGCGCGCAGCCCAAGGTTAATGCACCCTTCGGCAACCCTCCGGCAACCCGTCGGGGCTTCGGACCACCGTGACGTACCGCTCCTCGGCGCGCCCGTGGCCCTCGCCGGCCTCACCCGCCATGCTGCAGCCGGCGAACTCGGCGTCGCCAGCCCGCTCGAACACGTCGGCCACCGCGTCGCGCAGCGACTGCTGGTTGCCCTTCACGCACACCACGTAGTCGCCGCCCTGTCGCCGGACCTGCTCGACGATGGCCTTCTGGCACCCCGCCGCGTCGGTGGTCACCACGGCGCCGGCCAGGTCGAGGGCGGCCAGCAGGTCGGGGATGGTCGTGATCTCGTGCCCGCCCCCGGGCACCGAGGCTCGGCCGTGGGCGACAAGGTCAGCGTCGCG
>CAZYTV010000336.1:0-3696 GCA_964650455.1 uncultured Chitinophaga sp. | reverse complement strand
AAAAGAAATCCTGACCCTGAACCTGGATACCATGGAGTACGCTGCCAGGATTAAACCTAAGTTCGCCACCCTGGAAGCCGCAAAGCCTGTAGATGATCTGTATAGCCGTTTAAAAATACTGGTGGCCGGACAGGATAAAGCCGGTGAATTTTATCGTTTATTCCATTATGGTCTTTTCTCGTATATCTCACACCGTATCCCCGAGATCAGTGATGAACTGTACCGGGTGGATGATGCGATGATGGCAGGCTTTGGCTGGGAGATCGGCGCCTTTGAAAGCTGGGATGTACTGGGTGTGGCAAAAACCACAGAAGCCATGAAAACCGCGGGCTATAAAGTGGCTCCCTGGGTGGATGAAATGCTGGCCGCCGGACATCAATCATTCTTCAGAATTGAAGCTGGCAAAAAGCTCAGTTACGATCCTGCCACAAAAACTTATAAGGCATTACCCGGCGGTGAAGCATTTATCGTCATGAGCAATCAAACCGATAAACAGGTATGGAAAAACAGCAGTTGCCGGCTTTATGAACTCGGGGATGATGTGCTCGGTCTGCAATGGTTTACCAAGATGGGTAGTATAGGCAGTGATGTACTCAGTGGTATCCAGACAGCCATTGACAAGGCGGAGAAAAATTATAAAGGACTGGTGATTGCCAATGAAGGCGCCAATTTTTCAGCCGGCGCCAATGTGGGCATGATCTTCATGTTTGCCATTGAACAGGATTATGATGAATTGAATATGGCCATCCGTTTCTTCCAGCAAACGATGATGCGTGCCCGTTATTCATCTATACCCGTCGTGGTAGCGCCGCACGGTTTAACATTAGGTGGTGCCTGTGAACTGAACCTGCATGCGGATAAATGTTGTCCGGCTGCTGAAACCTATACCGGACTGGTTGAACTGGGTGTAGGCCTTATTCCAGGTGGTGGTGGCACCAAGGAATTTGTTGTCCGTGCTTCCGATGAAATGCATGAAGATGAACCCGAAACCATTACCCTTAAAAACCGCTTCCTTTCTATTGCCACCGCCAAAGTGGCCACATCGGCGCATGAAGGATTCGGGTTGGGCATCTATCGCAAAGGCCAGGATGAAGTGGTGATGAACCAGGGCCGTCGCATTGCGGAAGCAAAAAAATCAGTGATCGAAATTTTTGACAGTGGCTACACAGCTCCCGTACAAAGAAATGATATTAAAGTACTGGGCCAGTCTGCCCTGGGTGCTTTATACGCTGGTATTCACGCCATGAAGACCGCCAACTACGCCACCGAACACGATGCCCTGGTTGCCAAAAAACTGGCCTATGTGATGTGCGGCGGCGATCTTAGTGAACCTACTTTTGTTTCCGAACAATACCTGCTTGACCTGGAAAGAGAAGCCTTCCTTTCCTTGTGCGGAGAAAAGAAAACATTGGAAAGGATACAAAGTGTGCTGAAGAGCGGGAGGCCGGTGAGGAATTAGAGAGGGGGGAATAGAGAATAGGAAATAGAGAATAGAAAATACAAGAATAGTTAAAGGCCCGGTACCCCGGGCCTTTTCATGTATGCACGAAACCGGAGCTGTCCAAGGTCAGCTATTTGCAACCTGATAATTGTTACTTTAGCAGACCAAAACAGCTACGCATGAAAAAGGTGTTACTCGCCATCCTGCTTACCGGCTATTGCCAGATTAGTTTTGCCCAGAACAAACTCCTCTCCCTCGAAGATGCGATGCTCCGGGCCCGGACCACCCTGGCTCCTGAAAACCTGGCCCAGCTTCAGTTTTTTGAAGGCAGCAATGATTATATATTCCTGAAAAAGCAAAACGGACTGGATTTCTGGATGAGGGGAAACTATAAACTGGCAAACTCTGAATTCCCGTATTTATCACTTCACACTTTGAATAACCAACTGGCAGAGGCAGGTGCTGATACCTTTACCACAATGCCGGCCATCCGTTTTACACCCGGCGGCTGGATCATGAATCAAAAAGGAAATAAAATTTCATTTGACCCGGCAACCAGAAAAGTAAAGATCCTGATGACCAAAGAGCTGTCAGGGAAAGAAAATGCGGAAGAGAGTACAGCGGGTTTTACTGCTTACCTGGACAAATACAACCTTTTTGTCAGCAATACAGCAAACCAAATTTACCAGGTCACCACGGATGGCAGTAAAGATATTGTATACGCTTCTTCTGTACACCGGGATGAGTTTGGCATCAGCAAGGGGATTTTCTGGAGCAATAAAGGAACCAAACTGGCATTCTACCGGATGGACCAGAGTATGGTGACTGATTACCCGATCATCAACTGGTCGGAGCGACCTGCCCGTGCCGAAGGGATCAAATACCCGATGGCCGGAGATAAAAGTCATCATGTACGGGTTGGAGTATATAATACAGCCACTGAAACCACTATCTGGCTGAAAACCGGAATACCCGCCGATCAATACCTGACCAATATTGCCTGGAGCCCGGATGATAAATATGTTTATATCGCCGTACTGAACCGGGAACAAAACCATATGAAGCTGAACCAGTATGATGTGGCTACTGGGGATTTTGTAAAAACATTGTTTGAGGAAAAGGATGCGAAATATGTTGAGCCACTGGTACCCATGCTTTTTCTTAAAAACAATCCCGGGCAATTCATCTGGCAGAGTAACCGTGATGGCTGGAATCATCTTTATCTCTATGATATCAGCGGAAAACTGATCCGACAGATCAGTAATGGCAACTGGGAAATACTCGAAGTAAAAGGTTTTGACAGCAAAGGTGAAAACCTGTTTATCAGTACGTCGGTTCTTTCTGCTATCAATAAAAATCTTTGCTCCATTAACCTGAAGACCGGGAAAATGACCGTGCTTACCCCGTTGCCGGGTGTGCATACTGCCCAGGTCAGTGCCGATGGCAGCACCGTACTGGATGCGTTCAGCACCATCGATAATCCACGGACCATTCAGATTATTGATACAAAAAAACCAGGCAAGAACCCCGCAAAGATTTTATTACAGGCAGCTAATCCGCTTAAAGAGTATGCCACCGGTGACTTATCACTCTTCACTATTCAAAATAAAAAAGGAGACAGCCTGTTCTGCCGCCAGTTTAAACCGGTTAATTTTTCCGCCAATAAAAAATACCCGGTGATCGTTTACTGGTATGGAGGTCCCCATGCACAAATGATCCTGAATAGCTGGAATGGCGGTGCGGGTGATTATTGGTTCCGGTATATGGCACAACAGGGCTATGTGGTCTTTACCGTGGATACCCGTGGCAGTGATAACCGGGGCAAATCCTTTGAGCAGTCCATTTTCAGAAAACTGGGGGAAGCCCAGTTGGAAGACCTGGAAGCCGGTTTGAGTTACCTGCAGGCACAAACGTATGTCGATAAAGACCGGATGGGATTATTTGGCTGGAGTTTTGGCGGTTTTCTCACCACCAATTTTGTATTGCAACATCCTGGTATTTTTAAAGCAGCGGTAGCGGGCGGTCCGGTGATGGACTGGAAATATTACGAGATCATGTACGGGGAGCGATATATGGATACCCCGGAAGAAAATCCGGAAGGATATGCAGCCTCTGACCTGATTAAACAGGCCGGTAAACTAAAAGATAAACTATTGCTGATTCATGGCCTGCAGGACCCGGTGGTCGTACAACAACATTCTGTGAATTTCGTTAAAGCCTGTGTGGAGAAGGGTGTACAGGTGGACTATATGATC
>CAZYTV010000335.1:0-3696 GCA_964650455.1 uncultured Chitinophaga sp. | reverse complement strand
CCACCCCGACCTTGGCAAGGTCGTGCTCTACCAAATGAGCTACTTCCGCTTTTATCCTCCGAAGCCTTTGGCGAAGGAGGAGTATCTTAAAGAACTTTTTCGTTTCTAATCCACTGCTTTTCAGCGGCGGGTTGCAAAAATAAGGCTTATGCCTTTTTTAAAAAAACTTTTTGCAAAAATTATTTGTACTTGGGAGTGTATTGGCTGCTTTCCTGAACGGGAACGTCGATTTTGCTGTAACGCTTGTTATACAACATGGTACAGGCGCCAAACAAAAAAGCTACGATACAGGCTACCTGCAGGTAGAAAAGAAACCCTGAAGAAGATACCCAGTTGTGGGTAAAATCCTGTTCCTGTACTTTCTTAAGTTCCTGGTGGTATTCCGGGTTTTGAGTCATACGTGAATTTTGTGCTGCAAAAATAGGGTTTCGGGCCAAAAAAATCATTTCCCGTGACCGATAATTTCATCAAAATGCTTCCGCTTCCGCACAAAATGCTGCCAGATCATATTCTTTTTGGTATAACCACTGAGCAAACCTTCTTTTTTAACCGGGAAAACACTTTTGTGTTGGTAAAAAAGCCACCATTTCGAATATGCCAGGTGTGAACGGATAATGGCGATAAAATACCCCCCGTCCCCTGATAATAATCCCTTCCAGGCCGATAATGCATCCAGGAAATTCCGAACCGGAACGATCCAGAGTTTTTTCCGGAACGGAAGGTTTTTCGAAAGCATAATCCGGTTATTCCTGAAATTGAGGTAGGTCTTCAGCGAATTGCCCTTGGGTAAAGTGCCGCCCCCCACATGATAGACCACTGATGACGGGCATGAAAATATTTTATAGCCCAGCAATTGTATCCGCCAGCAGAGATCAATTTCTTCCTGGTGGGCAAAAAAGTATTCATCAAAGCCTGCGGCTTCATGGAAAACACGGGCCCGGATAAAAAGCGCGGCACCGCTGGCCCAGAAAATCGGTTCCGACTGGTCATACTGACCATGATCTTTTTCGGTAATATCAAAAATCCTTCCTTTGGCAAAGGGATAACCATATTTATCCAGCCAGCCCCCTGCCCCGCCGGCATACTCAAAACTCTGGTGATCGGCGTAGGCCAGTATCTTGGGCTGACAGGCGGCAATCTGCTGATTGCTTTCAAGCAGGGTAACCATCGGGCTGATCCAGCCAGGACCCACTTCCACATCTGAATTCAATAAAACATAGTAATCCGCCACTACCTGTTTCAACGCTTCATTATAGCCTTTGGCAAATCCATAATTCCTGGGCAAAAGAATACAACGAACCTCAGGATGCTGCTGCTGAAGAAAGGATACGGACTGATCCGTGGATCCATTATCCGCAACAATGAATTCTACATTGTCATAGCTGGTAGCCAGTACAAGGGGCAGGAATTTTTCCAGGTAATGCTGGCCGTTCCAGTTCAGTATAACGATAGCGACTTTGGGTGAGTGCGGCAATGGATGTAAAAAATTTTTCCAAAAATACGGGAAGCCGGTTTATCCTCGCTAAATTCGAAACATGTTCAGGCAATTAATCAACTGGCGCACCCTTTTAGCCCTGCTGGCGATCGTGATTGTGAGCGGAACGATTTTCTACTCGCAATACCTGTCCCGGAAAATTGCCCGTGAAGAGCGGGAAAAGGTGGAACAATGGATTGAAGCCGGGAAATTCCTGATCAACGCCCCTAATGATGCTGATATCACTTTTGCCACCCGGATCACTACGGGCAATAAAGTAATCCCCATCATTGAAACGGATGAAAAGGACAATATTCTTTCTTTTGTCAACCTCGATTCCGTAAAAGCCGCCAAAGACCCCGCCTACGTGGTGAAAATGATGAAATCGTTCCGGTCACAACGCAATATGATTGAATGGTCAGACCCCAAGAACCCAGCCATCCGCAACCATTACTATTATGGGGAGTCGAGCCTGCTGGATGAAGTGCGTTACTACCCCATCGTCCAGCTCTGTATTATCGCCCTGTTTATCCTTATTACATTGCTTTCCCTGCGCAGCAGCTACCGATCCGTTCAGAACCAGGTATGGGCCGGCATGGCCAAGGAAACAGCACACCAACTGGGCACCCCGGTCTCTTCCCTGGAAGGCTGGGTGGAAATGCTGAAGGAAACACCGGGCAGTGAAAAAATTGCGCATGAACTTGAAAAAGATGTGGACCGCTTACGCCTGGTCTCCGATCGTTTTGGTAAGATTGGAAGTACTCCCCAACTGGAGGAGCGTGACCTGATCATACAGGTCAATCAGATGGTGGACTATATGCGCAAAAGAGCGGCGGGACGGATCAGTTTTACGGTCAATACCCATGGACACAAAGAAATGATCACACGGGTATCTCCCCCCTTGTTTGACTGGGTGATTGAGAACCTGTTGAAAAATGCCCTGGACGCCATGGAAGGCAAGGGAAGCATAACTACCGAAATCGACTGCGACAGCCGACATGTGTATATAGATGTAACTGATACCGGTAAAGGCATCAGTAAGCAGCATATTGACCGGGTCTTCAAACCCGGCTTTACCACCAAAAAAAGAGGCTGGGGACTGGGACTGAGTCTCTCCCGCCGGATTATCAAACACTATCACCAGGGAGAGATTTTTGTAAAACATTCAGAAACCGGAAAAGGAACCACATTCAGAATTGTTCTGAAAAAATAAACCGTGTATATTTGCGGCCTTGTCCCCCGAAGCATCAGCGAAGGAGGGCCTGTTAAAACCGAGAAAGCTCTTATATTAATGCCCAGGTGGTGAAATTGGTAGACACGCTACTTTGAGGTGGTAGTGTCCGCCGCGGCGGATGGCTGTTCGAATCCAGTCTTGGGATTTTGATATTTTTTGTAGTTCTTATTTTTTTGCCCAGGTGGTGAAATTGGTAGACACGCTACTTTGAGGTGGTAGTGACCGAAAGGTTGTGCTGGTTCGAATCCAGTCTTGGGCACAGTGAAGGTTGTCATTTATTTGACAGCCTTTTTTTATTTCAGGTGGCTATGTTTTATGTATACGCACTTAAAAGTCTAACCAGGAACTACATTTATGTAGGGCTCACCAATGATCTTGAGAGAAGGTTACGACAGAGCAGGAGTATTCCGATTTATTATTTACCCCCTTGTCCGCTGTTTCAGATATGAACGAAAATACTGGTGATCTGTCGATCAAAATACTGTTTCAACAATTTGGCAAAAAAACCAGCACAAAGCCAGAAAATGTTGTACTTAAATCAAAACTGATCATCAGGGATTCAGTAAAAAAATAATTTGGCAGTATCGGGTATAAGATTGGTTACCTTTAAACGGGTAAAAGGTAAAGATGAAAAAATGGCGAAGCATAATATGTAACTGTTCTATAGCGATAATACTATTTACCAGTTGCCTGTTGCTTCCTGCGGCCGGACCACTGAGGGCTTTTCCTGCAAACCTTCCCCCGTCTGTTACTGATGTAACAAGTACCCGGGCGCAAGCGATCGCATTTATTGATTCCATTACCGAACTGGAACCCAGCTCCTACTGGCCGCTTATCAAACCCGCTTTATTCCTGCAAAACCTGAAGACAATTGTATATGAGCCAGTTCGAATTTATCCCGGGGATGGCACCAATTTTTGCGGCTATGGCGCGCTTTCTTATTTATTATTGACAGAAAACCCGCTGGGCTATGCAAAACTGCTGTTGG
>CAZYTV010000334.1:0-3705 GCA_964650455.1 uncultured Chitinophaga sp. | reverse complement strand
AAAAAGAAAAGACGGGAAAACGGACACCGAACCCGGCCACACAATACAATAAGGTTTGTCCCTGTTTCTTTTTTAAAGGATGGGTGGTCAGCCAGGCAATAGCCATAAAATTTCCCAGGTAAGTGGCCGCCACCAGCCAGCCGAGTCCGATGGGCCCCACATGCAGGATATCGGTGGCAAAAGCAGGTAATAAGGCGATGGCGCCACCAAATAAAACAGCAAACATATCCAGGCTCATGGCTCCCAGCAGGGCTTTGTTGTGAAATACAAATCGTAATCCTTCCTTTACCCCTTCCCAGGTTTTACTGCTGCCCTGCCAGCTGACAGGTTTTGGTTTTATTTTCTGAAATAAAAAGAAGGAAATACCCACCAGTCCGCAGACCGGGATAAAGGCGATGGTTATATCCGTATAACCCATCAGCACACCGGCTATGGCCGGCCCGGCCACAGCAGCCACCAGCCATACCATGCTATTTACAGAAATTGCTTTTACCAGGGATTCCTGGGGGATCAGTTGGGCCAGGAAAGCATTGAAGGCAGATCCGGTGAATGCTCTTACTGCTCCTGTACAAAATACCAATCCGTAAATACTCCATTCGATCACCGCGCGGGAATACTGCGCCTGCATCCATTTTGAGGTAACAACCAGTAATCCAAGCATGATAAAAAAATACAGCGCAATACAGATGCTGATCAGTTTATGTTTATTGCTCCGGTCCACTTTTACACCGGCCGGAAGGGCCAGGAGGATAGCCGGGATCACTTCGGATAAGCCAAGCATACCCAGGGCCAGTTTACTGCCGGTGATTTCGTAAAGCCGCCAGCCCAGCAAAACCGGGGTCATGCGTAACCCGGCAATGAAGAGGATACGGGCGGTGATAAACCAGGAAAACTCGGTGTTGATGAGGGGCCAGTACTTTTTATGGAAGGTGAATGGGTGACTCATGGGAGTGCAAGATAATGTTGTCCATTCTCATACTCTTTTTCCAGTGCATCCAGTATTACCTGCAGGTGTTTTTCATTGCCGAGAAAATCGGCATTACTGGCATCCACAAAAAGTGTTTTGATATTATGTTGTTTGATATAGTGCGTATAAGTTTCCTGTAAATTAAACAGGTAGTCATCGCTGATATTCTGTTCGTAAGCCCGGTTCCGCTTACGGATATTCGCCTGCAGCTTTGATACCGGGGCATGCAGGTAAATCAGTATATCCGGCTGGATCAGTTGCTGGTGAATAATATCGAAGAGCCGCTGGTACAGACGGAACTCATCTTCCGGCAGGGTTACTTTAGCAAAGAGCAGGCATTTGGTAAACAGGTAATCAGAAATGGTCAGGTGTTGGAACATGTCTTTTTGCTGCAGTAACTCTTTCAGTTGTTTGAATCTTTCCGCCATAAAGAATAATTCCACCGGGAATGCAAACTGACCCGGGTTTTCATAAAATTTAGGCAGGAAGGGGTTTTCTGCAAATTCTTCCAGGATCAGCCGGGCGTTATAATGTTTGCTCAGTAGGTTGGCCAGGGTGGTTTTCCCCGCACCAATATTTCCTTCTATGGTTATAAACTGGTAATTCATGAATCGGCTGCCCGTACAGACATGCTTTTAATAATGTGGCCGCAAATTACTTTAAATGACATGGCGGCCTGCAAATGCGGTAAAGATTGTGGAAAAATTCAGGAAACCTTTTTTACGTCCAGGGTATCCGGACAGATGGCCAGTAATTCGGTAATGGATAGCTGGCTTACCGGGTGGATGGCTGTTCCCGCTATTTCAGCCAGCGGCAGCAGGGCAAAGCGGCGGTTGGGCAGTTCAGGGTGTGGAAGTTTCAGCAGATCGTATTGATGGATTTCATCACCATACATTAGTATGTCAATATCAATCAGGCGTGGCCCGTATTTTATTTCCCGGATACGTCCCAGCTGTTTTTCAATTTTCAGCAGCCTTCTGATCAGTTGCCGGGCATTAAGCGGGGTTTGCAGTTCAAGGGCCTGGTTCAGAAATGCAGGCTGGTCGGTATTGCCCCAGGCCGCTGTTTCATAAATCGAAGACTGCTTACGCACAGTACCACATTGCAAGGCGATCTCCAGCTTTGCAGCGGAAAGGTAGTCTTCCCGCTTACCCATATTGCTTCCGGTTAGTAACCAGGCGGTATTCATGGCCTCAAATATCTTTATTTTCCGGGATGCACCGTAATTAAATACATTTGCCCACAGCATGTCAAAAAATCAGCAACCTTACAGCCAGGCCCGTGCATTGTGGGCCATTACACGAGCCAGTTTCAGGGCCATTTTTGGCAACCCGAGTGCGATTATTTTCAGTATTCTTTTCCCGATCATTTTTGTGCTGATTTTCGGGGCTTTTGGCGGAAGTGGCGGGGTGAGTTACCGGATTGCTTTAGCGGGTAAAGCGGATACAACAGATGTATTTTATAAAGGGCTGCTGCAGATACCAGGTGTAAAAATAGTATCCTATACTGATTCGGCTGTATTACGGAAAGACCTGATCAAAGGAAAACTGACGGCCATCCTGGATATTCAAAAGACAACAGACAGTACTGAAAAACCACACTATACCGTTAACATCAGGTCGACCACGGCCAGTTCAAATACGATTTATTCATTTGTGCCTGCATTGAAGCTGGTCAAACTGATACTGGAGAAACAACTGAATGACAGTTATGTAAATTATGTGGATATAGAAGAACCGTTCATTGAGAAAGTAAGGCAATACCGCCAGATCGATTTTATCCTTCCCGGGCAGTTGGGTTTCTCGATCTTATTCTCCACACTTTTCGGTATCGCCTTTACATTTTTTAACCTGCGGGAACAACTCGTGCTTAAACGATTCTATGCTTCCCCGGTGAAGAAGATTAATATATTGCTGGGAGTAGGAATGAGCCGTTTGTTTTTCCAGGTACTCAGTGTGGTGGTTTTGCTGTTATTCGGACACTTTTTCATGAACTTCACCCTGCAGAACGGGATATTTACTTTTTTCTCGATCATCAGTATTACACTCATCATGCTGTTCCTGCTGATGGGCGTGCGCGTCGTCCGGCAGGGCTATGTCTATACCGTCGAACGTCTCGGCAAATATACGCTCGCGGCAACGCCCGGCCTGCATCTCATCATCCCTTTCGTCGACCGCGTCGGACACCGAATCAACATGATGGAACAGGTGCTCGACATCCCGGGCCAGGAGATCATCACCAAGGACAACGCCATGGTAGCCGTCGACGGCGTGGTCTTCTTCCAGGTGCTGGATAGCGCCAAGGCCGCTTATGAGGTGAGCGATCTCTACACGGCGATCATGGCCCTTTCGACCACCAACCTCCGCACCGTGATGGGCTCGATGGACCTCGACGAGACCCTGTCGAAGCGCGACGAGATCAACGCCCGGCTACTCGCAGTCGTCGATCACGCAACCGAAGCCTGGGGCGTGAAGATCACCCGCGTCGAGTTGAAGGACATTCGCCCGCCGCGCGACATCGTCGATGCGATGACTCGTCAGATGAAGGCTGAACGCGAAAAGCGTGCGTCCATCCTTGAATCGGAAGGCATGCGGCAGTCGGAAATCCTGCGCGCGGAAGGCGAAAAGCAGGCCAAGATACTGCAGGCGGAAGGGCAGAAAGAAGCCGCCTTCCGCGAAGCCGAAGCGCGCGAACGCGCCGCCTCCGCGGAAGCCAATGCAACCAAGTCGGTCAGCGAC
>CAZYTV010000333.1:0-3729 GCA_964650455.1 uncultured Chitinophaga sp. | reverse complement strand
CATCAGGCAGGAAGCCGATATAGGAACTGTGACATTCAAAGCAATTTCGACCAACCAGCCGGTCAAATGAAGGATACAGGAATGAAAAACCGGGACTCGTACCCCAGGCTTTTACAGAAGTATAATATGATACCGGCAACTGGTACGTATTGCTGCCATTCCAGTAGAGCCAGGACTGCGCATTTTTTTTACCAAAACTGATATCAAAAGGTCGGGCTTCCTGTTCCCGGCCATCCACATACAAAACCTGGAATAACCGGATCCCTCTCCTTTCCATTCTCACCTCTTGATTACCGTCGAAGAAAAAAGCATTTTTACCTTCCGAAAAACTCCCTTGCACATGGGCCATATCGGCAGGAGCAGTGGCCGCATAATGTGAAGTATGGAGAAAGGAGTCATAAACAGCCTGGTGGCAGGAACGGCAGGTACCCGAACCGGCATAATCCGCTCCGCGCGGATCAGTGTGGTTCTTTTTATGATCCATACATTTCACCAGGATACCAACGATAATAACCAGGATCGTGATAAATGCAAGCTTTTTTGAAATCAGGGGCATATCTGCAATATAAACAAATCGGTTAAACAGGAACACACACAGAAAGAGCAGGTATCTTGTAAGCTGGTTAGTAATCTTAGCCGGATTTAAACCACTAAATTAAGTACTGATTAACCGCCAGAAAGTCAAAACCGGCAAATCTGTACCGACATACACCAATAAATGTCTATTTTTTACCACCGGGCAAATGGTCTCCTGCTTCAACTTTACGTTACAAAAATCAACAATATGCAACGTAAACAGTTTCTCATGGCCACCTTACTGGCTGCCCCTGGAATGGTTTTGGCCCGGATTCCATTCCAACATGAAAAAAAGGCAATCAATGGAGAACCCTTTATTGTAGATAGCGGTAAATCCCGCTTCGGCGAAGTGGTGAAATTCCTGGGTGTACACCCCAATGATCTCAAAATTTCATCCAGAGACACCAGCGGACAACTTTCAGTTTTTGAGTACACCGGGCTGGGCAAAGTCGGGCCAATGCTCCATATCCATTTTGAGCAGGATGAAATTTTTATGGTGACAGAAGGAGAATACCGGTTTGTAGTGGGTAAAGAAACCCATGTTTTAAAGACAGGACAGACCATATTTCTTCCACGGGGGATACCACATACCTGGATTCAACTGACAGAACGCGGAAAAATGATCTATTTCCTCCAGCCTGCCGGTAAAATGGAAGAATTTTTCTCTTATATGAATAAACTGACCGAACGGCCCAGCCCGGAAGAAATGGACCGGATCCATGCCGAACACCAGATGAAAGTAGTAGGTCCTCCCCTGACTTTATAAAATTCTATGTACCTTAAACTTTGAACAAAAACCTGTTTGCTTCTTAAAGATTTCATACCGGCCCCTGAACTTCGTGAATTCGTGCAGTTATATCGTATCGTGCACCTGCATTTTGACAGGGAACAGGCGATTCCACCAAAAGCATATCCTCCCCGGCCAGAGCATTGCCTGGCATTTTATCCCTATGATACGGAAACTGTTCAATATGCCGGATCCGGAAAAATTATAAGACATATTCCTGTTGTATTATACGGACAGTTCACCGAAGTGACACACCGGATGATCGGGCATAACTTTCTCGTTTTCCAGATCATTTTTTATCCCGGTGCATTATACCGGCTCACAGGATTGATTGCTTCCGAACTGAACAACCAGTATATAGATGCTGAATCTGTTTTTACCAGTGAATTACGGATGGTGAATGAACAATTATACCATGCTGCGGGTTATCCGGATATGCTGCTGGTGGCCAATGATTTTGTACGAAGCCTGATACGCCATCAGAAAAAAACCCGTCTGCTGACGGATAATACCTGGCATTTATTATTACAGGACCAATCGAAATATAGTCTTAATCAACTGGCCCGAGAAGCCTGCCTGAGTACCAAACAGTTTGAACGCCGCTTTAAGGAAAGAACCGGCGTGAATCCAAAACTATATGAGCGGATTATTCGGTTTGACAAGGCATTCCGGTTAAAAAACTCACATCCACAATATGACTGGCTACGAATTGCGATGGCGTGTGGATATCACGATTACCAGCACCTGGTTAAAGAATACAAGGATTTTACCGGTCTCTCCCCCACTGCGTTTCATCAAATCGAAAACAATGCACCGGAAAGAAAATTCGGATTGAGTGAAGGGTATTATAAGGATTAAAAAAAGTATGGCCTGAAAGACCATACTTTTTATGTAGGTTATCACTGTTTTTTCAGTTTCAGCACACAAGCCTGGTAAGGCTGTAAACTGACCATTTTACCTTTAATCTTCAACGGAGCCAGGTTATTGATGAGTTCTTCACCGGTAGTCATGCCGCCCAGGTCAAATGATCCGCCCTCCTTACTGAAACAGAGCAGCACCAGTAACTTTTCATCCCCTGATTCACGGGTATACGCATATACATTCGGGTTGTCCCGGTCGAGTAAGGTATACTTCCCATATACGAGCAGCTCTTTATTATTTTTCCTGAGCTGAACCAGTTTCCTGAAATAATTCAGGATGGAATTCGGATCCTTTTCCTGGGTCTCTACATTGACAAAGGCACGGTTCTCATTCACTTTCAGCCAGGGAGTACCGCTGGTAAAACCGGCATTAGGGCCTGCTGTCCACTGAAACGGGGTACGGCCATTATCCCTGGCAGCTATTTTTTGCCCGTTCAGGAAGCGTTGCAGATCGCCGCCCTTGTTTTTAAGCTGTCCATACATACCAAGTGTCTCGATATCCTTATAATCTTCGATGCGGTCAAATTTAATATTACTCATACCCAGTTCGTCCCCGAAATAATAATAAGGAGTGCCACGCATAGTGAGCAGGAAGGTGGAGAGCATTTTGGAAGCAGCCTCCCTGAACTCCGGTGTATCATTTCCCCAGCGGGTTAGCATGCGTGGCTGGTCATGGTTGCCCAGGTAAATCGTACCCCAGCCTTTTTCAGCAAATACACTATCCCAACCTGTATAGATGTTTTTAAATTCCTTCAGCTTATAGCCATTCGGATCCATTTGCTTGAATTCGCCCGGCAGGTAGCCGAGACTGACTCCTTCAAAATGATAACTCATATCAAGTTCTTTCCGGTCGGGGTCCACAAACTTCAGGGCGGTGGCTTTGGTAGTACCAGCCCCTTCCGCCAGGGTCATCACATCGTATTTGCTGAGCACCTCCTTATTCATTTCCTGCAGGTATTCATGCAAGTGCGGTCCATTGCCCATATACTGATCCCAGGCGCCATTATAATTTTCTTTCAGAAACTGTTCGGTAATGACCGGGAAACTGGTATCCTTACTGATAAAGGGAATCACATCCATCCGGAAACCATCGACCCCTTTTTTGAACCAGCGATGCATCATCGCATAAATTTCCTGTCTCACTTTGGGATTTTCCCAGTTCAGGTCTGGTTGTTTATAACTGAAATAATGCAGGTAATAACTATTCGTCAGCGAATCAAAACGCCAGCCACTGCCATCCACTTCAAAAGCACCTGGCCGGAATGCGGGTTTTCCTTTTTCAGCCGGCCACCAATGAAAATAATCACGGTAGGGATTATCACGGGAGCTCCTGGATTGCTTAAACCATACATGTTCATCGCTGCAGTGGTTCACCACCAAGTCCATCACCAGTTTAAGTCCCCGTTTATGCATTTCAGCCAGCATCAGGTCAAAATCTGACATGGT
>CAZYTV010000332.1:0-3784 GCA_964650455.1 uncultured Chitinophaga sp. | reverse complement strand
GCGGATCTTTATTGGTTGCTTCAATCAGCCATTGCAGGTCATGCACCCCATCGCCTACTACAGACGCCGGCGTGCGTAAGGCGGCACAGATAAATTTATAATTGATCACCAGGCAGCGGAAATCGAAGCCCGTGATAAATCGTTCTACAATCACGCTGCGGCTGTAATGTCTGGCTGCTTCAAAGGCTTTGATCGCCTGTTCGCGGTTATTGATGTTAGTCGTATTGCCTTTGCCATGATTGCCATCAATCGGTTTTATCACCAATGGGTAGCCGAATTTTTCAATGGCCGCATCCAGTCCTTCTTCCGTTCTTACCACCGTGCCTCTCGGTACGGGAATCTCTGCGGCTTCCAGCAACATCTTGGTTTCTTCTTTATCACAGGCAATATCCACCGCAATGTTAGAAGTGGTGGAAGCAATAGTCGCGCGGATTCGTTTCTGATTCACGCCATAGCCCAATTGTACAAGGCTCTGTTTGTTGAGCCGGATAAAAGGAATGCCTCTTTTGGCGGCTTCATCCACAATACAACCGGTGGAAGGACCCAGTCTCGTGTCTTCACGGATCACCCGCATCTGCTGAATGTCTTCAGTGAGATCATAGTCTGAACCTTCGATCAATGCCTGGGCAATACGTACCGCGGCTTTAGCGGCATATACACCGGCATCTTCTTCCATATAACTGAACACCACATAATAGATGCCTTCTTTTTCACCTTCCGGGGTACGGGTACGGCCAAACCCGGTATCCATGCCTGCCAGGGTCTGTATTTCCAGGGCAATATGTTCCACCACATGTCCCATCCAGGTGCCTTCATCCACCCGCTGGAAAAAACCACCGGGGGTGCCCACACTGCAACGATGAGAATAAAGACTGGGTAATAATTTCTCCAACCGCTCCCGGAAGCCCGGAATCTTATTGGTGGGCATATTTTCCTTTTCCTCGAGGTCCAGTTTCATCTGGATCAGTTTGGTACGACGTACACTCCAGTAATTTGGACCCTTCAAAACTTTGATTTCGAGTATTCTCATATTCAGTGATGTTGAACCTTCAATTTAAGTGATTTTAGTTAGGTAACCAACCCTTGTTCCGGCCACTTCTTTTTCTGTACATTTAGGAACCTAAAACCAACAGTATGTCCCCCAACAGCCGTCGCCATTTTTTGCAGAGAGCCGGAGTATTTTCTGCCACTGCCTTTCTTTCTTCATTGGCAAAACCGGCCTGGAGCCGTAACCTGGAACAGGCACTGAATCAGTCTGCCGGTATTTCACCGGAGGACCTGGCCACGGATGAGGACTTCTGGTATTATATCCAGCAATCCTTCACCGTATCTCCTTCGTTGATCAACCTCAATAATGGGGGTGTATCACCGGCTCCGAAAACAGTACAGGATGCCATGAAGCGATATTATGACCTCAGCAATGAGGCCCCGAGTTATTATATGTGGCGGATACTGGACCAGGGGCGTGAACCCTTGCGCAAAAACCTCGCAAAACTGGCGGGTTGTTCACCGGAAGAAATTGCCATCAACCGCAATTCCTCTGAAGGACTGGAGACGGTGATCTTTGGGTTGCAACTGAAAGCCGGTGATGAAGTGGTGGCCGCAATACAGGATTATCCCAATATGATCAACGCCTATAAACAACGGGAGTTGCGGGATGGCATCAAAATGGTCTGGATCAATCTTGAATTGCCGAGTGAGGATGAAAATTACCTGGTGAGTCAGTATGTAAAAGCGTTCACCCCAAAAACGAAAGTGGTGCATATCACCCATATCATCAACTGGAACGGACAGATACTGCCGGTGAAGAAAATTGCGCAGGAGGCCCATAATCGGGGTATTGAAGTAGTGGTGGACGGGGCGCATAGTTTTGCCCATGTTGATTTTAAAGTACCAGACCTGGATGCGGATTATTTTGCCGGCAGTTTACATAAATGGTTGTATGCACCGATCGGCAGCGGGGTATTGTATGTGCGTAAAGAGAAAATAAAAAATATCTACCCGATGTTCGCCGTGGATAATCCGCTGAAGGAGGATATCCGCAAATTTGAAGCGCTGGGTACCCGGCCTTTCTTTATTGAACAGGCCATTGGTAAAGCCATCGAATTCCATGAAATGATCGGGGCAGAGCGCAAAGAGAAACGACTGCATTACCTGAAAAATTACTGGATGGAAAAAGTAAAAGGATTACCCGGTATAAAACTGAATACATCCCTCCATCCGAAATGGGGTTGTGCCATTGGGAACGTGGGGGTGGAAGGCCGCAAGCCGGGTGAACTCGATTCATTCCTGTTGGACAAATACAAAGTGCATACGGTGGCGATTGAGTGGGAGAATATAAAGGGGGTACGGGTGACACCGAATGTGTATACTACTACTAAACAACTGGATGTGCTGGTAGAAGGGATAACAGCTTTCCTGGCAACTAAACCTTAGAAGTTGTCAGATGTCGGATGTCAGTAAACAGCCCCTTCTAAATCAGTCGGGAGTTAGGAGTTAGTAGTCGGGAGTAAACAGCCCCTTCTAAGAAAGTTCAATCTAAATTATCGTATTGTAACCCGCTTTACGAAATCCCGTTCGTACTTCGTACTTCTAACCTCGTACTTTTTCAGTTGTCAGTTGTCGGTTGTCAGTAAACAGCCCCTTCTAAATCAGTCGGGAGTAAACAGCCTTTTCTAAGAAAGTTCAATCTCAATTATCGTTTTGTAACCCGCTTTACGAAATCCCGTTCGTACTTCGTACTTCTAACCTCGTACTTTTTCAGTTGTCAGTTGTCGGTTGTCAGGAAACAGCCTTTATTTGAAACTTTTGTCTAAACATTCTAAACCGATCTTTCAACTTTTTGCTCCTATAGTACTCTCTAAACCGTACTTTCAAGCTCTTGCTCCTATCAGACTCCATAAACCCTCTAAACCCTGCTTTCTGACTCTTTCTCCTGTAAGACTTTCTAAACACCAAACATTTTTTTCTACATTTGTCCGAATCAAATCCCGATGAATGAGTCATCCTAAAGGAAAACTGATTGCCATTGGTGGTGCCGAGGATAAAGGCACTGACCTGGAGAATGGTGAATTCCGCCGCAATAACCTCAACTTTTTCGAGTTGGGTATTCTCCGTCGTGTGGTGGAAGAAGCGGGTGGTGTGAATGCCCGGATTGAAGTGATTACGACAGCCTCCACGATCCCTTACGAAGTAGGGGAGAATTACCTGAATGCATTTGGAAAGATCGGGTGTACCAATATCGGTTTGCTGCATATCCGTAACCGCCAGGATACACAGATTGATGAATACCTGGATCGGATCCGTGTTTGTGATGCGGTCATGTTTTCCGGGGGCAACCAGTTGCGGTTGAGTGTAACGGATGGCGGTACAGAGTTTCTCAATATCCTGAAGAAACGCTACCAGGAAGATGAGCGATTTGTGATAGCCGGCACATCCGCCGGAGCCATGGCCATGAGCAGTACCATGATCTATGAAGGCAATGCCACCCGGGCCCATCTGAAAGGTGAGGTCAAGATCACCACGGGACTCGGATTTATGAATAGTGTGATCATTGATTCCCATTTTGAAAAAAGAGGACGTTTTGGCCGGCTGGCGCAGGCGGTGGCCGCGAATCCAGGTTGCATTGGCATAGGCCTTGGAGAAGATACAGGTATGCTGGTGACCGGGGGCAACCGGATGGAAGCGATTGGCAGCGGACTGGTGGTGATTGTGGATGGTCATGAAATCAGGCATAGCAATATTGCAGATATACCGGATGGAAATCCGATCAGCATTGAAAATA
>CAZYTV010000331.1:0-3813 GCA_964650455.1 uncultured Chitinophaga sp. | reverse complement strand
TGGCTTCGAAATTACCGATATGGTAATTTTGCTGCGCGAGGGCTATTTTCATTGTACAAATTTATGTGAATGTTTTTGTAGCTACATTCGTGTCACAACATTTTTGCACTTCTATCGTTCTCAGTCACTATGAAAAAATCGATTCTTTTCGGGCTGCTCATGGTTGCCCTTTATTCCTGTAAGGATAAATCCGGTGCTCCGGATGTATCCGGCATCTCTGTCAGTATACCGGTCATCCGGTTTGACCAGGATTTTTTCCGGATCGACACCAATGATATTCCCGGCGGGCTCCGCCTGTTGCAGCAAAAACATCCCGGATTCTACCTCGATTTTATGCAGAATATTCTTGGAGTCAGCGGGGCAGATACCAATCAGCAAACCCTGGCGGTCACCCGTGAATTTATCCGGGGATATGCGCCGGTGCAGCAATTCCTCAATAATAAATTTAAAAACACGGATAGGCTGCAAAAAGAACTGGAGCAGGCTTTCCGGTATGTAAAACATTATTTCCCGCAATACAAAACCAGCAACGCCATTCTTTTTACCGGTCCCTTTGATGCACCCGGCGTGGCTAATACCAATGATGGTTTTGCTTTCGGACTGCAGCAGTATGCCGGCAGCAATTTTACAGAATACCAGGCTCCGGTCTTCCAGGAAATGTTTCCCACTTACATCTCCCGTCGTTTTTCTCCGGAATACATGGTGGCCAATTGTATGAAATCAGTTACCGAGGAAATCTTTCCTGACCGCAGTGCCGGTAAACCCCTGATCGAACAAATGATCGAAAAAGGCAAGCAATGGTATGTACTGGATAAGTTTCTGCCGGAAGCCCCGGATTCGTTGAAAACCGGTTATAGCCAGAAGCAACTGGACTGGTGTAAGGCAAATGAAGGAATGATCTGGTCCTTTATTGTAAAAAATGAAGAACTGAATTCACTCAGCCCGGCTGTCATCCAGACCTATATCGGGGAAGCCCCGTTTACACAGGGTATGCCGCAGGACTTTTCACCAGGTAACCTCGGTCAATGGATCGGCTGGCAGATCGTAAAGAAATTTGCCGCAAAAAACGAAAAACTGAGTGTAGAGGAAATCATGCGGACCGCTCCGTCTGTCATTAATGAACAGGCCAAATACAAACCGAAATAAGATCAGTTGCCCTTGAAAGGAACAATCATTTCAAATGAAGGAATCCGTACATCAAACATATTGCGGCTGAGCAGGTTCTCCATCTGGTAGGTGCCATACATTTTTCCCATTTCAGTGCGCAGGTTGCAGCCACTGACATACTGGTAATTTTCACCGGTCTGCAGCGTGGGTTGCACTCCCACTACGCCCTCCCCTTCCACTTCACGGTGGGTGCCGTTACTATCAAATATAAACCAGTGACGGCGGTGCAGTTTTACCGGAAAAGCATTATGATTCTCCAGCGTAATGCGGTAGGCAAACATGTACTCCGACTGCAGCGGATTGCTGTAATCAGCCTGGTAAAATGTTTCGACACTCACTTGTACGCCCTCAGAGATCATACTTGTCATACAGTAAAATTAAAGAAATTGCAGCAGACAGTGAACCCCGGCATTTCTTTCACGTTGTTTTTGCAACAAGCCCTTATTTTTGCCCCACTGAATAAACTGAATTTACATGAAAATCGCTGTAGCTAAAGGAGATGGAATCGGCCCGGAAATCATGGAAGCCGTACTTAAAATATTCAATGCCAACAAAGTACCCCTCGAGTATGAATACGTGGATATGGGAAAATGGGTATTTGACAAGGGGTTTAACAATGGCATGACCCCGGAGGCTAAACAGAGCATCGAATCCCTGGGATTACTTTTTAAGGGGCCGATGGAAACCCCCAAAGGAAAGGGTGTAAAGAGTATCAATGTTACGGCCCGCAAAACCTGGAACACATTTGCCAATAAAAGAGATTTCCGCACCCTGCATGGGGTGGATACCGTTTTCAGTAAAGCCGGCATCCCTATCGACATTACGGTGGTGCGTGAGAATATCGAAGACACTTACGGGGGTATCGAGCACATGCTGACACACGATGTAGCGCTCAGCCGCCGCTTTATCACCCGTCCCGGCAGTATGCAGGTCATCCGTTATGCCTTTGAAATGGCACGTCAGAAAAAAGCCCGTAGAATCACCTGCGGACATAAAGCCAATATCATGAAGATCACCGACGGTCTCTTCCTCGAGTGTTTTAATGAAGTGGCCAAAGAATACCCTGACCTGAAATCCGATGATATCATTGTGGATGATCTTTGTATGAAACTGGTAACCCGTCCTGATCTTTTTGATGTGGTGGTACTGACCAATTTACAAGGAGACATTGTTTCCGATCTGTGCGCCGGACTTGTAGGCGGACTGGGCTTTGCTCCTTCAGCCAATATCGGCGATCATATTGCCATCTTTGAAGCCGTTCATGGTACTGCTCCGGATATTGCCGGTAAAAATATCGCCAACCCCACCGCTCTTTTACTGAGCGGACTGGCGATGCTCCGTCATGTCGGATTAACGGAAAATGCGGCCATCATTGAAAATGCTTTGTTGTACACCCTCGAAAGTGGTATACATACCGGCGATTTTGGCGACAAAACCAAACCTTCAGTTAACACCACCCAGTTTGCCGAAGCCATCATCAGCAATTTTGGCAAAACGCCCCAGGTTGGCGCACGGGAAATCATCCCCAATGAACCCGGTACTCCCACCCCGCTTAAACTGGAGATTAACTCCATGATGATATCCAAGGAATCAGAAGATGAAGTGATCGCGGGTGTGGACCTCTTTATCGAAAGCAGCCAGCAACCCCAGGCTATTGCCGAAAAATGCAAACGTCATGCAGGTGTTAAATTCAACCTGGTCAATATCAGCAACCGTGGCACGCAGGTATGGCCGACCGGATCTGTTTATACCAACCTCGTTAATCAGTATAATGTCCGCTTTGAAAGCATCGACAATGAACCGCTCAACCAACAGGATGTGATCGGGCTATATGTCAGCATGAGTGGTAATTTCAAAATCTGTTCTTTTGAGTTACTGAACAGTTGGGGAGATAAGAAGGCGTATTCGCTGGCACAGGGACAGTAGCTGGTGTCTTAGTATAGCTTTCAGGGTATTGGAAGATTTGCTTTCTTACCACTGTAAAAGTCGGAAGTTAGTAGTCGGTAGTTAGTAGTCAATACACCTTCTACGTAGGTGGCTGAAAATTTCTACTTTTTTAACATGCCATCGTTTTGAAAAAACATAATTAATACCGGTCATGCCAAAGGAAACATTGACTTATAGTAATAAGGATATTACAGTTATCTGGAAGCCAGGAGCCTGTATTCATTCCAAATTGTGCTGGCAGGGGCTGATCGCCGTATTCAATCCCAGGAAAAGGCCCTGGATCAAAATGGATGGTGCCACTACCGGACAAATTATTGAACAGGTAAAAAAATGTCCGAGCGGAGCCCTGAGTTACAAACTGAATGATTCAGAAGAAGAGAAAAAAATACTTCAATAACCGGAACTGATCTTGAAGGGTTATTTTCTCAGGAGGTGCATTGACTACTAACTACCGACTACTAACTACTAACTAGTCTCATCCTCCTGCTTTCTTCGCCTGCCCATAACCCTGCTTCAGCAGCCATTGCAGCACTTTCTCCCGCTGATCGCCTTGTACAATGGCTTCTCCATCCTTGACAGAGCCGCCGGTGCCGCAAAAGGATTTCAATTTTTTTCCCAGTTCCTCCAGGTCGCTTTCACTCCCGGTAAAACCGGTGATCACCTTCGCAGCCTTCCCGCCCCGTTGTTTGGTCCACAGCC
>CAZYTV010000330.1:0-3898 GCA_964650455.1 uncultured Chitinophaga sp. | reverse complement strand
TGGATTTATTTATGCCGTTGCACCTGAATTCAGCAATACCTACCAGGGCATTTCACTCGGACTCCGCTACCGGTTCGGTGACCGCTTCTCACTGGATCTGCAAACCAACTCCCACCTGGAAGAAAACCAGCTTGGATATGCCTTTTTGCGGGAAACAAACGGGGAACCTATCGTTGGTTTCCGGAAGAACCGTGATTTCACCACTGTCCTTTCAGGAATTTACAATTTTGCGTATCGCCTGAATCTTACTGTCCGGGCAAGACATTATTGGAATAAAGTAAATTATGAGAGTTTTCATAATGTTGACAACCTGGGTAACCTGATCAGCCGTGCCTTTATCAGCAATCAGGATGAGAATGTTAATGTATTTAATGTGGATGCATTCCTGACCTGGGATTTCCGGTTGGGGAGCCGGCTGATCCTGGGCTATAAAAACTGGTTGGGTAATGAAGAAAATATTCAGTTTGCCACCGGTCAGAACAATTACCTGCGTAATCTTGGAAAGACCTTTGATCTTCGTCACGGGAATGAAGTAACCATCCGCTTTATTTATTTCCTGGATTATAACCAGCTTCGCCGCAAACCTTAAGACAACAACATAATACCGTCATCCACCAGGGCATAGACCTGGTCATCAGCAGCCGGTTCAACTTTATAGCCCCCGGTGAAACGACTGAATGCCGGTAGTACCGCATATTTTTTGGTAAAGTAAAAACAAGGGAAACGTAAGCTTTGTTTACCCTTTCCCTTCAAGGTGATTGCCGGGTGCAGATGGCCTGTAAACCGGTACATGTTTAATTCAGCTTCGGTCAGGTCTTTTTCCGCTTTTTTATCGTGTAAAAACAAAAACGGACCAGTGGCGAGTTTCCACTCATGGACATGGATCCCTGCTGATTCATACCATTGATCAGCGAGGATATCATGATTACCTTTTACCAGGTCAATCTGCAGTAACGAAAAATCCTTTCTCCATTTGAGAAACAGATCCAGTTCCTTATTGGCTGTACTATGGGTAAAATCACCGGCGATGATCAGCCTGTCTGCTTTATATAAATATAGCTGGGCCATCAGCCGCTGCAGGTCGGCCTTGTAAATATTCTGCGGGATACCGATCCCTTCTTTCCTGAAATGTCCTGATTTGCCCAGGTGAAGATCTGCCACAATCAGCGTATTTTCTTCTTCCCATAAAATACAACGCTCAGGGGATACCCAAAGGGTTTGCTCTCGGAGAATATGTGGAATCGGGTTTTTCATAGACTGGTGCCAAATCTATAAAACTATTTATTCTTTTTTCAGTTGCTGTTGCATTTTTTTGATACGGTCTTCGAGTTTTTCTGAAGACAGGTCTTCCCGCATGCTGTCCACTTTGATCGGGAAGCAGAAAGGCGTGAGTTGTTCCGGAAAGGTAAGGACGATCCTGGATTGCCGGATCCGCTCCAGCATATCCCTTAACCGCACTTCTTCCATCTGTTGGTCCAGGACTTCCTGGTAAGACTGCCGTAGTAACAGGTTGCCGGAATCATATTCACTGAATACATTGAATAAAAGAGAGGCGGATGATTGCAAATGACGGGCTTTCTTTTTTTCTCCGGGCATGCCCTGGAAAATAAGCCCCCCGATCACGGCCACATCCCTGAACTTGCGGCGGGCCATCTCGGTATTATTCACACTACGATGGATATCCGTCAGTAAGTTCTCCGTGGTAAACAATTCGTATACATTGGTATCATCCACCGGTATGGGTTGATCACTCAGTAATTCAAATCCATAATCATTCATGGCAAAGGAAAACGTAATCGGTTGAATACGGCTGATCCGCCAGGCCAGTATAGCAGCCATGGCTTCATGCACCAGCCGTCCTTCGAATGGGTATACAAAGAGATGGAAACCGTCTTTTGTTTCAATCTGTTCTATCAACAGTTCATTTTCGGCCGGTACATGCGAAAGGGATGACTGCAATTCAAAGAGAGGATGCAACACCCTGAGTTCTTCGGTTTCGGATGAAGTACCCTGCCGGTACCTGTTTAATTCAGACCTGAGTTTTTTACCAAGATTCGCGCTCAACGGCATACGGCCCCCATTCCAGCTGGGTACAATGGATTTTTTACTGGAAGATTTCCGGACCAGGACGGTCATGTCTTTGATCAGTACAAATTCCAGGTTCCGGCCGGCCAGGGTAAATACATCGCCGGGCAGCAGCCGCGATATAAAATACTCCTCAATTACACCAATATACCCACCGGTGATAAATTTAACTTTCAGCATCGCATCGCTGACAATTGTACCTATATGCATCCGGTGCCGCATCGCCAGTTTACGGCTTTTCATCCGGTAAACGCCATCCTCCAGTTCCACTTTTTTAAAATCATCATATTGCTGCATGGCATGGCCGCCCTGTGTGGCAAAATGTAATAACTCTCCCCATTCCCCTTCCGTGAGATCCCGGTAGCAATAGGTGGTTTTGATTTCTTCATATAATTGCGTGGAGGTAAATCCTTCTGAAATAGCCAGCGTGTTGATGAATTGCAGTAAAACATCGTAGCAGAGCGTATAGGGCACCCGGCTCTCAATCAGTTTTTCTTCGATTGCTGTTTTAAGAGCTGCCGCTTCTGTCAGCTCGAGTGAGTGGGTGGGCAGAAAATAAATGCGGCTAACAGCATCCGGCTGGTGGCCGCTCCGGCCGGCCCTTTGTAAAAACCGGGCTACACCTTTGGGAGACCCCACCTGGATCACTGTTTCAACCGGTCGGAAATCCACCCCCAGGTCAAGGCTGGCGGTGCAAACCACGGCTTTCAGTTTGCCGCTGTGTAAATTGTCTTCAATCCAGTTACGTAACCCGGGGTCAATACTTCCATGATGCAGGGCAATCGTGCCGGACAACTCCGGGCAAATATCCAGCAGAGTCTGGTACCAGGTTTCACTCATACCTCTGGTATTAATAAATATTAGGGTGGTCCGGCTCTGCTGTATAATAGGAATCAGCTTATGGGCCAGTTTAATACCCAGGTGACCGGCCCAGGGATATTTTTCTATTTCATCCGGATAGACAGACTGTACCCGGACTGCTTTGTTCAGCACCGCTTTTACGGTTACACATTTCTGTTGCAGTGGTGAAAGTAAAACATCCGCAGCTTCGTCCAGGTTGCCGATGGTGGCCGAAATTCCCCAGACCATTGGCCGTCTGGACGGAGCAGCTTGTACATGCACCAGGCGGGATACAGCCAGTTCCACCTGCACACCTCTCTTGCTACCCAATAACTCATGCCACTCATCCACGGCAATAACAGCTAACGAACTGAAATAGTCCGGATAACCCTTCTGCGCCAGGAGTAAATGAAGGCTCTCCGGGGTGATGATCAGGATTTCAGGAACCTGTTTTTTTTGCCGGGTTCTTTCCGCAACAGACGTATCGCCATTCCGGATACTAACCCGCCAGGGCAGTCCTAATTCTGTCAGCACTTCTTCCATGGCCCGGCCAATATCCTTGGCCAGTGCACGCAGGGGGGTGATCCATAGTAGCTGTAATCCGTTGTTTTTTTTAGTCCGGTATTCACCGGGATGCTTATCAATAAACCTGATCAGGGTTCCCAGGAAAACAGAATAGGTTTTCCCGCAACCGGTAGGGGCATTCACCAGGCCGCTCTGGCCATTTGAAATATGAGACCAGGTTTCTTCCTGGAATAAAAATGGCCTGAAACCTTTTGCTTCAAGCCATTGTTTAATAATTGTATATCCGGGAGAGGATTGCACAGGCTGACTCCATATTGTTCAGGCGGGTAATTAATTGACTGATTTAATAATACCGTCCTGCCATTTCAGAAAATAAAGTTTCTTGTTTTCAAAATAATCCAGGGTCATGGTTTGTTTATTCACTACTGGTTGTATATCCAGTTCCCGG
>CAZYTV010000329.1:0-3921 GCA_964650455.1 uncultured Chitinophaga sp. | reverse complement strand
GTGGGATTGTTCATCATCGGTGCCGCCATCACCCTGTTCACTGGTAAGAGCATCTGGTTTTCCGGCTTCCGGCAGGTGGTCTTTGGCCTGGCGGCTGCGGCTATTACCTTTGGAATCGGTAAACTGATCGGGGTATCTGTTGCCGGATAAAAAAGATTAACAGCTTTTTAGTAACATGTCCGTCACCTGGGAGGCCATCCTGCTGAAAACCTGTTTTTTTATTTGTACCTTTCAAAAAAAGCTGTCTGCGTTCAACCCTGTTTACCATATTGGCCACTTTATTTCTGTTCAGTACAACTGAACTGCACCAGTTGATCAAACTACCGGAACTGATAAAACATTTCCGCGAGCACCGTCACACAGATGCATCTCTTAGTTTTCTTGGCTTTCTGCAATTACATTATACAGCCAATCATCCGCAGGACAATGATGACGACGATGACAATGAACTTCCCTTTAAAGAAATGAATGCAATCGGGCATGTCGACAATACTGTAACCATGTACAGGACCGAACAACGTTCCCGTCCTGAATTCCTGCTGATCAATGAACCGATCACTCATCCGGAAGGTGTGCCCTGTTACCGGGCAAACGCGGTATTCCATCCTCCAAAAGCGTAACAATTTCCACTGATAATTAAGTACAATGCAATATCCATTGTACACAACCCTTATTTATATACTTATAAAAATATTAATGTATGAATGCAGCACAAATTCATTTAGCCCTGAATCATGTCCCCCTATTCCTTTCCATTATCGGCGGACTCATCCTCCTGCTGGGTATGTTCAGGAAAAACGATGGCTTTATTTCCCTTTCCTTATACCTGCTGGTGGCGGCAGCCCTTTTTACCGCGCCCGTTTTCTTAACAGGTGAAGGCACCGAAGAACTGGTGGAAAAAGCAGCCGGGGTGACCGAAAATGCTATCGAACGTCATGAAGACATGGCAAAAATTTCGTTAATCGTCATTATTATTACCGGGGTACTGGCCCTGGCAGGTCTGGTATTACGTAAAAAACAAAGCCTGGCCAAAGTCCTGCTGTCATTAGTCGTTCTTTTCTCCCTGGCCTCATTTGGTACCATGGCGCAAACAGCCCATCTCGGCGGACTCATCCGGCATACGGAACTGCAAAGCGGTACAACTGCCGGAGAAAATGAATCCGGAATAGGGGGTGAAAAAGATGAGGAAGATAAAGATGGTAAAAAAAACGAGCTCGTTACACCCGGACTTAACGCAACAGACAGCACGGGATCGCCACAAAAAAAGAATGATAAAGATGATGATGATTAAGCAGTTTTATCTGGCAGGCAACTTTCCCGTACGGGCAGGTTGCCTGTTTATTTTTTTACGCCAGCTGATACGGCCTGACTGGTCATAGAAGATTATTTCCACAAGACGCCCTTCCTGGTCAAAGTGTTTCCATTCCTTTACAGGTATACCGTGTTTGTAAGCTCCCTGAAACCATCCTTTCTGAACCGTATCCCGATGTATCCATTTTCCTGATTTCATACCATCTTTATAGATACCAGAGTCCCGGACCATTCCCCCGGAAAAAAAATTCATATACAATCCTTCATGCAGGCATTGTACAAATACCGGGTGATAGGAATAACCCGGACTTGTATTCTCTTCGGCCAGTTGTTTTAAAGTGGATACGGGTTTCCGCGACCTGCTGCCGGGAAATGAATATCCTGCATCCAGGTATTGTAGTGCGGCCGACCGGTTACGCTGATACAAACCAGCCAGGAAATAAAAACTACGTTTGGGATGATAGTGTTGCATTTCACCAGCGATCCGTAAAAACTTATCCGCACTATAATGCCGGATCGCCGTGATATCGCCCTCTTCGTTCCTGAATACCCAGCCTCCATCCGGTAAATTACTGACCATTCTTCCTGAATCACAAACGACCCCGTTGGGATACCAGCTTTGCCAGCCGCCGTTTAATTTACCTTTCCTGACTGTAGCAGAAAATAAAAGCTGGTTTGTTCCGGGTTCTGATACAATCCCGGAAGCAGGAAGTTCAAATGGCAATGGTTTATGAACACCGGGAATGGACTCATCCTTTGAAGATATAGGATAGGCCGGGGTAGCCTCATTCAACGCAGCCGGCTGTGCATACGCAAGATGGCTAAACAGGCCGAAACCTGCCAGGAGTAATCGTTTAGCAAAAGCAATCATCCCTGCAAAATTAAGCACTGTAACGATACGGTCCACTGCTGCCTGATCCGGACAGAAAAAGTCCTGAATAATGACCAGAAATGAAGTCAAAATTCAAAAGTAAAAAGTCAAAAAGCTTACTATAGCGGAAGAACCTTCCACTTTAGTATATGATATTTTTACTTTTGAATTTTGACTTACTTAAACGATCTCCCCTTCCAGGTCATAATCATACGCCTTACTGATCTTCACATTCACAAATTCTCCTATAGGGAGTTTTTTAGCTGAGTGTATCACCACTTCATTATCCACTTCCACCGAATCAAACTCGGTACGGCCCAGGTAACGGCCGGCTTCTTTTTTATCGATCAGGGTTTTAAAGACTTTGCCCACTTTCTCCTGGTTCAGTTCAAAGGAAATTTCCTGCTGTACTTCCATGATCTCCTGTGCCCGGCTCTCTTTTACTTCAGCCGGAACATCATCCACCAGGTCATAGGCACTGGTTCCTTCTTCGTGTGAATAGGTAAAAATGCCCACCCGGTCAAAACGCTGACGTTGGAGGAACCCTTTCAGTTCTTCCACATCATCTTCCGTTTCCCCGGGGAATCCGGCGATCAGGGTGGTACGTAAACAGATACCCGGTACTTTCTCGCGGATGGCGATGGTCAGTTCTTCCATTTCTTCGCGGGTGATCTGTCGTTTCATGGCCCTGAGCATATTGTTGGCCGCATGCTGCAGGGGCATATCGAGGTAATTGCAGATATTCTCCCGGTCACGCATCACATCCAGTACTTCGAGGGGGAATTTAGAAGGATATGCATAATGCAGCCGGATCCATTCCAGTCCTTTCACATCATCCAGCCGGTTCATTAAATCACCAAGCAACCGCTTTTTATAAATATCCAGTCCGTGATACGTCAGTTCCTGGGCGATCAGCATAACTTCCTTTACGCCTTTCTTCACCAGCCCTTCTGCTTCTTTCACCAGGTCATCCATTGATCGGCTCACGTGCTGACCACGCATCAGTGGTATAGCACAAAATGAACAGGTGCGGTTACAGCCCTCTGAAATTTTCATATAGGCATAGTGCTGAGGGGTGGCCAGCAGACGTTCCCCAACCAATTCAGTCTTATAATCGGCCTCAAACTGCTTTAAGATCAACGGCAGCTCCATGGTACCGAAATAAGCGTCCACTTCGGGAATCTCCGCCTCGAGATGATTCTTATAGCGCTCACTCAGGCAGCCGGTCACATATACTTTATCTAGCTTCCCGCGCCGCTTCAGTTCCACCTGGTCCAGAATAGTATTGATACTTTCCTCTTTGGCTTTATCAATAAACCCGCAGGTATTCACCACCACAATATTGTGATCCAGCTTCTTATTCTCATGCACCACATCAATATCATTGGCCAGCAGCTGACCACTCAGCACTTCGCTGTCGACCATATTCTTACTGCACCCGAGGGTGATGATATTGACTTTGTCTTTATGTAGTTTCTTTGTCTTCATTTAAATCAGTTGTGAGTTGTCGGGTGTCAGTTGTCAGATACCTTGCTTTGCGGTCAGCATCTTCCCGCTCATTACTCATTACTCATCTCTCTTCACTTCTCCAGGCTAAACAAACTATCCACAAACTCATGCTTATCAAAAACCAGCAGGTCTTCCATTTTTTCGCCCACTCCTATAAACTTCACCGGGATCTTAAACTGGTTGGCAATCGCCAGCACCCGCACCACAACTGAAGGATTGTCTTCAGCCTT
>CAZYTV010000328.1:0-3937 GCA_964650455.1 uncultured Chitinophaga sp. | reverse complement strand
TCATGGATTACAGTTTCACCGCCCGTATTGAAGAAGAGTTTGATGAAGTGGCCGAGGGCAAGATGAAATGGAACAAGATGATCCTTGATTTCTACGACCCTTTTAAAAAGGACGTGGAAAATACGATAGAAAATGCGGAACGGATTAAAGGCGAAAGAGTGCTCGGTGTGGATCCGGATAGCGGCAAGCCGGTGGTATCAAGGATGGGACGTTTTGGTCCGATGATCCAGATCGGGGAAGCCAATGATGAGGAAAAACCACGTTTTGCCAAGATCCCGACCGGACAGAGTATAGAGACCATCACCTATGAAGAAGCAATGAACCTCTTTGGAGCACAGGGTTCCATGGGATTATATGAAGAAAAAGAAGTTTCCGTCAATGTAGGCCGTTTTGGTCCGTATGTGAAATGGGGAGATGAATTTGTATCCCTGCCCAAGGGAACGGATCTTTCTACTGTTGATCTGGACAAAGCGATCCTGGTCATCAAGGAAAAGCAAAAAGCCGATGCACCGGTGGGCACTTACGATAGCAAAGCCATCACCAAGGGCACCGGTCGTTTTGGGCCTTATATTAAATGGGATGGCATGTTTATCAATGTGCCGAAGCGGTACAATTTTGCCAGGCTCAATCAGTCTGAGATGGATGAACTGATCGATGCCAAGGTGAAGAAAGAAGCCAATCGTTATATCCAGCGCTGGCCGGAAGATAAGATCACATTAGAGAATGCCCGCTGGGGTCCCATTATCAAGTTTGGCAAAAAGATCATCCGTATCCCGAAGAAGGATGATGATACCCGCTATACACCAGAGGAAGCGGCTGCCTTTACCATTGAGCAGGTAAAAGCTTTTATTGAAAAGGAAGTACCCGGTGCATTCAGTAAAAAATCAAAAGGAGGAGCGAAAAAAGCCGGGGCAAAAAAGACCGCTGCTAAAAAAGCACCGGCTAAGAAAGCGGCAGTGAAGAAGAAGGCGGCAAAGAAGAAATAAGCCCGCTATCTATGGATAACTTTCGTTTTACTTCAGCAGTAAAAGATATCATACGTGAGTCGAGGCTTATTGCGCTTGAAACAGGCTATGACTATATTTCTACCATGCATTTATTTCTGGCGGATTGCAGGCTCAACAAACCAGATTCATTGCGAAAATTTTTCTTTACCACTGAAACTGATCTCATTGAAGCAATACGAAATAGCCATTCAGGAGTCCTGGACCTTGAAAACTTAGACCCTGTTCTTCCATTAACAAAAGAAGCTGAAAACTGTATCCGGAATTCTCAGGAAGAAAGGATCCGTTACAGGCAGCGGTTAACCATTCCTGCACATTTATTCCTGGCGGCGGCTAAAGATCCAACCTCTCTATTTTCAGAAAATTCGCCGGCTAAAGAATTACTCTACGACAGGCTTGTAGCCTATTATCAGAATTTAAAAGTTCTGGTGCCTGAAGAATCCGAAAAGTCATCGTTGCTTTCCCGGATCAAAGCAGCCCTTTTCAGATAGAAAGAATTCCCTATTTTACAGCAGTACTTACTAAACTATTTTTCATGAAACGCTCCTACTGGGAAAAAATGGCCCCGACCTACGGGGAGGAAATATTTGATGTCCTGCACAATGATAAGAAAGCCCTGATCCGTACAGTCATTGAAAAAAACGCGGGTAAAAACAAAACCGTGATCGATATCGGCTGTGCCATTGGCAAATGGTTGCCCGTACTCTCCCCTGCTTTCAAAAAAGTCGTGGCAGTGGATATATCGGCAAAGAATCTTGAAATAGCCGCCTCATTATATCCCCACTATAAAAATGTGGATTACCTGCGGTCGGACATGAGTGGAAAAAAGACAAAGGTTCCAGCCTGTGATTTCGGTATTTGTATCAATGCCATCCTCACTCCAGATAAGAAAGCCCGCGACATCTTCTTTGCCTCCCTGGGTGCCTGTATCAAAAAAGGCGGGCGCATCGTGATCACCGTCCCTTCGCTGGAATCTCATCTCCTGACCAATATTATTCAGCATTACTACAAAATCGACACCCGTTATTTCCCCAAAGAAAAAAACAGCAAAGAAGCCTTGCGCAAATGGAACAATATACGCGAGGGCAATGCCGATATTGATGAAGTACCGCATAAACATTACCTGAAAGAAGAATTACAATTCTTACTGGCAGAAGCCGGTTTTGTGGCTGAAGAATTCCAGAAGATTGAATATGACTGGAGCACCGAGTTTCACCATCCGCCCAAACAGATAAAGGAACCAAGGCCGTGGGACTGGATGGTAGTGGGGAGAAAAGTACAAGAACCCCACCTTCGCTAAAGCTACGGTGAGCAAGCAAGACGCCCCACCTTCGCTGAAGCAACGGTGGGCAGGCAAGATGCCAAATAATAATCAAAAATCAAGGATCAAATAATAACCAATCCTTCTAAGGAGGCTTGGTTCTTTTTTGTAACACTACTTAATTACACTCCAAAGATTCAGTTAAGAAAACTTATAACGGGCTGTTGAGTACTGCCTACCGACTCCGGACTCCTCATCCTTCGGCAAGCTCAGGATGACAACTACATACTCCCAACTCCTGATTGCTTACTGCCAACTGCCGACTTATCCTCCGTAGCTTTAGCGAAAGAGGACTGGTTTCTCCCCACCTGTGGAAAAAATTAACTATTTCATATCATCACCAAAGTAGATATTGTGGTGAAATCGCAACCATGGAAACCACCAAAGAGATATCGGCACTTTTTACATTGATCGATGATCCTGATGAAGAAGTCTTCGGACTGGTCTCCAATAAGATCGTTGACATTGGAAAAGTCATTATCCCCAATCTCGAACATCTCTGGGAGACCACTCCGGATGAAGTGACCCAGCAACGCATTGAATTACTGATCCACCGCCTACATTTTACAGATCTTACCGAGGATTTCCGTCAATGGAGCCTGGCTGGTCATCATGACCTGATGCTTGGAGCTTTACTGACCGCCAAATTCCAGTACCCTGACCTTTCCAGCGCACATGTTATGCAGGAAATGGAAAAAGTGAGACGGAATATCTGGCTAGAACTCAACAACTACCTCACCCCGCTGGAACAGATCAATGTGGTCACCAGTATCCTGTATAGCTATTACGGCCTGAAAGGCGGTGAAACAAATTATAAAGAGCCCAATGAATTTCTCCTGAATAAGACCCTGGAAGCCAAAAGAGGTAACCAGGTCAGTAATGGAATTTTATACCTGATTCTTTGTGAATTGCTGGATATTCCTGTAAAAGCAATTACCATCCCTAAACAGTTTATTGTGGCCTACTTCAAACCCGGCTACTCAGAAGAAAACCTGCTGGAACCCCGTCAGAAAATTGAATTCTTTATTGACCCGACCTCCGGCCAGGTTTTTACCCATGCCGATGTGGATAGCTATTTCAAACGTATCTCCGTCCCTCCCACAGGGCATTTCTTTAAGCCCCGCCGGAACAAGGAAGTAATCGGTCAATTACTGGAGGAGTTTGGAAAGTGTTTTGATAATGACAAGGATCGGTATAAACAGAAGGAACTTTTGGATATAATACGGATCATTACTGAATAAGATAGCTTGGTGTAAGAACCAAGACACCAAGAAGCCAAATAAATTTAAAATTACAATAATCAAAAAAGCACCAATCCTTCTAAGTAAGATTGGTGCTTTTTTTAGTATTTCTTGTCCAACAACAGTTCAAAGATTCAAAAAGAATATCGAAGTAAGGGCTGTTGACTGTTGACTGCCGACTCCCGACTCTTCATCCTTCGGCAAGCTCAGGATGACAACTACTCCCGACTCCTGACTCCCGACCGCCATAGCCCAACACCTGACTCATGACGAGATCTCCAGCTTCCATCCTTCCCGAAACCCTGCCTTCACCACCGTATTCTCTTCATCGACATGTGTAAATGTCATTTTCTTTGCATCCCAGAGACGTT
>CAZYTV010000327.1:2402-3967 GCA_964650455.1 uncultured Chitinophaga sp. | reverse complement strand
CGGCGTGAAGCAAAGGAATCAGGATATTGGTTAAAGCTGGTTATTTCTGATGGCAGTAAAGTGGCAGAAGAAGAAAGAGCAACATTGAGACAGGAAGCTAAAGAGTTTGTATTGATTTTTACAGCCATTTTGAAAAAGAAAGGCGAGTGCTGAAACTGTTTCAAGTAGCTGATTTTTTTCATAGAAAAAATAAAGCCCAATACCCAAGAAAACTTCCAAAGAATGTATTGATTATTATTTGCCTTTTGTAATTTGATCCTTATTTGGCATCTTGGTATCTTGGCTTCTTGGTTCTTTTATTAGAATTATGCAAATCGACAACACTTCCTTCAACGACATATCCATCTTCCACCCCGAGGAAGAGTTCTCCATATTCCATAAACTGAACTTTACCCGTACGGTGGGTGGCCGTGAGTGGCTACGGAAATTCTTCACTGAACCGCATAGTGATCTGAATAAGATCCGGGGTACACAGAAAGTGATCCGGACCTTTATGGAACATATACAGCACTGGCCTTCGGAGATCAGCAATGGTACGGTACTGGTTATGGATAAATTTCTCGACTACCCGATTGACCCGATCAGTGAAGCCCCGGCCTCTTTTAATAACCTTTTGTACAAATGGCTCCACAATGCGGATTACTCGATGATCAAGTATTCCATGCCGCATTTCGGGGATTTTTACCGGGGACTTCGGCAGGTAGCGGATCTGCTGACCGACCTTGACCTGCCTCCTGCCATTAAATTATACATTGACCGTATCACCGGTTTACTCAAAGAACCACCCCTGCACAAACTGGCTGAAACAAAAAGAGGAGAACCAATCAGTGCCGGGCAGAATCTTTACTACGCTTATCATCTCCGTGGCCGGTATAAAAACAGTACACTTGAACTGATCGATATTTTCAGCCGGCTGGATGCCTGGTATTCCATGGCAGTGGCGGTAAAAACCTACCAGCTCAGCTTTCCGGAATTTATTGAACAAAGCACCCCGCTGGTGGATGCGAGGGGCCTGTATCATATTTTATTGCCCACACCAGTCCCCTATGATCTGCAGATGAATCCTGAGCAGAATTTCCTGTTCCTTACCGGCGCGAATATGGCCGGAAAGAGTACCCTGATCAAATCAGTAGGCGCCGCTGTGTTCCTGGCCCATATCGGGATGGGGGTGCCGGCACAACAAATGAAACTTACCCTGTTTGACGGACTACTGAGCAATATCAATGTGGTGGACAATATTGCCAGGGGGGAAAGCTTCTTCTTCAACGAAGTACAACGGATCAAAAACACGATTGATAAAATAAACAATGGGAAAAAATGGCTGGTACTCATCGATGAATTATTCAAAGGCACCAATGTGCAGGATGCCATGAAATGCTCGCTGACGGTCATTAAAGGACTCATCAAAATCAAGAACTCCCTCTTCATCCTCTCCACCCACCTGTATGAAATCGGGGAAGAACTGAAACCTTATCCCAATATTTCATTCCGGTATTTTGAAACCAATATCACCGATGACCAGCTTTCTTTCAGCTACCAGCTCCGGGAAGGCATCAGCAACGACC
>CAZYTV010000327.1:0-2392 GCA_964650455.1 uncultured Chitinophaga sp. | reverse complement strand
TCACCCTTTTCATTATGGAAGGGTAAATAATTTTTCTATATTGTGTTCCTTATGAAATTATACCTGACGGTCCTGGCTGCGCTATTTTATTCATTCGTACTTTCTGCCCAGCAAAAGACAGATATTCTGCATTACCGTTTTGCCATTGAACTGAATGACCGCAACGATACTGTCATTGGCACTGCCCGGATTATACTGGTTACTAAAACAGCGGGCAAATCAGTAACCCTCGATCTGCAGAGTATCGCCTCCAATAGAAAAGGGATGATGGTCAGCCATGCCGTATTCCCGTTCGAAACTTCCCGCAACGATAACGCTGAATACAGCCGCTTCACTCACCTGCAAAATAAACTGACCGTCGACGCACTCAAACCATTCGATGCAGGAGACACCCTTCAACTATCCATACATTACAAAGGCATCCCGGACGACGGACTCATCATTTCGAAAACCAGTTATGGCCGGCGTACTTTTTTTGCTGACAACTGGCCCAACCGGGCGCATCACTGGATTCCCTGTGTGGATGAACCAGGCGATAAAGCCACTGTTGAATTTTTAGTAACTGCACCTGCCCGTTACCAGGTTGTATCCAATGGTATTCAGATCGAGGAGACCAGTCTGTCCGGTGACAGGAAGTTTACACACTGGCAGGAAGATGTGCCCTTACCTACCAAGGTCATGGTGATTGGTGTCGCGGAATTTGCAGTACAGCATGCAGGTTATGTTAATCAATGTATACCGGTCAGCAGCTGGGTGTTCCCTGAAAATGCAGAAAAAGGATTTTATGATTACCGGGTCGGAACAGACGTGCTGGCATTTTTTGATCAGTATGTGGGCCCCTACCCTTATCGTAAACTGGCCAATGTACAATCAAAAACTATTTATGGCGGCATGGAAAATGCAGGGGCGATTTTTTATTATGAAAGTTCAGTCACCGGTCAGCGTGCTGAAGAAGGATTATTTGCCCATGAAATCGCCCACCAGTGGTTTGGAGATATGGCTACTGAGAAAAGCTTTGCGCATCTCTGGCTAAGTGAAGGCTTTGCCACTTACCTGACACATATTTATATGGAAGCGAAATACGGCACGGACAGCCTGAACAAGCGGATGCAGGAAGACCGTTCATCGGTATTGGGTTTTGTAAAAGAGAGTAAACGTTCCGTGGTGGACCGCACCACCAATTATAAAAGCCTGCTCAATGCCAATAGTTACCAGAAAGGCGGATGGGTACTGCACATGCTTCGCCGGCAGTTAGGTGATTCTGTATTTCATGCCGGCGTGCGGCAATACTATGCACAGTACAAGGGCCGCAATGCCGATACAAAAGACCTGCAACATGTTTTTGAAAAAGCAGCCGGGAAAGAACTGGAAACATTTTTTAATCAATGGCTGTATAAAGGGGTGAATCCGGAGCTGGCGATCAGTTGGAAGAAAGATCCGGGGACGGATGGCCTGATCATCACTATAGAACAGGTGCAGAAAGGAATTCCCTTTGAATGCCTGCTCGAGATGGAACTAACCTACGAAGGCAATATAAAAGAACAAAGGCAATTTGATCTCAGTAAACCATCTCATAGTTTCTTAATTACCGGGAAAGGGAAGCTACTACAGGTACAACCAGACCCCCATACGTCCCTGCTTGCAGAATTCAATATTATCAACCGGAAATAAACTGTTTTCCGGGGGAAACACCTGTCTTCTACCCTTCAACGGGCGGTATTTATCGCTGCCTGCCCCACCTGCTGATCAGGACATTTGGCTTTACCGTTTACGGTGCGGGTACTGCAACTATCACCACTGAAACGGTTTAAAGGACTGCAGGTGGCCAAAAGCCCACCATTCCCAGGATTCCTTAAATACCGGCGTTAACTCATTTCAAAGGCTGTCAAAAATCATCTTCCGGCTTCAGGTCACATTTTATTTTTACATGCCCGCCTTCCCCGGAAAGTCTTTAATGATCAAATCTAAACCGATGAAATATTACTTTTCCGTTGTTCTGCTCCTGATATTCCAGGTCATCTTTTCCCAGGGCTCACCGGATTATGGAACAGGGATGAAATTCAATTTAAATACGGATGGAACAAAGTATATACGGTTTATTACCTGGGGTCAGATCTGGGTTCGTAGCCAGCAAAATAATCCAGGCTCAATGATTAATGGTGAGGTGAAGAATAAGACCTGGGATATAGCGGCCCGCAGACTCCGGATGCTCACTTATGCGCAGATATCACCCCGTTATTTAATCCTGGCCCATATTGGCATCAACAACCAGACATTTACCAGTGGTGGCGGGTTTGGCACATCCGGCACCGGTCCTTCAGGTGCCGGAAAAAAGCCCCAACTCTTTTTTCATGATGCCTGGAATGAATATGCGGTTATTCCCGCAAAAGAT
>CAZYTV010000326.1:0-3975 GCA_964650455.1 uncultured Chitinophaga sp. | reverse complement strand
CCACTCGAAGTGGCATTAGGACACAAGACTATTAAAGGAACTTTTTTCTTTAACCTCATCATGCCCCTTTTCAAGAAAACACTATGGGATGAAAAGCCCTGGAAGAAAGGACTGCCAACGGACGCTACCTATATTATGACTGGGGAGTTAAAGGATTTTAATACGGAGAAAGCAAAACTGCTGGAGCTGATCAGCCAGTTTAATGAAGCAGGTATAACGACAGAAAAACACCCGGTTTTTGGCCATATGACCAAGGAACAATGGAGCAAATCCGCCTGGAAACATATTGATCATCATCTGAAGCAGTTCAGCGCCTGATCAGCGGGTGAGACTGTACAGGCATAGTGAATCAGCTTCGGCAGACATTGGCAGCCAGGCTTTGTACCCTACCTGCTCCCCTTTTGCATTTGTCTTAAACCGGAGCTTCCCATCCAATGACAACACTATGACCTTACCTGTTTCAAACAGGCAATTGTACCTGTCCCAGTTGTCCTTATCAGTCTTTAGAAACTCCACTTCCCCCGTGCTGCGATTATAACCGGTATATAATTGATAGCCTCTGAACTGATCAATTACAAAGGCCTTATTGTTATCCAGGTCATATAGAAAATTATACAACTGGCCACAACCGATTCCGTTACAATTCCGTATAAAACCGTTGGCCATAATAAAACGACGATTTCCGGCGGTTATACGCCAGAAATCATCTTCATATAACACGATGTGGTGAAGGAACCATGTACCGGCAACTGTGGTATCCAGACGGACACCGGGTTCTAAATGCAATCCATTTATTGTAAACTGTTGAGGACAATAATCTTCAGGGCATGGATCTGTAATACCCAGTGTATAATTATCCCAGCTAAACCAATACCTGTACTTCTTTACATTCATTTGCCAGTCCGTAACCGGTTCAACGTCATAACTGACCTTTAGCCTCTCCCTGTTTATCTGGGTCGTATCCAGAAAAAAAGCGGCACATTGATCCCAGCAGTTGCCCGTAGTACTGACAAAAACCCTCTTCAGAGGAACAGCAAAAAAACTATCCCGTTCCCGGATACCTGCTAATGAATCAGCCACGGGATCCCATACCGGTACTGGTGCAATAACCGTATCTGTGATTACCATTGCCGAATCTGTCGTTGAAACCTGCTCATATGGCTTCACCCTGCGCATACAGGAAATCTGTAAAAAAAGTACTATAAAAGCAATCAAAGGCTTCATACCCTTAAGTTACAGAGCAGGGCTGGCATTTATTGTTAATTTCCTGGTCAAAACTCCGTTTGTAAATGACCAAAGTCATGATTCCTGTACTTCCGGATAACTAGTTTTGTCCCGTCTCCATGAACTCCCTCATCTGGAAAAATATCATCCGCAAGCCTACATAGTGAAGTAACCCCCGTTACATCAATTCCTATTTTTTATCCGCGGCTGTAATGCCGCATAAACGCTTGCAATGAAAACAATCATTGAACCCTTTCGTATTAAGTCGGTGGAACCGATTTATTTCACTACCAAAGAAGAACGCCAGGCCATTTTAAAAAAGGCGGATTATAATTCTTTCCGGATTAAAGCCAGTGATGTGCTGATCGACCTGCTGACCGATAGTGGCACCAGTGCCATGAGCAGTAACCAGTGGGCCGGCATCATGCTGGGTGACGAATCTTACGCGGGCAGCAACAGTTTCTTCAAATTTGAAGAGTCTGTCCGCAGTATCACCAATATGACCTATATCATCCCCACGCACCAGGGCAGGGCATCGGAAAAAATACTGTTTACCGTACTTGGTGGAAAAGGTAAATGCTTTATCAGTAACACCCTGTTTGACACCACCCGGGCCAATATTGAATTCTCCGGGGCAGAAGGTATCGACTGCATCTGTGAGGAAGGCAAACACCCAACCACCCCTGCTCCCTTCAAGGGGAATATGGACATTGCTGCCTTGCGTAAAGCTATTGAAGAAAAAGGAGCCGCAAATATTCCATTGGTAATGTTGACCATCACCAATAACTCAGGAGGTGGTCAGCCGGTAAGCATGCAGAATATCCGGGAGACCCGTAAAGTGTGTGATGAATACAAGATCCCGCTGTTCATTGATGCCTGCCGGTTTGCCGAAAATGCCTGGTTCATCAAGATCCGGGAAGAAGGGTATACTGATAAACCGGTACCTGAAATTGCCCGCGAAATGTTTTCCTATGCCGATGGCTGCACCATGAGTGCCAAGAAAGATGCTTTTGCCAATATTGGTGGCTTCCTGGCTATGAACAACCTTGACCTCGCTATCCAATGCCGCAATCTCCTGATCATCACTGAAGGCTTTACTACCTACGGTGGATTAGCCGGCCGCGACCTCGAAGCCATTGCTATCGGGCTGCAGGAAGTAATGGATGAGCATTATCTCCAGTACCGCATCCGCAGCATGGAATACCTGACCAATAAACTGATAGATGCGGGTGTACCTGTCATGCAACCTGCAGGTGGACATGCAGTTTACCTGGATGCCAAAGAATTCCTGCCACATATCCCTGTGGAGCAATACCCGGGACAGGCACTGGTATGTGCCCTCTATGAAGAAGGAGGCATCCGGGCTGTCGAAATAGGTTCACTTATGTTTGGCAAATATGATGAAAACGGCAAACTTATACCTGGTGCGCTTGAGCTGGTACGACTGGCTATCCCCCGCAGGGTATACACCCAAAGCCATATTGACTACGTGGCCGAAGTCATCATCGATGTTTTTAACAAGCGGAATAAATTGAAAGGAATGCTGATAACAGAAGAAACCCCGATGCTCAGGCATTTCACGGCAAAACTTACGCCAGTCCGCTAAACCTCTAAACACCTAAACAACTAAACTCTTAAATAATGAGTACTATAATTAAAAGAAGCTGGGCCGAGCCCTATAAGATCAAAATGGTGGAGCTGATTAAAATGACCACTCCTGCCCAACGGCGCAAAGCGATGAAAGAAGCCGGTTTCAACACATTCCTGTTAAGATCAGAAGATGTATATATAGATCTGCTGACCGACAGCGGCACCAGTGCCATGAGTGATCAGCAATGGGCCGGACTGATGATGGGTGATGAAGCCTATGCCGGCAGCCGGAATTTCTATCACCTCGAAACGGTGGTAAAAGAAATTTACGGCTATAAATATTTAATTCCCACTCACCAGGGACGCGGCGCGGAAAATATCATCTCCAAAATCCTGATCAAAAAAGGAGATATTATCCCGGGCAATATGTATTTCACCACGACAAGGCTGCACCAGGAACTGGCCGGTGGAAAATTCGAAGACATCATTATTGATGAAGCACATGATGCCGAAAACGAATTTCCTTTCAAAGGTAATGTGGACCTGAAAAAGCTGGAAACCCTGATTAAAAAACACGGTGCTGCAAAAATTCCTTATGTCAGTATTGCCACCAGTGTAAATATGGCCGGTGGCCAGCCGATCAGTATTCAGAACCTGAAAGAACTCCGGGCCCTGACCAAAAAACATGGAATCCGCATCATTCATGATATGACCCGGGTGGCGGAGAATGCGCATTTTATCCAGCGGCGGGAAAAAGGGTATGATAAAAAATCCATCCGCCAGATCGTAAAAGAAATTTGTTCTTACACCGATGGTGCCACTATGAGTGCCAAGAAAGATGCACTCGTGAATATTGGCGGTTTCCTGGCCATCAACGAATGGGATGTATTTGAAGAAGCCCGGAATATGGTGGTGGTATATGAAGGTCTGCATACGTATGGCGGACTCGCCGGACGTGATATGGAAGCCATGGCGATCGGCATCAAAGAAAGTGTGGATGATGATCATATCCATGCCCGCGTGGGACAGGTAATCTACCTGGGTGAAAAAATGATTGACTATGGGGTGCCTATTGTAAAACCCATTGGTGGTCATGGAATCTTTGTCGATGCAAAAAAATTCCTCCCTCATATTCCGCAGGAACAGTTCCCTGCCCAAACC